>JACAEV010000083.1 GCA_013388645.1 Syntrophaceae bacterium | reverse complement strand
GTTCAAAGTCGACGCAGCTTCCAAAAAGGAGGGATGTGAGGTGGATTTCAATCAACAACGGATCTTAGGTTGCACAGGGTTGAGCGTAGGACGCCTGGGCGTTGGCTCAAGCTATGGTGCTCCAATGGAGGCCTATAATGGCGGTCCCGAATGGGCCTGGACTCGTTGCTTATACAGCAACCCGCTGGGGTGACCTTTTGAATCCAAGAAAGATGCCGCCGGGTGAGGCACCTCTGAAGGGAGCAGACTGCTATCGGTTTGTGCTGACCCATCCGATGGTGGATGTCTGTATCACTGGACCCAAGAACACCCAGCAAATGCGTGAAGCGCTTAAGGCCCTGGATCTCGGACCTCTGAGCGATGAAGAAATGGTTCGGGTGAGGCGGATTGGCGACTATTTCCACGACCACTACAAGAAGCTCATTTTGGGCTGAGGGATTCCAACCCTCGTATAGAGTTCCTATCCATTTTTAAAACCACTCCTCCATATCAACGACTGCCTCAAAGTAGGCTCCCCCCTCGAACTTGGAATTGTGAATAGCTTCGACGTCCTTCTCCTTTGGGGGGGTAAAGCCGTTTGACTCCTCCAAGGAGTCTGAGTTTTTCTCCTGTCTTCGAATAGGTTTTTTAATAGTCATTTTCTCCTCTCCCACCGAAAATTAAGAATCCGAACTTTTTTTTGTTTTCATCTCATTGCACCATGCTTCTATGGCAGATTTAATATCATCCCTGATCTTCCTCACTTTTTCGAGTTTTTCCTCTCCTGTCCCCGTGACGGCAGCGGGATCGGGAAAGCTCCAGTGTAATCGTTTTGCAATACCCGGGAAGATGGGACAACGCTCTGCACTTGCCTCATCACAGACCGTGATGACATAAGAAAAAATCCTTCCTGCCTTCACGAGGTCGAAGACACTTCTTGTTTTTTTGTGAGAAATATCGATCCCCATTTCTTTCATCACCTCAATCGCCATCGGGAGGAGGTTCCCTGGCTCGAGACCTGCGCTTTCTGCTTCGAAGAAATCCCCACATAGATGATTGAGCCATGCCTCTGCCATTTGGCTCCGGGCGCTGTTGTAAACGCATATGAATAAGACCTTGGACTTTGCCAGGTTTCCCATTCCCATTTTATCTCCTTATTTTAGTTCAATTCCTCTCAGGTGTTTCTTAATTTCCTTTTTATGTGAGACCAACCAATCATACTGATCTTCAGTTAACCGACACCTAAATTTATTGAGGTCAAATTCTTCCTCTTCCAATAATTCTGCAAGATTGCCCAATTTATTTTCTAATTCTCTGATACTCAATAGATATTCGAATTTGATTTTTCCTGGACTACTAAATTGCTCCAATTTGTCTCTAATCTTTAACCTCCCCAAGTTGGACATTTCGGGTTCCATCGTGTTTTGTATGTTAAACGAAGGTGAGAGGAATAGAACAATGGGGGTAAGCAAACCGATTTCCTGTTGGAGATGGATGCAGTCCATGATTAATTCTTCTACCTTTTGATCTGGTCCCATTAATTTTTTTTGTGCTAAATTAGCTACGTTCGAAATCTTTCTTTCCTCGCTCACGGTTTCTTTACCTCCTAATTGTTTTCCCCATGGTCGGCCTCAAAAACATATCCATATTAAAATTTGAATATGACAAAAGCGTTAAGTTTAAATGACATTTTTGTGAAAGTTATAAAAAATTCATTTCCAGTGCATGACCATAAGAAAAATTCCTATTAATAAAAAAGCGGTGATAATCATCTCTTCGAATTTATCTGATAACATTCTATTCATCCTTATTTGGCTTAGGTGGAAAAACAATGGCTAACATTCTGATGATACCGATGCTGAGAAAGAGAAATGCCAGAGAAACCATTTCAAAAGCCTCGATCTTATGTTCATAAATTCCAATCATCATCTCTCTGAGAATGAAGACTAAAGCACCATCTATGATAAAGGTTATCCTCACTCGATGGATTTCAAAATATTCAATAATGCTCCGAAGAAGCTCGATGATGATAAACATGGAGAGAATATTGGTCACCAGGAGATTAAATCCCCATGTGATACTGCGGCTCTGGAATATCCCTCTCAGGTCAAGAAATATTTTTGCCAGGCCAAACATTAAAGCAAGAATGGCAAAAGGAATCATCATTTTGATGATGGCGTCCGCCACCTTCTTAAATAGCTTCATGGGTTGAATATAAAATCGAAGAGTGACAGGATGATGGAGAGGGTGTGAATTTTAGGCGAAAAATACCCTTGTTGAGTTACATCGAGAAAGGGTTAACAAAAAATTAAGACAAATGAAACTTATTTGTAACATAGATAGGATAATCTAAAAACCTATTTTTCTTCTTCCACCTCTGGGGGGCAATCGGTTTAAGGAGAGCATTTCAATATGAATCCCATTTTAGTTGTTGAAGATGAAAAAGATATCTCTGAACTGGTTGAATACCAATTCAAACAATCGGGGTTTCCTGTAGCATCGGCGCCTGATGGCTCTTCTGCGTTGGAGCAAGTAAAAAAATTGCGCCCATCCCTTATTATTCTGGATTTGATGCTTCCGGATATGGACGGAAAGGACTTTTGCCGGACACTTAAAGCCAATCCGCTGACCCGAAAGATTCCTATTTTGATGCTCACGGCGAAAACGGAAGAATTAGATCGCATTGTAGGTTTTGAATTGGGTGCGGAGGATTATGTCACCAAGCCCTTCAGCCCGCGGGAGCTTGTTCTAAGGGTTAAAGCTATTTTACAAAGAAAAGAATCTCCAATAGAGGCTGAAAAATTGATTCAGATTGGAAATCTTCTGATCGATGTCGAGAGGCATCATGTTTCTGTCAATAAAAAGTCCATTCGATTAACTCATACCGAATTCAAACTTCTTTTTGAACTGGCCTCAAGAAGAGGCCGAGTCTTTACGCGTGAAAATTTGTTGGACAGGGTATGGGGGTATACTTATGAAGGATATGCGAGAACCGTCGATACGCATATTCGGCGATTAAGAGAAAAACTCGGTGCGATGGGTGAATTTATCGAAACGATCCGGGGGGTGGGATATCGATTTCGTGATGAAGGAAGGTCGTATGAAGAGGGATAATAGAATATGGATTAATGGTTTGAGTGAGGGGGTGCCTCCTGATAGATTCTCTCAATCTCTTCCTGGGGGACATTTTTAATGGGTAACAGAATAGAAAAAGTGCTTCCTTTTTTGAGTTCGCTTTGTACTAAAATTTTTCCTCCATGCAACTCTATGACTTCTTTCACAAAGGAGAGTCCTAACCCTTTTCCTTCCTCCGTTGAGATATTCTTCCCTCTATAATAAGGTTCGAAAACTTTCTCCAAATCTTCTTCATAGATTCCGATTCCATTATCTTTAAAAGAGATTTCCATCACCCCATTGCCCCTCTTATTTAAATAGGTTATCAGAGCCACCTCCACCTTTCCCCCTCTGGGTGTATATTTTAATGCATTCGATAGGAGGTTCACCAATGCCCGAACCATCAATAATTCATGGCAAGGTATTTTTAAGGTAGACAGAGAGGCTTTGAATTCAATTTCGATACTCTTTTCTGAGGCGCTCTCTTTTAGTAGATCAATGGTTTGTTGGACGAGTGATTTGACATCCACCTCTTTTATCTGTTCTTGCCATTTTGGTTTAGAGAGATCACGAAAGAAAAGAGTCTCATCAATCCATTGGGTCAGGTGGAGACTGCTCTCAAAGATCGTTTTAAGAGCCCCAGAGGTTTCTTCATTCTGTGCCTTTCGGAGTATTCTTTTGGCAGAGAATCCAATAGAAATGAGAGGGGATTTGAGATCATGAGCAATTCTTCTGAGGTTTGATTCTTTTGTTTCGATTGAAGATTGAAGGGATTCAACCTCCTCCTTCAATTGAGTGATTGCCCCTTTTTTCTCTGCCAATTTTTCTATTCTGAGGATCAGCTCATTTAGTGAAAAAGGTTTGATAAGATAATCATCCGCCCCGATCTCAAGCCCGTAAACTCGGTCCTCTTGCATAGCCCTTGCGGACAGAATCAATATCCCCATCTCCTTCACAGACTTGTTCTGACTTCGACGGATTAATCGGCAGAGCTCCCAGCCATCAAGATTTGGCATCATCAGATCGAGAATAAGAAGATCAGGCAATTCTGACTCAATCTTCTCCCATGCTTCATAACCATCATAAGCCTTGATGGTTTTGTACCCCTTTCTTTCAAGATGATAGGCCAGCATATCCACAAGGTCCTTTTCATCATCGACAATCAAAATCTTGGCCCCCGCCATAACTTTCATATCATCCTCCTGAATAAGGGTAATATCATTGAGTGGTATGAGTTGAAAAAGTTTTTCCGTTTCCTTTACTTTGCCATAAAAGAAAAGGGCCACTTTTTTCTCAATAATAGCTTTCTTAATCGCTTCCTTCTCTTTTTCAGCGTAAATCATCGATTTCCAAGAATAGATGTGATGAGACTTATGGAAGTCGGAATTGGCAATATATGGAAATCTTTCGAGACCCACGTTTCCAAAAAGGTCCTCACGATTTGCAATCTCCCATGCATCGATTTTATTTGCATACCTGTCTCGATGTTTCCATAGATGAAGAGGATGTCGATGGATTGACTCCCTGTCTCCATTGATAAAGTAAGAAAGTTTAAGAGGGGGGTGGGAGGCAATGGCTAATCCACCCTGGCGGTGGATTTCTTGGATGACCCTTTCTGCATCTTGGTTCGGGTTGATGGCTTCCTTTAAGTCAATACCGAGAATGTGATAATCTTCCAGTAAATTGCAGACTTCGAGACCTGGAATGACTAATAAGTCGTAAGCTTCCCTTGCCCAACGGGAAATTTCATCGATCTTCTTGAAATAGGTCTCTATGTTCTTAACGGACTTCCCTTCCTCATGAATTTCGAGGCTTCTTGCTGATTGCGTATCGAAGAGGTGATCCGTGATGGCAATCACATCGAACCTAACCTCCCCATAGGTTTTGATGAGTTCATCTATCGGAACATCCCCATCACTGAATGTGGTATGAATATGTAGATCGCTCAGTAACCATTTCGGCATAGGTCCAATATTAACTCCCCTTTGTGACAGAAAAGTGACAGAAAAATGAAATTCTTGTGAATTTTAAATATATTTCCATCATCCTTGACCTGGAGGGAGTGATCTGTTATCTTGCATTCAAGTTTTGAATTAATGATAGGAGGGTTCGATGGAAAAAAGAACACAACTTTCAGTGATTTTGACAAATGCACCCGGTGAGCTTTCAAAGCTCTGTGATGTATTGAAGGCAGAAAATATTAATATTTTGGCGATGAGCATTCAAAATGCAAAAGATTCTGTAAAAGAGCTCTATAACATGAGGGAAAAAACGGGAAGAAGAATTGCCTTGGCCGAGAGTTATCGGGGTATTTTAAAAGATTCTTCAGACTATTCCCTGATCCGACTTCTGGTTGACAAATCCAAAGAGGCCGAAAAAGTATTGATGAAAGCAAAATATATGGTGGATACGGATTCTATATTAGTATTTAGACTGGTGAACCAACCTGGAATGCTTGGGAAAGTGGCCAAAAGAATCAGCGAAGCCCATGTCAATATTGATTATATCTACGGTTCCGCCATGGAAGACGCCCAGGAGTCCATTTTCGTCGTTCATATCGCTGAGGCAGATTTCGATAAGGTTAAAGATTCACTTCAGAACCTTTAGTATTCACGAAATAATGGAACATTGGAAAAATGGAAGATTTGGGGAAAATGGATGAAGATGGTTTTCCCATTCTAATCTTTTACCCCGTTAGAAAGCCCCGCTGCTCGCAGCGGGGATGATGGCTGTTCCTTTTTTCAGCGAACATAGGGTTTAATGCCACGTGTGAGCCTTCTCGTTAGAAAGTAGAAGACTTTCTAACGGGGTTTACTTTTGGTAAGGTGAAACAGAAAGTTGATCCCTCCCCGGGTTGACTTTCTGCCCATATTTGACCCCCGTGGGCTGTAATTAAATGTTTTACGATAGAAAGTCCGAGGCCAGTTCCTCCTAATTCCTGAGACCTTCCTTTATCCACCCGATAAAAGCGCTCGAAAATTCTGGTGAGCTCTTCCTTGGGGATTCCTATTCCATTGTCTCTGATCGAAAATTGAATTTCCTT
The DNA here is from genome assembly GCA_013388645.1 of Syntrophaceae bacterium. GTDB lineage: Bacteria > Desulfobacterota > BSN033 > BSN033 > UBA1163 > UBA1163. The sequence goes on along the minus strand of JACAEV010000083.1, from coordinate 11,846 downwards.
TGGTTTTTCAATCACGGAGACCGTGACCTCACCTCCTTCACGGCCATATTTAATGGCATTGTCTAAAAGATTGATGAGAACTTGCTCCAGATTTTTTCGGTCCGCATCCAATGTTAAAGAAGGAGCGATTTTTTCCTTGGAGAGGTTGATCTTTTTTTTATGTGCGAATTCCTCGACGAAGTCGAAAACATCGTCAATCAATTCCAGAATCGAAATCCTTTCGATTTTTAATTGAAACTCTTTAGATTCGATTTTCGATAGGGTCAGCAGGTCTTCAACAATTTTTGAAAGTCGATCCGTGTGCCTATTGATAATCTGTACAAATTGAAATGCCACTTCCTCTTTCCAGGCCCCATCCAAAAGTGTTTCTGCATAGCCTTTCATAGTAGTCAGAGGAGTTCTCAGTTCATGAGAAACATTGGCCACAAAATCTTGGCGAACCTTCTCTAACTCTTTCAATCGGCTGATGTCGTGGAAAACGGCAATCGCCCCTCTCCTCCCATTTGCCTCTTTATGCCTTTCTGGAGAAGAAGGGGAGATACCCACCACATTAACTTCAAAGATCCTGTTCGGAGAGGAAGGATGGATGAGTTCGAACGATGCATTTTTACCCTCTCGAATCGCTTCCTGAATGGCCCTCTCTAAATCGACATGACGGATAAATTCTAAGGGGGTTTTATCGACAATTTCTGTAGAGAGAGAGAATAGTTTTTGTAAGGCATCATTGATCATGATGATCCGGCTATTTTCATCCACGACGAGAACACCCTCTGCCATCCCTTTTAGGATGGTTTGGAGGTAGTCTTTTTCTTTGGAAACTTCTTCAATCTTATTTCTGAGCTGAGCATCCATCTCACTCATGGTTTTGGCGAGGCGACGAAATTCATCCTTGGAAGAATCGATCGGAACATCTACGTTCAAATGATTAATCGTTAAACGCTTTAAGATGTTCATCAAATCATTCAAGGGTTGCATAAAAGATTTCAGAAGGAGAAAGGCGATACAGAACACGATGGAGAGACCGACCAAGGAGGCAAAGAGAAAGGATTTATTGAGAGAATAAGTCAGATACCCTTGGATGAGGAGGAAGAGAATGAAGAGGAAGACAAAGGCAAGCATCCATTTCCATTGAAACCGAGTCATCATTCTTCTTCCTCTCGGAATCGGTATCCCACCCCACGAATAGTTTCAATCAAATTTCCCGATGGACCAAGTTTTTCTCTCAATCGCCGGACATGGGTGTCAACAGTTCGTGCATATCCCTCATACGTATACCCCCAGACCTTATCCAAAAGACGTTCGCGTGTTTGAACACGCCCTCTCAGTCTGACAAGTTCTACCAACAGTTTGAATTCCGTGGAGGTCAATGGGATAGATTTCTTTTTAAGGGAAACTTGATGGCGGTCAATGTCGATCAATAAATCACCCACCCGGATGGATTTTTCACCTTCATCAGGAGCTTCTCTCCTGCGAAGAATGGCTTTTACCCTGAGAACCAACTCTCTCGGGCTGAAGGGTTTTGTGACATAATCATCTGCTCCAATCTCAAAGCCGATCAACCGGTCGACCTCTTCTGCCTTTGCCGTGAGCATCAGAATGGGAATCGATCGAGTGAGTGGATTTGATTTAAGCGATCTGCAGATATCCTTGCCATCCATTCCCGGGAGCATCAGATCTAAAATAATAAGGTTCGGCCGATTTTTCTTTGCCAGCTCCAATCCAGAAGGCCCTTCCAGTGCTTTGAGCACTGAAAACCCGGCGTTCGTTAGATGGTACTCGACCAGATCAATAATGTCTTTTTCATCTTCGATGATCAGAATTGGTTTCATAGAAGTTTTTCTCCCATTCGGAGTAATCATAATCCCTTGTCATCTTAAAATCAAAAGAATTCTTACAAACTCTTTAAAGGATTATCCTGTTCCTAATGACATCATTCCATTCATTGACGCTCCTTATGTTTCCCCTCTTAGGTTAAGAAGGGGAAGGGGGAGTTAAAAGGGGTAGGGATAGGGAGAAGTTATATTCAAGAGAGGAAAAACACTTGCGCCAAAGCTAAAAGAACCGTAAAAAAGAAATTTTCTTTTGTTGTGTTACAATGATAGTACAAAGGGAAAGGGAGTGAGATCATGAAAAGGATTAGTGTGATTTTAGTATTGATCATTTTATCTTTGAGCGCAGTGGTCCACGGCAAAGAATTTAAGTTCCCTGAGATATCCGGATGGAAACAATCAGGAGAAATCCAGACCTTTATGCCTCAAACTCTTTATGAATACATCGATGGAGCGGCGGACCTTTGTTTGTTTTATGATTTTGAGGAGTTGAAGGTGGCAGAATATCAAAATGAAAAAAAGGCCTCTGTTACTGTTGATGTCTATCGCCATAAAACCCCAATCCACGCCTTCGGCATCTATAGTCAAGAGCGTCTTCCAAGTGCAAACTATATCAATATTGGAATTCAGGGGTACATTGAAAGTAATGTTCTTAACTTTTTGACCGGTCCGTACTATGTCAAAATAAGTAGTTACAATATCGGAGCCGAAAACCAGGAGATCCTTCTCACCATTGCAAAAAAGGTTTCGGAAAATTTAAGAGAAAAGGGAACACTTCCTTCCATATTGGCTTTTTTCCCAGAAGAGGGTAAGGTCAAAAATTCAGAGAAATTTATTGCCAAAAACTTTTTAGGATATTCTTTCTTGCATTCCAGCTTCACTGTCGATTACGAACTTCCCGGAGTGAAATTTAAGCTCTTTGTCATAGAAGGTGTGGATAAGAGTGAGTGTGAGGAGATGGTCCGGAAATATATCCAACAAACAAGAAGTCTCAGGAAGGATTTTGTGGAAGGCCGATACACTCTATCGGATCCTTACCATGGAGAAGTTGACCTTCACTGGAAAGGAAGACACCTATGGGGTATACTTAGCCTTAATGATCCACTTCTTCGACAGAAATATCTGAGACTCTTTGAGGAAGGACTATATAAAGTAATAACAGATAGAAACAAATAGAAACTCCCCTTCTTTCCCTCTCTGGTGGGAAGAGGGTAGGGGTGAGGTGGGACCATGATGCTGGGGGAGAAAGAGGAGAAGGCATGGGGAAAAAATTGATCGGTAGAAGAGATTTCATGAAGTCAACATTGGCTGGGGTAGGGGGGTTATTTTTTCTTCCTCCGATCGATATGAAACAGGAGATTAAAGTTGTTGAGGCGAAGGGAAAACAAAAAAAGTTTGTCTATCGTACACTTGGTAAGACCGGGCTCAAGCTCCCTGTGATTAATATGGGAGTGATGCTTACCGATAACCCGAACCTCATCCGAGCGGCTCTGGATTCGGGTGTGTTACTTCTGGATACGGCCCATGGCTACATGCAAGGCCGAAATGAAGAGACGATTGGCGAAGTCATAAAAGGACGGCCCAGAGATTCTTTTTTCATTGCTTCTAAGATTAATCTTCCCCAGGATCGAGCAAAGGGTCTTTACACAGAAGGAGCCACCACAGAAGAATTTCTTCGGAGACTTGATATCAGTCTCAAGCGTTTGGGATTGGACTATGTGGATATCCTCCACTCCCACGGTGTTTCCAGAAAAGAATCAGTTGTTTATGAACCAGTATTAAAAGCTATGGAGAAGGCGAAAAAGGAAGGGAAAATTCGATTCACAGGGATTTCAACCCACATGAATGAACCCGAAGTCATTCATGCTGCAACGGACTCAAAAGCATACGATGTTATTCTCACCGCTTATAACTTTAAGCAAAAACATTATGCCGAAGTGGGAAATGCCATTGCCAAAGCCTCTCAAGCGGGGATTGGAATTATTGGGATGAAAGCGATTCGGGGAGCCTTTCAGCAATCACCGACCGTAAAAAATATTAAGGCTTCACTGAAATGGATTCTTCAGGATCCGAACGTCCATACCGTTATTCCCGGATTCACCACATTTGACCACTTAGAAACAGACCTCTCCGTTATGGAAGATCTGACCCTCACCGAATCCGAAAAAATGGAATTGCAGAAAGAGGCCTCCCTTCAGGGATCATACTGCCAGGGCTGCAGGCAATGTATCGGACCCTGTCCGGAAAAGCTCCCGATCCCTGATTTGATGCGTGCCTATATGTATACATACGACTATCGAAACCTTGCCCTTGCCCAAGAGTTGATCCTTTCTTTAAATCTTCCTGAGCGGGTTTGTGAGGATTGTTCCCTGTGCCGGGTGAAGTGCGCTGAGGGATTTAACGTTTCGAAGAAGATCCGAGATGTGGTCCGGTTAAGAGAGGTTCCAAAGGAATTTATAGCATAGAATACAAAACGAATAATAGCGAATGAATCGAATGGAATTTATAAATTCTACATATCAATTTAGTGGTTTGAAATAAACTTTTTAAAATCCCTCCCCTACTCCCTTTGCCAAAGGGAGGAAAAATATATCCCCCTTTTGACAAAGGGGGACATAGGGGGATTAGATAACCTTTTTCAAAGAGATAAAATAATATGGGAAAGGAATTATCGTGAACAAACATAACCAAATGGTGACACGACGAACGTTTTTGAAAACGGCGATGGTCGGAGCCACATTGGCTCTTTCGAGAAATCCTCCCTTTTTGCAAGCAAGAGAAGAATATGACTTGGCTGTCATTTCTGGTGAACCTGTGGCGGCTACGAAAAAAGCATTAGAAGCCATTGGGGGAATCTCCCATTTCGTCAAAAAGGGGCAACGCGTCATCCTCAAACCCAACATGTCCTTTACCAGAACCCCTGAGTTCGGTGCGACAACGCATCCTCTGGTGGTTGCCACCGTGGCCCAGGGTTGCATGAATGCGGGGGCCCAACAGGTTTTAGTCTTAGATCATACACTTCATCGTCCAGAACTTTGCCTTGAGAGGACCGGCATCCGGGATGCCTGTAAAAATATTCCAGGTGTCCACGTTCTCACGCTTCAAGAGAGAAAATTTTTTCAAGAGATCAAAATACCCCAAGGAAAAGCCTTGGAGCGTGTAGAGGTCATGAAAGAGATTTTAGATAGCTCAACGATCCTGATCAATATCCCCGTAGCCAAATCCCATTCTGCGACAGGGGTCAGCATGGGGATTAAAGGTCTGATGGGCCTAATCTGGGACCGTGAGAGTTTTCACTCCCGGTACAATATGAATCAAGCGCTAGCAGACCTGGCCAGCGTGATCAAACCGCAGCTGACTATTTTGGATGCGACGAGAGCCTTGACTTCGGGTGGCCCTGGAGGTCCTGGCACAGTGACGAAACCCAACCTCGTCATCGCTGGAATTGATCCCGTTGCCGTGGATTCCTATGGAGTGAGTATTGTCCCTTGGTATGGTCAAAATTTCAAAGGCCGCCAGGTAGAACATCTCTTGATCACTCATCAGCGCGGTTTGGGAAAGATCGACATCGACCAGCTCAAAATCTTTAAGGAGAAAGTATGAGGACTGTCATCCAGGCCCTCTCCCTCCTTTTTTTCTCCATTCTATTTTTTCTTGCCACCTACGAACTGCCGGATTGGCTTCCCGCAGATATTTATTTACGTCTTGATCCCCTTTTAGGGATGAATGCGGTTTTTGCAGCAAGGGAGGTGATCAACCGGGCTCTTTGGTCCCTTGTTACCATTGGAGCGACACTGGTGATTGGCAGGTTCTTTTGTGCCTATGTTTGTCCGATGGGTGTGTCCATCGACTTTCTGGAACTTCTTTTTTTTAGGAAGAAAAAACGGTCGGGATTGAAATGGGAACTCCATCTCCGAAGGGTCAAATATTATTTGCTTATCATTTTTATTGTGGCAGCATTGATCGGTCTTTCTGTCGTTTTCCTCATGGATCCCATGTCCCTTCTCACTCGGTTCTATACATTCTTCATATACCCATTGGTGATTACTCTGGTCAATTTCATCCTTGACTTGTTGCGGCCCCTGTTTATCGCCCTTGGATGGACCAATTTATCATACCTTCATTATTTTCAATCTGTCTATTATATGTCTGCCATCACCCTTCTCATCTTTGGCGGGATCATTTTTCTCAATCGTCTGGTTTCTCGCTTCTGGTGCCGGTATCTCTGCCCGCTGGGAGCTTTTTTAAGCCTCTTATCGCCCCTTGGGCTTTTCAAACGCCGGGTGAGTGAGGAGTGTAATGAATGTCTAAAATGCCAAAAATCCTGCCCAATGGGAGCCATTCCCGAAGACCCGAGGGCTACCCATCTTCCTGAGTGTATCCAGTGTCGAACGTGCGCAAAAGTTTGCCCGCAGAATGCGATCACATTTCCTGCCTCTCTTTCTTCTATCGGGGGAGAATATTCAACGATCAATTTTTCCCGGAGAGGATTTCTTTATTCATTGGCTGGAGGAGTAGGGGTGGGATTCTTGGCTACACAAACTCCATTCACTCTCAGGCAAAGCAAATTTCAACTCATTCGGCCGCCAGGTGCCATCCCTGAAACAGAATTTTTGCGAACCTGTATCCGTTGCGGGGAATGTATGAAATCTTGTTTAACCAATACATTACAGCCCTGTCTTTGGGAATCAGGGTTCTCGGGTCTTTGGACTCCGAAGATGGATCTTCGATTGGCTCCCTGTGATCAGAATTGCAATGTTTGTGGGAAAGTCTGTCCGACCCAAGCGATCCGGTCAGTTTCTTTAGATGAAAAGACGCATGCCAAAGTGGGAACAGCCATTCTCAGAAAAGAGATGTGCTTGGTTTGGGCTCAGAATAAGCTCTGCCTTATCTGCGATGAGATATGTCCCTATAATGCGATTGTTTTTAGACCGGTTGAAGGATTTCGGCGTCCTTTTGTCATTGCTTCCAAATGTAATGGGTGTGGATTCTGCGAACAGAGATGCCCTGTAAAGGGAGAATCAGCGATTGTGGTTGTGCCGGATGGAGAGATTCGATTGAAAAAGGGATCTTTCATCACAGAAGCGAAGAGACTCCAATTGGAGTTTAAACCTGATCCTGGGGATGACAAATATATTCTCGAAGAGTCGGGATTCAAAATGGAAGACAGGAAGGGAGAAGAAAAGGTTTCACCCACCGAAAAACCCCAGCCCAAGAAACCCAAAGGATTTCTGTAAAAGCTTAATCGAATTTTCCCCCCATATTATTTTTGGGTGACTCGATTGTTTATTTGCGATACAATTTTAAAAAATGAGATACAAAAAGGAGGGCACTTCTGATGCCATTAAGTTTAAGAATATCCCCTGAAAAGGATGAAATGATTCGGAAAGCAGCAGCCAAAAAAAAGAAGTCAAAATCATCATAAAAGGAAAGAAACAAACGTATAACGAAGGAAGACTCCGTCAGGTTATCAATCGCCTGAAAATTGAAATGATTGATGTCAACGCCGATGTCGCTAGTGTAGTGTTACAGTAATCACCTTACAATGATACTAAGAGTTGTCATTCCTGCGAAAGCAGGAATCCAGAATGAAAACACTGGATTCCGGATCAAGTCCGGAATGACAGAATATGTAAAGTTTTTTCTGAAACAGTACATTAGAAAGTATGCTCTCCTTTATTTCAGAGATCACCAACTTCGCAATTTTAAAATTGGGTTCCCTCATTAAATGCTCCCATCAAATTAAACCATATTTTTCCTTTAATTTAAATCGGCGGATCACCTCTTCTAATGGTTTCAGCTTCTCTCCTTCAATTCTTGGCAAAGGGGGCCTTGGATCACCGGATGGAAGTCCCATTAATTTAACCATGGCTTTGATCGCAACTGGATTCGTTGCCGAATAGGCTGCTTCCATCAAAGGAAGATGTTTGAAATAAAGCTCTCTCCCTTTTTGGACGTCATTCCATGTTTTCCAAGGTTTTGATAATTCAGCCATTTCCTTGGGAGCTACATTCCCGGTCACATTTGCAGTCCCATGGCCTCCCATTCCGAGGGTGGGAAGGATTAAAGCATAATTGGGAGCATCACAGCAGAGGAGCCTGAGTTTCCCTTCTGTCCCCTCCAAAACAGAAGCTAATTGAGCTACATTGGGAACTGCTTCCTTATCGGCGACGAGGTTCGAACATTCCCTGAAGAGTGTTATAATGGTCAAGGGATCAATATTAACAATGACCCTGGCTGGGTTATTATAAACTGCCACAGCAATATTAACGGACTGGCAGACGCTTTTTAAAAAATGGTAAACAGCGCTTTGGGGAGGAGCGACATAGGGTGGAACAACGAGCATGATCCCATCCGCTCCCTTCTCCTGAGCATATTGGGCCAATTCAAGGGTCTGCGATGTCGAACCGCAGGTGACTCCATAAAAAACAGGAATTTTCCCTTTACAATAAGGTGTCATCTCATCGATGATGAGTCTCCTCTCTTCCTGAGAAAGGAAGGTAGGCTCCCCGGTCGATCCCATCAGGAGAAGGCCATTTGTACCGTTATCCTTCTGAAAATCCACCAACTGCTTGAATCCAGCCATATCTAATTTTCCTTGATCGTCAAAGGGGGTAATCAAGGCAACCCAAGACCCTTCTGGAAAAATCAAATCCCTTTTCATTCTTGCCTCCTTAACCATTCTCAGTCTCTCTTTAATAATACAAAATATCTTTTAATTCAAAGAACCTTCTTTCCCTTTTCCTAAATACCCATAAGAAAAACAGAATCCTCCAAAAAGCCAAATTCGATAAGATCTGTGGTCAGATGTAATTTAATAAGCAACAAAGCTGAAACCAGGACTAATCTGCTTTGTAGCCAGGAAATCAGGCTGCCCATGAACCATTATTCTACGCTTGAACCAAGAGCCATAGCGCCCACCATGGCTGGAGGAGAGATGCCCAATATGTATGAGCAATTATTTTTGCCTATCATCTTTATTGAGGCGAACTAAATATAGAGAATAGTATGTTTGTTTCACCTACTTTACAGTGGTGAGACGAATTGAGCGCTGACGATTACCGAAATAAATAGAAAGCTCCCGATCGGTGTGATCCTTGTTACTCCAATGAAGGAAGGAGAACTTGAGCCTCATTAGCATCTCCGATCGGAAGCCCATCAGTTTACTTCGGTGTTATGGCGGCAAACAAATTGGTTTGACCTCTCTGAAGAAAGAGAAGGACATTATTTTGATCCAAGGCCTTTTCAACTTTCTGAACAAAATCTTCCACATTCTTAACCGGTTTGCGGTTGACCTCGTGAATGACATCTCCAGTCTGAATCCCTGCATCGGCTGCAGGACTTCCGGGTTCAACGAGAGTGACCACCACTCCTGTCTCTTTTTTCAGACCAAGACCTCTTGCCATTTCAGGGGGGACATTCTGTACGGTGATTCCCAAGGATTTTTTAGTAGAATGAGTTTTCGCTACTTCTACTTTCTCCTCCATCTCACCCACCTTCACTTGTCGGTCAAGAACTTTCCCATTCCTTATTAACTGAATGGTCACGGCCTTTCCAACAGGAGTGGATGCAACCATTCGGGGGAGATCTTTAGAGTCAGTGATTTCTTTCCCATCAAACTCTACGATGACATCCCCCTGTTCGATTCCAGCCTTCCCTGCAGGACTTCCTGAGACCACTTGGGCAACCAGAGCTCCCTTTTTCTCTTTGAGACCAAACGATTTAGCCAATTCTGGTGTGACTTCCTGGATGCTCACTCCCAGCCATCCCCTGGTGACATGTCCCTTCTCCTGAAGTTGAGGAGCAATCTCTTTGGCCATGTTGATTGGAATCGCAAATCCAATCCCTTGCCCCGAAGCGATGATGGCCGTATTAATACCCACGACCTCCCCCTTCATATTGATAAGGGGCCCACCACTATTACCAGGGTTGATCGAAGCGTCTGTTTGAATAAAATTGTCGTATGGTCCGGAACCAATCACCCTTCCCTTGGCGCTGACAATTCCCGCAGTGACCGTCTGTTCCAATCCAAATGGACTTCCTACGGCGACGACCCAGCTGCCAACTTTTAGCTCATCTGAATTACCCAGGGTAAGAGGTTGCAGATCTGAAGAACTGCTAATTTTGATGAGAGCGAGATCGGTCTTTGGATCCCGACCAACGATTTTGCCTCCAAACTCTTTACCATTTGCGAGTTTTACCTTAATCTGGTCTGCGTCTTCGACCACATGATTATTGGTGAGGATATATCCATCTCGACTCATAATAAACCCTGAACCGACGCCTCGCTGCTCAAAGTCCCTGGGCGGATTTCCTTCAAAAAAAGGCCCAAAGAAGTCACCGAAAGGATTCTTCTCTCCAAATGGGTTCCCGAATTGACGAAATCCAAAGCCAATGTTTTTGACCTTCTTGACAACCTGGACATTGACCACTCCGGAACGCACCTTCTCCGCAAGTTCGCTGAAGTTTGCTGGAACCATCGATATATCCGAATTCATTACGACGGTTGTATTCGGTGTGGTGGTATGCTTGACTGCCGTTGACACCCCATACCCAAATCCAACTAATGCACCCACCATTAAGAGGGTGATAATGGTATTTTTGAAATGCTTCTTCTGTTCCATAGGTTGACCTCCTTAATTAGTTTTAGGCTAGGTTCAGCCTTTCTTATAAACTCAATTTTAAGAATAGAACATAACCGGAAGATGATCGGAAGATTACAAGTTGGTAATGTTAGCTTTGAAGTTACTTATGGAATGATAGGAATATTAATTCCAATGGACGTATATAAACCACCCCTAAAGAAATTTCGATGTATCTTGATGAAATCAGGCATGGAGAGAAATAAAGCTTACAGCTAAGGGAGGTCAAAAGATTAGGCTCCAAAGGTTATTGCACTTATTTTTGCATTGAGCATAATGCGCTTTTTTAACCTGAAATCGCTAAATTCTCACTCTCTGCAAGTTGAAGTTTCAGAAATAAAATTGTGAAGTACTTCCTGTAATTTTCGCTTCCCTAATTTTTGAAAAAGGTGTATATTACAACCGTAAATCAGCAATGCGAATATGCTTCGACCCGTATGAATAACCAATTCTGAAATTAACTTGATTCCATATAATATTGCTTAAGACGATCTTTTGTGGAAAAATGGCATGAATTTCGCTCTTTTTTAGCAGAAGAGAACTTTTATTGTTGCAAGATTTACTGAAATGTGGAAGCAGCATAAAAAATAATGTTATGTGTGGATATGCATCAACTTTACCAAAAAGGAGGATAAGACATGTCTAAAGAACTCAAGGTTCGATGGGCTTGGCTTAAGGGTATGTATATTTACACTATCATTGGCGCAGGTGGAGTCGGGTTGGGAATAGTTGTCATGCCTGATGGAACGCGCTCAATGTTCGGCTGGCCAAGCCAAGATCCGATTATTCTCGGCGCTCTCGGAAGCGTCTTTGTGGCATTCGGGCTTTTGTCGATCTTGGGCTTACGGTCTCCCTTGAAATTTGCCCCTATCTTATTGCTTCAGTTGTGTTACAAGGTGGTCTGGTTCATTGGCGTGATTCTTCCTATTCTATTTGCAGGGAAATTTCCGAATTATGCGCTAATCTCTGTGGTTATTTTTGCAACCTATATCATCGGAGACCTGATCGCGATACCTTTTTCATATATCTTCGCCAAACAGTCAGATCGGTAGAGCAAATCATTAATGGGAGAAGGCCATCAAACAAAAACACCACATAACTACCAGATGCAGCCGACCGCCTACAGCGGCGGCTGATCCAGGCGTTAAATGCAAAAGAGAAATATAATATCGACACAAGACTATTTCGCTGAATTGTACGTCGCTGGGCTGCTGGCGAATGCTGGGTGGAATGTTTACTTCCCTCACCGTGATAAAGGCATGGATTTTATTATTTCCAAAACCGGGACTGACGGAAGAGAAATTATCAGACCGGTACAAGTGAAAGGAAAATATCCATCGGCAGACAAAGGCAATAAAACTACTTATGGCTACGT
>JACAEV010000134.1 GCA_013388645.1 Syntrophaceae bacterium | reverse complement strand
CTAATTCGTCACTCCCGCCCCGTATCAGGTACGGGGTAAACTCCAGCGGGAGTCCAGTAATTTCAAAAGCTTATGGATTCCTGCTTCCGCAGGAATGACATTTTTAGAGGTTGCCTTAAATCATGTAATTTAGAAGGACAAGAAAAAGTAGCCTGTCCCCTTTTTGGAGGTCTCTCTTGTCAGAATTCTTTAAATGGTTGATTGTGGGTTGGTCAATAGTAGTCGTTGGAATCGCTGGCCTTGGAGCCATATTGATTATTAGATATGGAGAAATAAAAAAAATTGAAACAGATGATGTAAGCCTCTGTTTTATTATAGCTTTTTTTTGTTGGCTCATTCCTATTATTGCCTTTACTATTTTAGCTCGCACCCTTGGATTTTAATTTAATATTTAGCTGCATATTTTTTTTATTCTTCATTTAAATCAAACAACTCCTTAAATTAGTGAATTTTTGCTCAAATTAAAATCAAAAATGTATAAAAAAAATATACATTTCTTAAAGTAGCACAAACCCTATTATTTTAAAAAAAATAATAAATTCAATAAATTATGTATAAAATATATTTTGGCTTAACGTTGGCATATGAAATGCAGTGCTTTAATTGAACCTATGAAAAATGGAGGTGATTAAGTATGTTGGAGGGGAAAAAATATTTTTTATTTGGGTTAATGATTGGATTGATCACCTTTATGGCCACACCAGCCTTTGCAAGATCTATTAACTTCAAGGATGCCGGAATTGTCCTGTGGATTTTCATCATCATAGGAGCCATTATCGTCCTCCTTCAGTTGATTCCTGCGATGATTCTGTTTTTCTCCTTTATTGGAACGATGACCGGGTTGGTCGCCAAGAAGAAGACTTCAGAAAAAGTTGTTGCTGAGGAGAAGGCTATCATTACTGGAGTCGAGCCGGCACGGGTGGAAAAATAGGCATTGAAAAAAACAAAGCGAGTGGTAAAATGAAAAAAATTCTAATTCTTTTAAGTTTCATCTTGATCTTAGCGATTGCATCGGTTTCCTTAGGAATTGCTTATGCTGGGGGGATCAGAGGAATTGGACTTTTAGGAATCTGTTTTCTCTTCACCATGGGGGTGATTGTCGTTTTAGCCCAATTGGTCCCGGCAGGTATTCTCCTATCCTCCTTGATTGCGACAGGGTTCTCCTCCTTTCGAAAAGATGAGATGCCTGTTCGGGTGACATAGACTGAGGAGTTTAAAATGAAATCAAAATCAATCCTCATTGCCTACCAGGATGATCATTGGGCCAAATCGCTCTCCACTTTTTTTCATGGAATGGGCTACAGGGTTGAGACAGCGAAGATGGTAAGCGAAATGATTCGGAAAGTTCGTAAAGGAAAAAGCCATGTCGTCCTCATCGATGATGAGATCGAAGGGGTCAAGGCGTGTGACTTAGTTCCTCTCATTAAAAGGATCGATGACAGCGTCCAGGTCATTGTCATTTCATCCGAAGCTTCCCTTGGGCTGGTGAAACGCCTCCGAGGGGCAGGGATCTTTTATCAAGCCATGAAACCGGTTGATTTAGGAGAGATCAAATCGGCTGTGGAATGTGCGTTTGAAAAAATTGAGAGAGAAAATCTAAAAGAGGGGTTTTTCCCTTTTCTCATCCCAAGGAGGGTTCCAGCATGAGACAGAGAGAAACGGGAAGCAAGCTTTGGAATATTCTAACAGGGGGGCTTGCCATCTTTTTGGTGTGGGGGTGGATGATCGGAATCGCATGGAGCGACAATTCCCTCTGCCTCAGTTGTCATAAAGATGAGTCTCTTTCCAAAGAGGATGCCCGGGGCAAGAAAATTTCTCTTTTTGTCCAAGAGGTTGGTTTTAAAAATTCAGTCCATGGGAAACTATCTTGCTCGGATTGTCATATCCGAATTAAAGATGATAAACACGCTGAGGGTGGCCTAAAGGCTACAGACAAAAAAGTGAATTGTGGGGTGTGCCACGGAAAGGCAGAAAAAGAATATTTCCAGGGTCTTCATTCCAAATTGATTATGAAAGGAACGGAGAGAGCAGCCTCTTGTCATGATTGTCATGGGAAACATGATATCCTCCCAAGTAAAAATCCCAAATCAAAGACCCACGTTTCAAACGTCGACAAGACCTGCAATCGCTGTCATGCAGATGCTGTATTTGTTAAGGAGCATGCTTTAGGCCCCCCTCTGCCGAAAGAGGAATTTAGGGAAAGCGTGCATGGGAGAACCGGAGAGATCACCTGTACGAATTGCCATGGGAGCCATAATTTGAGATCCCTCATTGACCCTCAATCACAGATTTTCCGGTCGAATATTCCACAGACCTGTGGGGGGTGCCATCCTGAGATTACCAAACAATTTGTTGAAAGCGTCCATGGAGTTCTTGCTGCAAGAGGAAGAAGTGATTCTCCCACTTGCACGACCTGTCACGGTTTTCATGGGATCAAGGCGAAGGTAGATCCGGATTCCCCCGTCCATGAAAGAAGGATTGCGATGACCACGTGTCCCCAATGTCATGCAGCAGAACGGATTTCACAAGAATACAGGATCACCACGGTCCCCGTCAAATCTTATTATGATAGTTTTCATGGTTTGTCCTATCGAGGAGGTGATACCTTTTCAGCCAATTGTGCCAGTTGCCACGGTGTTCATGATATTCGACCCTCTTCCGATCCCAAATCAATGATTCATAAGGATAACTTGCAAAAGACCTGTGGAAACTGCCATCCAGGAGCCTCTGAGAATTTTGCAAAAGGAAAGATTCATCTCGTCGCTTCCATCAAGGGCGAGGAGTTCGGCGAGAAGGTGGTAGGATGGGTGAAGATTGTATATATTTTCCTCATCGTGGCTGTCATTGGAGGTTTAACTTTCTTTAACTTCACAGATTGGTTGAGAAAGACGATTGATCGGGCGCATTAAAAATCAAGGAGTGGACTGCGATGACGAAGAAATACCTCAGAATGACATTGAATGAAAGATTGCAACATCTCAATCTTGCCGTCAATTTCACGCTACTGGTCATCACGGGTTTTGCCTTAAGCTATTCCACTGCCTTCTGGGTGACTCCCATCACCGATCTTCCTATGGGAATGACCTTTCGAGGGTTTTTACATCGTCTCTGTGGGGTGGCAACGGTTTTCTTGGGGGGCTATCACCTCTTATACCTGGCCTTCACGCCGAGGGGGAGAGGCATTGTCAAAGATATGATTCCTAAATTGAAAGATGCTCAAGACCTCTGGGAGACATTGAAAAATAATCTTTTCATCAATCGGCCGGCGAAAGAGATTAAGATGCCCCGCTTCAATTTTCGAGAGAAGTTAGAATACTTGGGTCTGATTTGGGGAACCATCGTGATGACGGTGACAGGATTCATCCTATGGTTTAAGACCGAATGGCTACAATTTTTTCCAATGTGGACATGGGATGTTGCCCGGACCATCCATTTTTATGAAGCGGTGTTAGCCACTTTAACTATCATCGTCTGGCATTTCTATTCGGTCATTTTCAATCCTGATACCTACCCCATGAGTTGGGCCTGGATCACCGGGTACCTTACCGAACACGAAATGAAAGAAGAACACGGTCTGGAATTGGAAAAGATCAAAGCTCAGGAGCGGGGAGAGTTGAAGGAATTGCCAGAGGAAGCAACCATACGAAGAAAGAAGATTTATGCCATCCCCAGGGAAAAGATGGAAGGGGAACGAAGAAAACCGGTAACCGTCGGTGGTTTCTATGGGATTGTTCAGCGGTTTAATGAAAGCATTAAAAATTGGAAAGGCACTTAATCGGGAGGTGATCCATAATGTCTGGTGGAGAAGGGCGATATTCAACTTACCCGAAGAAAAGAAAAAAACCGGTTTCGCGGAAGGAGGGATCATTTCAAAAACGGAGCTACGATTGGCTGAAATGGCAACTCATTCAGATCAAAAATGTTTCATTTTATAAACCATGCTTAGAACAATAGTTTAAATCTTGCTCCCCTTCCTCTTTGTCAAGGGGGAGAAGGATTTACATGGCCTCAGGTTTTACGGCCCTATATATCCTCTGACTCCCACCATCCAAACCCCACCCAAATGGAGAGGATATATAGGGCATTTTTATATTTGATTTCTGCACATCCTATTACAAATAAATCTTTTTCTCTAATTTTAGAAAAATGGTTGCCAGGGTTCTCATTTTCTTTATATTGTAGAGATAAAGAGAAAGTGTTAGTATTTTAGCAGTTGAGGAGGTGGAATGGGGTATCTAAAGGAATTTCGTTTTAAACTGATCTCTTTTCTCATTTTAGTTTTTCTCTTTGAGGGCATCTTGAGGGAGGCCTCTGCCTTGACGACGGAGGAGGAGAAGAAATTAGGGAAGCAGATTCTCCTCGAAATGCAAGGGAAAATGGTCATGGTCAGGGATCTCACGATTCAGAAAATGATCGAACGGGTGGGATACTCGATAGTGGATCAAGTGGGGCCCACTCCTTTTGAATTCAAATTCTTTATCATTAATGCATCCGATCCCAATGCCTTTGCCATTCCGGGCGGTTATATTTTTATCACCACTGGTCTGATTGCCCTGGCAGAGAATGAACAGGAGATTGCAGCGGTTCTCGGCCATGAGATCAGTCATGTGACGGCGAGACATGTTTCTCAAATGATCGAAAGAGCGAAACGACTCAACATTGCCTCTATGGTAGCGATCCTCGCAGCCATGGTGGCGGGGGGAGGAGGGGCAGGCTCTCAAGCGGCTGCCACGATGGCGATGGCCACGGCAGAAGCTCTCACATTAAAATATACCCGGGAGATGGAGGTGGATGCAGACCAAAATGGTTTACAAGTTTTAATCAAGGCAGGCTACGATCCCAATGGGATCATTACCTTTCTCAATAAAATGATAAGGATGAGTTTAGCATTAGCTCCTAAAGTGCCTTCTTATCTCTCCACCCACCCGGCCATCGAGGAACGCCTTTCACTTCTCGAAAATCTTCTCCAGATCACCCAGAGGCCCTCTGGCCCTTACCGAACCATCCCTTATTTTAAGAGGGTTCAAATCAAAGCCTTTGTAGAAGAGAGAGAGCCTCATGTCGCAGTGACTCACTTCCAGTCATTTATCGATGCGAATCCAAAGGATTTAGATGGATATTATGGATTAGGTCTTGCCTATCGAAAGATGGGGAGACTCGATAAATCGATAGAGGCCCTCCAACAGGCCGTTTCACTGGCTCCACATGATCTCGACCTATTAAGAGAGCGAGGCATTGGCCACTTCCTTTCTGGGAAATTGGATTTGGCGATGGAAGACCTTGAAACCGTGCGATCCAAGGGACAACCGGGAGCAGGTCAAGACGATGATTTGACCACACTTTATTATCTTGGGAGAACTTATCAGGAAAGAGGAGAACTTTCCAAAGCCCTTCCTCTATTCTTGAGGGTGAAACAGGAGGCCCCCTTTTTCATCGATGTCTATTTTAACATGGCATCCTGTTATAATCGGATGGATCGGAAAGGACTGTCCCATTTCTATTTTGGAAAATATTTCAAGTTGAAAGGGGATCAGAAAAATGCCACCCTCCATTTCGGAAAGGCGATAGAGGCTTTACCGAAGGGGAGTCCAGAGTGGGAAGAGGCTCGATCAGAGATGAAAGAGCTGGCACCGAAGAAATAAATCACCATAAACAAATTTTCAATCATCGAAATTCCAATTGGGTCATTTGGGGATGAGTTGATGGAAACTTATTTGGAATTTGGGAGGTGGATAGTGGAAGGGGGCATGCGCTTCCTGAGCATAAAGTTCGGTTATTCCCGACTAGAAGAGGAGGGGATTGGGGAAGGATGACGTCCGTCGAGGTCTTTTGCCAAGAAGCTTTAGAGAGGGGGATGGATGGAGCCAAGCTGATTGATCCTCGCTCCGTGGTGACCGCAGAATGGGTTCGATTAAAGTGTCAATACGGATGTCCTGGGTTCGGTTTGAGTCATTGCTGTCCTCCCCATACCCCAGCGCCAGAGGTGACACGAAGGGTCATCGATTCGTATGAGAAGGTCATTTTACTTCATCGAAGATTACCCAAGGGTGAGAGGGCGAAGGTGTTTAATGAAACCCTTGTCAAGCTTGAAATTAAAATGTTCCTGGAGGGCTTTTATAGGGTGTGGAGCATGGGGTCTGGGCCCTGCCGCATTTGTAATGAGTGCGACTTGACCACCACTTGTAAACATGGATATGAGGCGAGACCTTCGATGGAGGCCTGCGGAATCGATGTCTTTAAAACGGCAAGGGAAAACGGTTTTCAGATTGAGGTGATAAAAACTCACGGGCAAGAAAGGGATATCTTTGGATTGATTTTAGTGGAGTGAGATCTGCTCAGACCCTGGGGAGAGGAAATCGAATGAGTGCCGAGACGAAGAAATCAAAGGAGGAGATGGTAAGACTCAATCAGGAACTTTCCGTCCTCAATGCCATCAGCCAAGCCGTCAATCAATCCATTGATTTGGATGAGATTTTAAATATCAGCTTGAATAAGATGATGGAGATGATCGGGGTTCGGTCGGCCGGCATCTACCTGATTGACGAGAAGAAAAACGATTTGGTCTTCGTTGCCCATCGAGGATTTTCCAAGGATTTTTTAAAAGAGGTCAGTCGGTTGAAATTGGGGGAGATGACGACGGGGAAAGTGGCCCTTTCAGGAGACGCCGTTTTTATTGAAGATTACCAAAATAATCCAGAGGCCGTTCCCTTGGTGATTAAAGAGGGGTTAAAATCTCTGGCAGTCATTCCGCTTAAATCAAGAGATAAAATCTATGGGACATTGAACATCGCTCGGAAAGAAATTTCCAAGTTTACCCCATTTGAAAAAAACCTCTTTAACTCGGTCGCTCAGATCATCAGCGGGGCCATGGAGAGGACGTATCTTTATACAGAGAACGTCAAACGGTTGGAGGAGTTAAAGACCCTCTATGCGATCAGTCAAGAGATTGCCTTAAAACTTGAAGTCAAAGGTATTCTTCAAAAGATCATCGAGAGCGCTGTCGAACTCCTGAGTGCAGAGTCAGGAACGATCACCCTCTGGGATAATCGGAAACAAAATTATACGATTGCGATTGTCCATCGTTTACCGGAGTTCTTAATAGGAAGGGACTTCACCCATTCGTCGAGCGGTGTGATGGGAGAGGTGGTCGAGAAGAAATCTCCCGTCCTTTATAAAGATTATGAACATCATCCCAATCGGATAAAAGAATTGGACCCCTATCATTTCAAAGAGGTTTTAGGGGTGCCCTTGATCGTCCGGGAAATGATCATCGGGACGATGGTGGTCGGGTCTTCTGACCCTCAGGTCCATTTCCAACAAAGAGAGATTGATCTCCTCTATAACTTTGCTCACCAGGCAGCCATTGCGATCGGCAATGCAAAGCTCTACGAAGATTCTTTAGCAAAAATCAAACAATTGACCATTCTCTATGAAATCGGACAAACCCTCTCCTCTACGCTGGATTTAGATGAGTTGTTCAAAAAGGCGCTGGAACTCCTCAAAGACCGTTTTGGCTATGCGGCCTGTGGCATCCTTCTCTTAGATGGAAAAAAGAATGAGCTTTATTTTAAACAGATCATTGGTAGAGATGGGGAGGAGTTCAAAAAAAATCGATTTCGTGTCGGGATCGATGGAATTGTGGGGTGGGTCGCCAAAACCGGTGAGCCTTTCTATGCTCCAGATGTATCGAAGGAACCCCGGTATATTCCTGGAGGAACCTCCATCCAATCAGAGGCAGCTTTTCCTTTAAAAGTGAGAAATCAGATTTTCGGGGTATTAAATATTGAGAGCGAAGAACTCAATGGATTTGATGAAGAGGATCTCAAGGTTCTTTCCTCTTTTGCAAGTCAGATGAGCATCTCTATTGAGAACGCTCAACTCTTTGCTGATTTAAAGCAAACCCTCCAGGAATTAAAACTAGCACAAGACCAGATCATCCAGGCCGAGAAACTGAGAGCCATGGGAGAGATGGCCAGTGGGGTGGCCCATGATTTCAATAATGTCCTGGCGGTGGTGTTGGGGAATATCCAACTTCTTCTCTATCAATTGGATCGTCTGAGCCCCGAAGAGATCCGTGAAGGGTTGAAGGTGATCGAACGTTCCTCAAAGGATGGCGCAGAGACTGTCCGCCGGATACAGGAATTTACAGGAGTGAGAAGGGATAAGGAATTTATCTCTCTTTCCCTTAATGATATCATCAAGGAAGTGGTCAACATCACCCAGCCCCGTTGGAAGGGTCAGACCCAGCAGCAAGGCATCCAGGTTGAATTGACAACTCATTTAGGAGAGATCCCTTCCATCATGGGAAGTCCCTCTGAGTTGAGGGAGGTGTTGACCAATATTATTTTTAATGCGGTGGATGCCATGCCCAAAGGTGGCACACTGACCATCACCACTCAACCTCAATCCGAGGATTGGGTGGAAGTGCAGTTGTCGGATACCGGAATCGGGATGACCGAAGAGGTGAAAAAGAGAATTTTTGATCCTTTTTTCACCACCAAAGGGGTGAAGAATTCCGGCCTGGGAATGAGCGTTTCTTATGGTATTATCAAACGCCATGGTGGGGAGATCTTGATTGAGAGCGAAGCGGGAAAGGGGACGACGTTCATCATTCATCTTCCAACCGGATATGGAGAAGAAGAACCCGTCCTAAAGGAGACTGCTCCCGTCAAAGAATCGAAGCAGGCACGGATATTGGTCATCGACGATGAAGATTCTGTTCGAGATATCCTCTCACGGATGCTGAAGACAAAAGGTCATCAGGTAGTGGTCGCCTCCAATGGTGAGGAGGGGGTTGAGCGATTTAAGTCTGAACCTTTTGACTTAGTGCTCACCGACCTGGGAATGCCAAAGCTTTCCGGATGGGAAGTGGGTAAAGCGATCAAAGGGATCAACCCCAAAATCCCCGTCGCCATGATCACTGGGTGGGGAGTGGAGTTAGATCGAGAAAAAATGAGCGAAAGCGGAATTGATCTCATCGTCTCCAAGCCTTTTAACTTCGAACAGGTGATCCATTTGGTCACGGAAGCGATGGGGTTAAAGGAGAGGATGTGATGGCCTTGACGATGGATCCCATCGCACAGGCCGAAGAGATGAGAAAAATTGTTAGCTCTGGAGAGGCGAGAAAATATTATCGATTTCGTCCTGCCCCTTATTATGGAGGGATTGCCACTGCGGACTGTGTCGGATGTTGTTTGAAGTGCCTCTTTTGTTGGTCCTGGAAAATCGTCATTCAACCTGAAAAAGTTGGACGTTTCTATTCCCCGGAGGAAGTGGTTCGGAATCTCACCTCCATCGCCAGAAAAAAAGGATTTTATCAAGTCCGAATCAGTGGTAACGAGCCCACCCTTCACCGCTCTCATCTGTTAAAAATTCTTAACCTCATTCCCCAAGAGTTCCAGTTCATTCTTGAGACAAATGGAATTTTAATCGGTCATGATCCTTCTTATGCTAAGGACCTATCCCGTTTTCCTCATCTCTATGTCCGAGTCAGCCTAAAAGGGGTTTGTCCCGAGGATTTCACAAGATTAACCCAAACGAAGCCTGAGGGACATGACTACCAACTCAAGGCATTGGAACATTTGGTGGAAGAGGGGGTAGATTGTTTTCCTGCAGTCATGACAAATTTTTCTTCACAGGAAGAGGTGAAAGGGTTGAGGGGGAGATTAAAAGAGATCCGTCCCGATTTCGTAGACTTTGAGGAGGAAGAACTCATCCTCTATCCCTTTGTTCAAGAAAACCTTCAAAAGGCAAGAATTCCCATTCCAAAAGAATCAATGGTCAATAGCCAATGATTAATTGTCAATGGTCATTGCCCATTGGTCATTGGAAATTGGTAATTGAATTTTTGATTACCACCAGCGCCAGAGGGCAATAATCAACGTGATCAAGAAAACGAAAATTAGATTCATATAAGCCATGAAATAAAAAGCCTTTTCATGAGTCGTTTTTTCAAGCTGGGGTCTCATCGGCAATAAATCTCCGATTTTCGGCATCTGCAATATCTTCTCTTCCCCATGGGGAGCTGTCTTGAGAACATCCGAGAGATCATTTCCCGCAGAATGTTTTTTAAAATGAGTCCCATCTTTCCAAAGTTTGCTGGAGGATACATCGAATATCTCCCCTTTGTAAGCGAAATAGGCAGGTTTTTTCTCTTTTCCATCGAAGTGCTGTAGTTCCTCTAAAGTTAATTTATCCTTTTTTGGGAGAAGAAACTGAGTTTTCTTTTTTCTCATTTTGGGCCCGATGAGAAAAGTCACGATGGCAGCGGAGGTTACCATGATCATGAAAAGGATGATCTTCACACTCAACAAAATTCCAAATCTTGTCGTATAGAACATTTCCCAATTCGGCATTCGAGAGAAAGTCAATAGTGTCCCTGTAACGGCCATGAGGATCATTGAAGTCCATCCGAGGATCAATTCTCCCTTTGGTAATCCCTTTGCCGCATAGGCAGGTTTTAAGAGGATATGGACATAAAATATGGTGCCGAACCATGCAATGGCGGTTAGCAAATGGAGATACCCAATGATCAATCGAGCCACTTTTTGAATCGGATGGAGGTGGCGATAAAGGCCTTTTGCCTTTAAATCTTCTCTATAAACTTCCCCCTCCTTTGTCAATTTTCCTCCAGTTGGTTCTTCATGGCATCGCTGGCAATCCCATTTCGTCTGTTCTGCATATTCCGGAGTAGAATAAGAGAGAATGGGGAGTATCCAAAGGGATAAAAAAATCAGAAAGGGAAGGTGTTTCTTAATGATAGGATTCATGAGTCTAATAGTATAAGAAGAAAAAGGGTTTTTGACAATATCCATCAATGGAGCTTTTTAATATCTAAATTGGGTGATTCTCATTGTTGCTTGGAAGGGCAAAGGTGGTGAAAAGGCTTTTAGATCAATG
>JACAEV010000115.1 GCA_013388645.1 Syntrophaceae bacterium | reverse complement strand
TAACGAAGAGGTGGATGCACTCATCGTCATGGGATTCGATCCAACGAGATTTCTTGCGGTCCCGAAGGTTCTGGCGACCATGATCGTTGTTCCCCTCCTGACGTTCTATTCCGATCTTTTTGGAATTTTAGGAGGGTTGATGGTCGGAGTGATCGGACTCGATCTCACCGTCTATTCCTATATTCAGGAGACCCTGAATAACATCCGGTTGTTCGATCTCACTTCCAGCCTTGTCAAATCGGTGGTCTTTGCTTATCTGATCTCAAGCATCGGTTGTCTGAGAGGGTTTCAGGTGAAGGGAGGAGCAGAAGGAGTGGGGATCTCCACCACTTCAGCCGTCGTTTCCGGACTCTTCCTCATCATTGTGGCAGATTCGGCGTTTGCCGTCATGTTTCATTATATATGATGAAAGAGAGAACTCCTATTATTGTGGTGGATGAGCTCACAGCGGGTTATGGTGAGAGCATCGTTTTTGAAAAGGTGAGCTTTCAAGTCTTTCAGGGAGAGGTCTTTGTCATCTTGGGAGGAAGTGGGTGCGGAAAGTCAACCCTTTTGAAACAGATGATCGGACTCCAACCCCCTTTTTCCGGGAGAGTCCTGATCCATGGGGTAGATATTACCCAAGCGGATGACGAAACATTGAAGAAAGTAAGGATGGGGGTTGGGGTCCTTTTTCAATCATCTGCTCTTTTTGGCTCCATGACTCTCTTCGATAATGTCGCTCTCCCACTGATGGAATATACGAATCTTTCGATCAATACGATTGAGCAGATCGTTAAAATGAAACTTGCCTTGGTTGATCTTTTGGGTTTTGAAAATCATTTTCCCTCCGAGCTATCAGGAGGAATGAAGAAAAGGGCAGGAATTGCAAGGGCAATGGCCCTTGACCCAGCCATCCTTTTTTTTGATGAGCCTGCAGCCGGCTTGGACCCGGTCACCCTGGCAGGGCTCGATCTTTTGATCAAGAGAATTAACGAAGGAATGGGAACCACCATGGTGGTCGTGACCCATGAACTCCAGTCCATCTTCAACATCGCCCATCGGGTGATCATGATCGATAAAAATGCAAGGGGGATCATTGCCGAAGGGGATCCAAAAGAGCTAAAAGGGCATTCTGGCGACCCCCGGGTCATCCGTTTTTTCAATAGGCTCCCTGGGTAAAGGACGAAGGGAAAAGAGATGGCAAGAAAGACTTCTAAATTCATGATCGGTTTGTTTGTTATATTAGGTGCTCTGATTGGAGTCAGTGCAATGGTCTGGGTGGGTGCGTCCAAATATTTCCAGAAGGGGACGACGTATGTCACTTATTTCGATGAGTCCGTTCAGGGGCTCCAGATGGATTCGAGCGTCAAGTACCTTGGGGTGGAAGTGGGGAGGGTGGCAAAGATACGGGTGGCACCGGATGATCGGTTGATTGAGGTCGTAATGAAGATTGACATGAAAGGGGATTTAGAGCGGGACACGGTTGCCGAGCTCAAAGCCGTTGGACTGACGGGCCTTGTCTTCGTTGAGCTGGATCGGAAAGGGCCAGGGGAGCCTGATCTCTCCCCAAAGCTCAGTTTTACATCCGACTTTCCAGTCATTCCTTCACGTCCCTCAGAGATCAAAAAGCTTCTCACCGCTGTGGATGAGATTATTGAGAAGATCAAGCAGATTGATACGAAAGGGATTTCAGATCAAATCAAATCCACAACCCGGGAGATAGAGACTTTTGTCAGCGGAATCAAGCTGGATAAAATCATCGCCAGAGCCGAATCGACATTGGGTCATTTGGATCAAATTGCAACCAGGGTGGATGACGCCCTGGCCGCAGGAAAGCTTGAGGAAGTTCTGGTTGAGGTGAAAAAGACACTGGTGGATGCACAAAAACTGATTGCCGAAATCAATCAGGAGGTTCATTCAATGAACCTTCCTCAAACCATGGAAAACACGGCAAGCCATTTAGACAAAACGATATCAAAAATTAGCCAGTCTGTGGACGGTGTAACGAAAAGGGCTTATGCCATCGAAAACGATTTGAAGGCAACCAGTGAAAACCTGAAGCGGTCTTCGGAGAATTTGGATCGGCTCATCGAAAGGATTCATGATAGCCCTTCCGACCTTCTCTTCGGGCAGCCCCCTCCCCCGAGAAGGAAGAGATAAGGAGTGTTGGATGATAAGGATGAGAATATTTTTTGTCGTCTTTTTGTTACCCATTGCTTTGAGTTGCTCCCTGGGAGGAAAACCAACTTATTCGGTGAAGCATTATGTTCTGGAATACCCTTCCCCTCGGATGGAGGGGATTCAGAAAATAAATGAACTGATTAAGGTAGAACGATTTTCTGTGTCGCCGGTTTTTAACAGCACGGCAATGGTCTATCGGGAAAACCCCTTCGGCCGCGATGCCTATCATTACGAACGCTGGAGAGTCAATCCGGGTGAGATGGTCACGGACCTGGTCGTTCGTGACCTAAGAAATTCAGGTCTCTTTCGGGCGATCTTCTCATATCAGGACATGGAAGAGGCGCGATTTCTTTTGGAAGGGCAGGTGGAAGAATTCCTTGAACTGGAAGAGAAGGATCACTGGAAAGCGATGCTCGGAATCCATATCACCTTTCTCGACCAGACGAAAAAAGATTCTGTGGAGAAGGTGGTTTTCCAGCGAAGTTATCGATTTGCAGAGCTCTTTAGCGAAAAGACCCCAGAGGGTCTTGCAGGCGGAATGAGCAAAGCGATGGAAAGGTTCACAAGACAATTGATCCGAGACCTGGAAAAGGCCATGAAAGAGGGAAGAAGGTGATTTTAGGGGATCTTCCTTTAAGCAACAACCACATTCAGCCTCACGTTTTGACAAACCAGGGAACCGGCATCCTTAAACTGACGGGATCAGGATAAGATTTCAAATATCCGATTCTCAAGATCCACTGAACATCACCGGCCAAACCTAATTCCTTCGCAATCTGTTTTTTCCAGGGTTCTTCTTCCAACATCTGCGTCATCGGATGAATGGCGATCATCCTCTCCCTGATTCTCAAGAGCATATTTTCAAAAACCTTCCCATATTCAATCAGGGTAGGAATGTTTGAATCAGAACTGTTGACCACGAGCCATCCCCCGCATGTATTCACTTGCTTTGCAACGATATCCACGGTCTGGTCTCGGAAACTCTTCTTCAGAACCGATTGACGATTATAGAAATTCCGAACAAAGAGGCCAGCGATCCCTTTTATTTCCATGCTTTCCGGAGTTAACCCATTTCGATATTGTTTTGCTTCTTTATTCGACCATCGGATCCAGTTTGCCAGTTCCTCCTGGGCAGGATCACGAAAGGCTTGTTTTCGATTGGCCTCGATGGTTCCTTCCTGAAGATATTTTCCCTGAGGAGAGTTATTTGGATAATAAAAGCTATGAGGGGAGGGGGCATGAGGGAGGGTACAAGATTTCGAGTCATGCTTGGTAATATATTTCAAATCCTCTGTCTTGATCACCTGATCTGTATAACCACTCCGAACCGTTCTTCTTTTTTTGATTTTCTCAAGAGGGAACTCAATGGTCTTTCCTTTCCTAAGCCGAATATCGGCAATGTCAAGATCTGAGGCGTTTTTGGCAATGATTTGAACATCTGCCTCATAACCAAAGATTCCAGCAGCCAGGACAAGATTTTCAATAAAGGCCCCCATGCCAAGCAACAATTCCCGATTATCTGGATCAACGGTAGTCAACCAACGTTTCTTATCGGAGCCAATCACCCAGTGTTTCGGTTCTACTATTTTTACCGTCCAGGGTTGCGTATTGTGTCCGCTGGGCGCCAGGGAGGCGAGATAGAGAATTTCCATCTCGTCTTTTTCAAGACCTTTGAGTGAGGTCTTCTCACCGTTTAATCGTGGGAGATCCTCTCGTTTCACCCCGCTGCAGGCACTCATCATAGACATTCCTCCTAATAAAAGTATTCCTTTGCCTGAAAACTTCAAAAAGCTTCTGCGATCCATTATTTTCTCTCCTTTTGATAGTGGGTTTCTGTTATTTTGTTTTTCAAAAAAGATCATTTATTCAACGCGTTGGACGACCTTTTGCAGTGGCCTTACCATTTCCTCCCTCATTCTTTTTCGGTAAATCTCTTTTCTCATGTAGGGTATTTTGGTGAGAAGGATCAGGATTTTAGCTATCATCCGATTCTTATAGTCCCCTTGTGGAAAATCATAGAAACCGTGGTTTTTATAGAATTGATGATCCGCCTGAAACGGAAATCGAAGTTTTCCCCAAACATCATCCCTGAAAATTTTCATCCCGCCAACACCGAGGAACGTCTCGGGTTTGATATAGTTCTTCTCAGCAAGATGAATGGCCCGTTCAGCCAAATGTTGGAGCTGTGCATCTAACAACTGAGAATCCTCCTCATCGGTGATGATATCGACAAGATTGGCCTGCTGCCATTCTGTGTAAGCTTCCAAGATCTGTCTGAGGTTGGGAATTTGCCTCAGTGGGCCAGAAATAATGAATCCAACCTGCTTTCCTATCAAAGATGGAGTATGGGTATGAAAGAAACTTCTGTCGAAGAACATTTTCCACCTGGAGGATAAATACCTGTCCTGAATCGTCCCTGCAAAAACAAGGATATCTGCGTTTTTCACTTGGTCTTTATAGAATTGAACATATCCATCTTGATCCCCATAGGAACATTGGTAATCATAACCGCATTGAATACAACCCAAGCACCCTCCTTTGATATCGACCTGATGGAGGTTGATCACCTTCACCTCATCTATAAATGAATTTTTAAATCGCTCGATCATCTTAGCTAAATTGGTTTGAGGGTTTGTCAGATCGGAGAGGATCAATACCTTTTTCCCCTCCGCGCTGATCTTGTGCCCCGCAGGGCCTGGAACATAATTGAATGTTCGATAATGGACCGGTGAAAATCTCTTTGAAGTCGGGACGTGGTTTTGAATCCCATCGAAGAATTCAGAGGCAAAGAGGGTCCATTTCTCTCTTCCTTTTCGACTCAGCAGATCATACATAGCGGCCGAGAAAGATCCTAAATATTTCATTTCAAGATCATCACATATGGCATTCATGTAATTGTGAGCGGTGTGGTCGAAGAAATGGATAGAGGTGGATAGAACGGCGGTATATTTATTTTTAAAAAAATCAGCGGTTCCTCTTTCCCAGATGAGTTCAATGAACCTCTTGTATTGGGAGGAGACAAGAAGGTAGTAGAGAGGAAAGGCCCACAGCACCCCATCCGAAGATCTCACGTCATCCATGATCTCTCCAAAGGCCTTTTCGTCTTTCTCGATCTTTTTGATCTGAGAGGCGATGTTTAAGATTTTCAATTCATGGTGCGGAAACTTCTTCTGGATAAAATTCACATACTGCATGGTCACACTGAGGTGACCCTTCGGACTTCCGTTCAGAACCGTAATCTTCATAGCGACTGGCTCCTTTTAAAGGACTGAATCATTATGGTCTTGAATTCCTCCCTTCTTTTTTAAAGCGATTAGAATTCCGGCAAAGATGGAGATTCCCCCGAGGATCTTCAGAAGCGTCAATTTTTCTCCAAGGATGAAATAGGCAAGGAGGGTCGACCCAATGGGTTCTCCTAAAATGGTAATTGACACCAAGGAGGCTGGAAGATATCGGAGTGCCCAGTTGAAGGTGGTGTGGCCGATCAGTTGGGGGACAAGGGCCAGAAGAAACATGAAAAGATAGGTGGTCGTTGTATATCCAAAAAAGGGTTTTTGAAAAAGGAGGGAGAAGAGGACTAAGGCCAATCCTGCCGTTGAATAGACGGGGAAGATGTAGGAAAGAAGATCCTGATTTCGTCTCATCTTCCTTCCGACAAGAAAATATCCTGAAGCGGTCATGGCACCGATGAGGGCCAGTCCATCCCCTATCAGAGCCTCCTTCGACAGAGTCATATCTCCATAACTGATCAACCCGCTTCCGAGAATGGAGAGAAGAATACCCAAGAATAACTGGAGCCCCAGAGGTTCTTTTAAAAAAAGCCAAGCCCCCAATCCAACAAAAATGGGATGAGTGGTAACCAGAACTACAGAACTCGCGACAGAGGTATACTTGAGAGAGGTGATCCATGAGGCGAAATGGAGGCTCAGAAAAAAACCGGAAAGCACCAACCATCCCAATTCATTCCGATTCCAGCTTCTCCAGATTTTCTGGTGACCGGCCATGGGGAGAAGGAGAAGGGAGGCAAAGATCATTCGATAAGTGGCAATGATGAGGGAAGGAGCCTCGCAGAGCTTAATAAAAATGGAAGCCGTAGAAACAGCGATCATTCCGATGGGAAGGAAGATAAGAAGACGAACCATCATGAGGTTAACCTTATCCCAATTCATTTTCCTCTTCAAGCCTTTTGATTGAGAAGACAACCTTCAAAGAAACCGGGCTTCTGTCATCAAAATTGACAGGAGTTTCAATTAATGATATTTTTCAATTGTCGTTCCTGAAGAGGATAGCTGGGAATTTTTTGAAGAGAGGGGGAAGAAATAGAAAGAATTAGGGAAACCTTTTTCACCGAAAGAAAGGGGATAGATTATGTGGGGAAAATTATTCCCTCTCTTGCTCCCATGCCTTATTCTTATTTTTGGATCTTCTTCTGCTCAAGAGAGTAAATCAAAGAGAATCATTAGAATTGGAGTCGCTCAATCCTTTTCTCATCCAGATTTGGATGAGGATATAAAAGGATTTGAAAAAGCTCTTTCAGAGGCGGGGTTCAAGGAAGGGGGCAATCTCATTTACCATCGACAGAATGCCCAAAATGAGAAAAGCCTTGCCAAAACCATCACCCAAAGGTTCATCCATTCAAAATTGGATTTAATCCATAGCATCGCTACCCTGACATCTCAAGCACTGATTCATGAAATCCAGGATATCCCGATTGTGTTTTCCTCTGTCACCGACCCTTTGGGTGCAAAGCTCGTTCCTCAGACCCAACCAAATGAATCAAAGTCTGGGTTCAATGTCACTGGTGTGAGTGATCGTTGGCCTACTTCTCTCCAATTTGAACTTCAAGCTCAGTTCCTCTCAAAGGCAAAAAAATGGGGAACCCTTTACAATCCAGGAGACCCCCAATCGCTTGGTCATATAAAGGAGTTGAGAGAAGTTTCCAAAAAATATAAAGTCGAATTGGTTGAGGCAGCGATTTTGTCAAGCCTCGAAACTTTCCAGGCGACCAAATTTCTTGCAGGAAAGGTTCATGCCATTCATATTGCTTTTGACCGAACAGCCCTTTTCGGATTTGAAGGAATTGTAAGGGGTTGCAATGAGAAAAAGATTCCTCTTTTTGTAGGAGAGGTTTCCTATGTTTTGAGAGGGGCATTGGCCGCTTATGGATTGGATTATTTCCATATTGGATATTCTGCTGGAAAGAAAGCTGTTCAAATTCTTGGGGGAGAGAGACCGGGAGATATTCCCTGGGAATCGAGCAAGAAGGTGATCTTAGTCGTTAGCGAAAAGGCGGCAAAGAATCAGGGGGTGGTCATTCCCCCTGAGTATTTAAAGAAGGCGAATAGGATCATTAGAGAGTCGGAGATCAATTAATCCCAAACCAAGGAGGGATGAAAATGGATATTTTTGAGATGATGAAGAAGCATGGACATGAGCAGATTATTTTTAATTACGATAAAGAAACAGGGATGAAGGCGATCATCGCCATCCACGATTCCACGCTTGGTCAGACCTTCGGCGGAGTCAGGATGGTGAACTATGCTTCCATGGAGGAGGCCCTTCAAGATGCCATGCGGTTGTCCAGAGCTATGACCTACAAATGTGCAGCGGCTGAGGAGGATCAAGGAGGGGCCAAGGCCGTGATTTGGGGAGATCCAGAAAAGGATAAACAGGAGGGTTATCTCAGAGCCTTTGGGAGATTTGTTGAGATGTTAAAAGGCCGATTCATGACCGGCCCCGATCTTAATCTCACCATGAAAGAGGGTTCGATCATGGCCAGAGAGTGCCAATATATCGTGGGGAGATCTCGAGAGGAAGGGGGATCTGGAAGTTCTGGGATCACGACCGCTTACGGAATCTTTGTTGGGTTGAGGGCATGTGCGCGATTTCTGTGGGGCGATGAAAATCTCCAGGGCAAAAAGATTGCTGTTCAGGGATTGGGCGCCGTTGGGGGAGCCCTCTTGGGCCATCTGATGGAAGCCGGGATGGAGGTAGTTGCGACAGACGTGAATGAGAGAACCCTTCAGCACTTCCAAAAACAATACGGCCTGAAAATTGTCAAGCCGGATCTGATTTACGAAACTGAATGTGATATCCTCTCTCCCTGTGCAGTTGGAGGTGTCCTAAATGATAAGACGATTCCCAAGTTGAAATGTAAATGTGTTGCAGGGTGTGCGAATAACCAGTTGGAGGACGAAGAGAGGCATGGGAAGATGCTCCAAGATCGTGGGATCCTCTATGCCCCGGATTTTATCATCAATGCAGGAGGCGTCATTCAAGTGATCGATGAGGCTAAGGGCTACCACCCCGGTCGGGTAAAATTGAAAGCAGATCTTATTTACGATCGGCTCCTCCATATCTTTGAGATGGCCAAAAGTGAGAACATCCTTCCCATGGAGGCTGCGATTCGTTACGCAGAGTCCCGAATCCGAGCAATTCATAAGATCAAACGCCTCCATGTGCCAAAGTAGTTGACCAGTAGCATGGAATAAAGAGAATAGGGCAGAGCAGTAAAAATTTTTGTATTTATACGATAGACGTTCTGAGTAGGAAACCACGATGCAAAAAGAAGTTCTTCTCCATATCTCCGATGCCTATCGTTGCCGATTTCCTGCACTATCCTTCGGAATCGGAACAATACGGAGTTGCACCTATTTTGAGAAGAACGAATCCTTTAAACTCTACAAAAGAGAACTCCTCCATAAAATGAGGAGGAGAGAGAACCTGGGCCAGCTCGAAAAAAAGATCAGCCTCTACGATCAATTTTTCAATGAATGGGGCTATGCATGTCCTCTTCCCCATCATTTTAAAAGGACGATTGAAATGGGATTCCCGATTGTTAACCTCTATATCGATACCCATATCATGGCGGAGATGTGCCATGGAATTTTGATGGCCATTCAGGATCTCGATTGTTTCCAAGGAGAATGGAAACTTGACCTGGCTCAGGCAGGAGAGACCTTTCAGGGAGTTTCAGGAAAGAGGATCCAATGTAAGGAGAACGAAATTGTTCTTCGTGACGAGGAGGGGACGGTCTGTTCCCTTTTTCAGGGCCCTGATTTTAAAACGAGGGTGAAACCGGAAAGCAAAAACATTGTGATTTATGTATTTACCGCTCCAGGAATTAAAGAAGAGCATGTCGCCAGTGGACTCCAATTGGCCCTTGAGATTTTAGAAAAATTCGGCGGTGGGAGCAACTCTTGGTCGAAAGTTTTTAAACCATCATTTTAAGGGAGATGATCGAACCAAGCTCTCCACTAAATTGACAGGTATATAAAAAGATGATATGGATTTATATTATTCAATGTTAATGAAGATTTCCGAAATCTAATGAAGAAAGGAGGCGGCGCAACCATTTAGGATGATAGGGGTAGATTGGTCGGTATGCAATCAGATTTTGAAAATAACGAAGGTCAAAAAAGGAGGGAATAGATTATGGCAAAAAAAATCTGTCTTATTTTAATTCTCTTTCTCATTGTTGGAATTTCTTTTTCATTTGCTCAGGAAAAACAGACCAAGAAGATGATTCGGATAGGCGTCACCCAGATCGTCTCCCACCCTGCTTTAGATGGAGACGCAAAAGGATTTGAAAAGGCGCTGGCGGATGCGGGATTTAAAGAGGGGGTGAACGTCACCTACGATCGTCAGAATGCCCAGGGAGATATGGCGAATGCCCAAACCATCGCTCAGAAATTCCTCGATGCAAAAGTGGACATGGTGCATAGTATTGCCACTCCCACATCCCAGGCTGTCGTCAAGGTGATCAAAAATATTCCTGTGGTGTTTTCCTCCGTCACAGATCCCGTGGATGCAGGTTTGGTCCCCAAAGATAGCGCTCCCGGTCAGAAATCAGGAACCAATGTCACAGGGGTGAGCGACCGTTGGCCGGTCTCTCTCCAATTTGAGATGTATACCAAATTCATCCCCAAAGCAAAAAAATGGGGGACGATCTATAATGCCGGGGATGCGAACTCCATGGTTCACATCAAAGAGATGAGGGAGGCTGCAAAAAAATTGGGAGTCGAATTGATTGAAGCAACCATCTCCACCAGCGCTGAAACCATGCAGGCTGCTCAATCCCTTGCGGGGAAAGGAGTCCAGGCCATTAACATCACCTCTGATAATACCGCCGTCTCCGCCTTTGAGGCGATTGTGAAGGTGTGCAATGAAAAGAAGATCCCCCTCTTCGCCGGCGATGTCGATAGCGTTCCGAGAGGGGCCATCGCTGCCTACGGTTTAGATTATTTTTTGATCGGTGAATCTGCTGGCAAGAAAGCCGTCCGTATCCTGAAGGGAGAAAAACCTGGGAATATCCCCTGGGGACCTGCAGAGAAATTCAGTCTAATAATTAGTGAGAAGGCAGGAAAGGCCCAAGGTCTTAAGATTCCCGCAGATCTTCTTAAAAAAGCCGACAAAGTCATCAAAGAGTAACAAAAAGGTCTAAGGTTGGAGGTTTAAGGTGAAGGGCTCATTCGTCATACCTTTCGCCTTCTACCTCTGACCGGATACCTGAGACCATAAATTTCTTTCCCATGGACATTCTCCTTGGTATTTTTCAAATTTCTCTTGAACAAGGGTTGGCTTATGCCCTGGTGGCGTTGGGGATTGTCATCAGTTTTCGGATTCTTGCGTTTCCCGATTTGACGGTGGATGGAAGTTTTGTCCTGGGGGGTGCGGTGGTGGCAAAGGTGATCGTCCTTGGTTATCCACCCCTCATCGGAATCATCTTAGCAATCTTGATAGGGTTTATTGCGGGTTGTGCAACGGGTCTCCTCAATACACGGCTTAAAATCAACAGCCTGCTGGCAGGAATCCTGATCATGACCATCCTTTACTCTGTCAACCTGAGAGTGATGGGTCGGTCCAATACCCCTCTGCTGAACTATATCACCATTTTCACTCCGTTTGAACGGATGGAGTGGAGATGGTTATCCATTGTGATTTTTTTTGCACTGATCGTCTTCGCGGGCAAGTTCCTCACCGATCTTTTTCTTCACACCCAAGTCGGATTAGCCATGAGGGCCACTGGGGATAACGAACAGATGATCCGAACCTTGGGCGTCAACACAGACAATATCACGGTCTTCGGGTTAGGCATTTCCAATGCCTTCGTCGCCCTCTCTGGAGCCTTAGTGGCTCAGCACCAGGGGTTTGCTGATATTGGAATGGGAATCGGGATGATCGTGGCTGGGCTGGCTTCCATCATTATCGGAGAGACATTGCTTCGGGCAAAATCTGTTGGCCTGATGACCCTTGCTGCCATCCTGGGTTCTTTTATCTATCGATTGATTATCACCATAGGCCTCTGGCTGGGTTTGGCCCCCACCGATCTCAAGATGGCCACAGGAGCGATGGTGATCCTCGCTCTGGGATTTCCCGCTCTCAAGAAAGGAAAAGAAGAGAAACTTCATCTCAGGGGAATCTAAGACAATTGCAGATGGGAGATTATAGATTGGAGATTTTTAAATCTCCAATCTGAAATCTCAAATCTGAAGTGGAATGATGGAAAAGATGGTGATCATCG
Organism: Syntrophaceae bacterium; assembly: GCA_013388645.1. Classification (GTDB taxonomy): domain Bacteria; phylum Desulfobacterota; class BSN033; order BSN033; family UBA1163; genus UBA1163. The sequence continues at coordinate 6,464 of JACAEV010000115.1, read as the reverse complement.
AAAACCTCATAAAGATATTCAATCGTCATACGATCGATGAAAAGGTGGCTATTGACGGAATTGGACTTGAGGTCGTAAAGGGCGAATTTATCACGGTGATCGGGTCCAATGGGGCAGGAAAAACCACGCTCCTCAATCTCATCGCCGGAACCTATCTCCCTGACGAAGGAAAAGTCTTCATCGATGGCAGGGAGGTCACTTTGCTACCGGAGTATCAAAGAGCGAAATATTTAGGTAGGATTTTTCAAAATCCACTCATGGGAACGGCCTCCTCGATGACCATCGAGGAAAACCTCGCCATGGCTGAACTCAGAGGAAAATCAAGAGGACTTTCTTGGGGGGTGACGAAAAGACAGAGAGACCGATATAAGGAATTTCTGAAAATCCTTGGATTAGGTTTAGAGGATCGCCTTTCGGACCGGGTAAGCCTGCTCTCGGGAGGGCAGCGCCAGTGCCTCACACTCTTGATGGCAACGCTTTCTCTGCCGAAACTTTTACTTCTGGATGAACACACAGCCTCCCTCGATCCAAAAACGGCAGAGAAGGTCATTGACCTGACTGATCGGATCGTGAGGGAGAATGAGTTGACCACGATCATGATCACCCATAATATGAACCAGGCGATCAATTTCGGAGATCGGATGATTATGCTTCATGAAGGGAAAATCCAATTTGATATTAAGGGTCAGGAGAAAAGACATCTCACCGTGGAAGAAGTGGTAAAACGCTTCGGTGAAAAATTGGAGGACGAAACCTTACTCTGCAAACCTGTCGTTGAATAGAATAAAGTATGGATCTCAGGGGAAGATACAAAGAGGTGTAAGGACAGCAATTAGAGAAATTGTCTTTTCAACCAGAACGGGAAAGGAGATGCGGATGCCCATTGTCCAGATCAGCATGATTCAAGGAAGAACACCGGAGAAAAAGGAACAACTCATTAGAAAAGTAACAGATGCTATTATCGAAGTCCTTCAAATTCCAGCGGATCGGGTTCGAATTATCCTCCATGAAGTTCCCAAAGAGAATTTAGGATATGGAGGCGTTCCCCTTTCCAAATTAGACTTGTAATGTGGAGATTCTCATCTCACATTTCGAATTGCCAACCGCCATAGTGAGAGGGGGGGAAAGACCATTATCAGGTCACGGTATCCGATAGATATCGCCGATTAGGGAAGGTGAGACTTTCGCAACAAATCATCGATCGTTTTGACAGGGTTGAAGGTTTCAAGGGGAACTTCAACAAAAACCGTATTCCAAAACGCCATCGATCCATTCCACAATCCTGGGTGCTCGAGAGCTTTTAGCTCGCCCTCCTCATGAGATTTCTTTGAAATGAAAACGGCATCCAGGTTGACGTAAGCATTCAAATTAAATTTTTCTCCCAAGTAATTTTTGACCCCACAAACCAGATCCACCGGATTGAAGTGTGTGGAGGATTGCCAAATATCTTGCTGTTCCCTTGAACTGAGATCTAATTGGTTCTCTTCCACAATCTGGAGTGACGGAATCCCATCTTCCTCAACCCAAAAAGGACCTCCGCCAGGTTCCCCCTCGTTTTTGACCATTCCACAAACTCGGATCGGTCTATTCAATAAATGAAAGACGTATTCTTTTTGGGCAGATAACGTATCGTTCCGAAATCCATTTGGAAAGACAATCATTAACTCTTCTTGACAAAAACGAATGACCTGTGACAGCTGTTCATCATCCACCTGCCTTTTAGCCAGGACATTTAGATGATGGAAGACCTTTTCTTGTAATTGGACCAGATACCCTCCCAGAATCTTCTTGTGAAGAACGGTGATATCTTTCAAACGGTCAGGAACCACATTATCAATGTTTTTTATAAAGATGATGTCCCCTTCAATGGCGTTCAGATTTTTAAGGAGGGCACCATGTCCTCCTGGCCTGAAGACGATTTTACCACTTCTCTCCCGGAAAGGTTTGTTTTCCATATCGACTGCAATGGTATCGGTTGAGGCATGCTGGACGGTCACCGTCATTTCATACTTGACACCAAGACGTTTTTCATAGTCATCGCTGATTCGGCCAATCAATTCCTTAAACCGGGATTCATGTTCTTCAGAAACCGTAAAATGAATTCTGCAAATGTTTTTTTCATCCCTGATATAGAGGGCGGCCTCAACGAGGTGCTCTTCCAAGGCGGTTCGCGAACGCTCCGCATAGAGATGGAATTTCAAAAACGCCTTGGGAAGCCAGGCATAATTGAGGCCTCTCGGAGTCAAGATAAACTCAAGGAGATCTCGATCTCTTCCTTCGCGAATATATTGTTCGGCATCTTTCCCCTCAGAAGCCATAGCTTCCCTTAGGTCATCGTAGAAAGCAAACCTGGAAATATCTTCAAGAAACTTACATCTGCTTTCGTCCGAATCGAATCCCCCCCGTTGATACCAACCATACCAATCTTTGAACATTCGGCTCGCAACACCCGAGGCTGGGACAAACTTAAGCATCCGCCCTTTCTCTGCAGCCTGATCGTGAAGTGTAACCATTCGTGGCCTTTCCTCCGGGGATAGTTGAACAATGCCGTCTCCAGGATGGGCTGGTCTGATTAACCGAATAGGCTTTGTCCCATGATGGAATATTTCAAGCTGCCTTAGGACTTCTTGCAGATCAATGCCTTTAGCCATCATTACTTTTAAATCCTCTTGTGTGAAAAAATTAGAGGGTATCATTACGTATTTCCTGGGATGGATAAGTGATTTGTTCATGCTTAATATATAACAAGATGAGAACTGGGACAAGGGGACCTTAGACTCATGTGATATCAAATCAGGACCTAAAGCCCCCCCTTTTTTACAGAGAATAATTAGTATGGATTGATGTAGGTTATGAATATTTAATGTCTTTTTCCCAATTTAACTTGGGAAACAAACCCCATTCCAGAGTCATTCCTATTGGTTTTCCTTAAATGAAGAGAATGAGGGTCTCGTAAAAAGTCTCCCCACCCGTCACTCCTGCGAAAGCAGGAGTCCAGAAGTATTTGAATTCACTGGATTCCCGTTTTCACGGGAATGACAATAATGGGTTGAATCGGACTTTTTACGAGTTCATCAGAGAATAAGATTTTTTAAAAATCCTTATAAAAAAGTATTGACAAAGAAAAATAATTCTGGTAAATTTATAAAGTTTTTCGTCTAAAATTTCCTAATGGACGCCTTGATTTTTAACTATTTGAAATGATTTAATTTTATTAGATGAGGTAATTAATGCCTACCATTAACCAATTAGTACGCGAAGGAAGGAGAGGCATCCAGAGTAAGACATCTGCTCCTGCTCTTACGGGATCTCCGCAAAAAAGAGGGGTTTGTATTCGAGTATATACGACCACTCCTAAAAAACCTAATTCCGCCCTTCGAAAAGTTGCTCGAGTGAGATTGACCAATGGAATTGAAGTGACCACCTATATTCCAGGAATTGGTCACAACCTCCAGGAACACTCCGTTGTTCTCATTCGGGGAGGTCGGGTGAAAGATCTCCCAGGAGTTCGATATCATATCATCCGTGGCACCTTAGACTCCGTAGGCGTCCAAGATCGTAAACAAGGTCGCTCCAAATACGGAGCCAAGAAACCTAAATAATTCAACTACTCTTCCATTACCATTCATTGAAAAGGAAGAAGGGATCTTTATGCCTCGAAAAAGAGAAGTCAAAAAAAGAGAGATATTACCCGATCCAAAATTTCACGATATATTGACTGCCAAATTTATCAATGGGATCATGCGGCGCGGAAAGAAGAGCTCGGCAGAAGGGATTTTTTATCGTGCGCTTGACATCATTAAAGATAAAACTCATTCCGATCCTGTCAAAATCTTTAGTCAGGCCATGAATAATGTAAAACCCCTCATTGAGGTCAGGCCGAGAAGGGTGGGAGGAGCGACTTATCAAGTTCCGGTGGAAGTGAGGCCGGAAAGGAAAATTGCACTGGCCATTCGTTGGATCATTGGCTTTTCAAAACAACGCTCCGAAAAGACGATGGAAGAGAAGCTTTCAGCAGAACTCATTGATGCTGCCAATAATCGGGGGGCCTCCATTAAGAAGAAGGAAGATACTCATAAAATGGCTGAGGCCAATAAAGCCTTTGCTCATTATCGCTGGTAAAGACCTGGAATAATGGAATATTGGAAGAATGGAATGATGGGTTCGGAGAAAAAAGAAATTGTTAGGGGATATTTCCCCAATATTCCAACATTCCATCATTCCATTTTTTGAAAAGAGGTTCATTGTGTCCAACATTGTATCAAAGGAACGAACTCGTAATATTGGCATCATGGCCCATATCGATGCAGGGAAAACCACCACCACAGAACGGATTCTCTACTACACGGGTGTGACGTATAAGATCGGAGAAGTGGACCAGGGGTCTGCAACGATGGACTGGATGGAGCAGGAAAAAGAGCGCGGCATCACGATCACCTCTGCGGCCACCACCTGTTTCTGGAAAGATCATCGTATTAATATCATCGATACTCCTGGTCATGTCGACTTTACCATTGAAGTGGAGCGTTCCCTTCGCGTCCTGGATGGAGCCGTGGCTGTCTTTTGTGCGGTGGGAGGCGTTGAGCCCCAATCCGAAACAGTATGGAGACAGGCAGATAAATACCGGATACCGAGGATCGCTTTTGTTAATAAGATGGATCGCGTCGGCGCCAACTTTCAAGGATGTCTTCAGATGATGATGGATCGTCTTAAGACAACTCCTCTGCCCATTCAACTTCCCCTCGGAAAGGAAGAGGATTTCCAAGGGGTGATTGACCTCGTCACCATGAAGGCCATCATCTATGATCCTCATAGCCTTGGAGCGAAATTTGAGGTGGTGAATATTCCGGAGGCCTATCTCCAAGAGGCCTCCATCGCAAGGGAATACCTGATCGAAAAAATAGCCGAGCGAAACGACTACCTTATGGAAAAGTTTATTGATGGCCATGAGATCACCGAAGAAGAAATCAGGCAGGGTCTGAGAGAAACCACACTCCAGTTGAAAGGAATTCCGGTTCTCTGCGGTTCCGCCTTTCGGAACAAAGGAGTTCAACCTCTTCTCGATGCCATTATTCATTACCTTCCCTCTCCACTCGATATCCCTCCCGTCAAAGGAATGAATCCCCAAGGAAAGGAACTTGCCTTCTCAGCCAATAACGGGCACCCCCTCTCTGCATTAGCTTTCAAGATTATGAACGATCCCTATACGGGGCAACTTACTTTTTTCCGAATCTATTCTGGGGCACTCAAAACCGGAGATGCGGTCTTCAATCCCTCTAAAGGAAAGCGGGAGCGAATCGGGCGTTTGGTTAAAATGCATGCAAACAAAAGGGAGGAGATTCGCGAAGTCTCCGCCGGTGATATCTTTGCTGCTGTCGGCCTTAAATACACGACAACGGGAGATACGATCTGTGACGAGAAACAACCGATTATTCTTGAATCGATGAAATTCCCTGACCCTGTGATCTCCATTTCGATTGAACCAAAGACGAAAGGGGACCTTGAGAAGTTGGGGGCCTCCCTCCAAAAATTAGCTTTGGAGGACCCCTCCTTTAAGGTGAAAACCGATGAGGAAACAGGACAAACCATACTCTCAGGGATGGGGGAGCTCCATCTCGAGATTATCGTCGATCGACTTTTAAGAGAGTTCCATGTGGAAGCCAAGGTAGGGGAACCCCAGGTCGCCTACCGAGAAACGATTACGAAAGCGATTCGATCGGAAGGTCGATTTGTTCGCCAATCGGGGGGAAGAGGCCAATTTGGTCATGTGTGGTTGACCTTAGAACCTCAGGCCCCTGGCAAAGGGTTTGAATTTGTCAATCGGATTGTGGGCGGGGCGATTCCTCGGGAGTATATCCCAGCGGTCGAAAAGGGTGTGGCGGAAGCGATGGAGAGAGGAGTCCTTGTAGGATATCCGATGGTCGATATTAAAGTGACCCTTGTTGACGGATCTTATCATGAAGTGGATTCCTCTGAAATGGCGTTTAAAATTGCAGGCTCGATGGGTTTCAAAGAAGGAGCTCGTCAAGCCTGTCCGATCCTCCTTGAACCGTTGATGTCCATTGAAATCATCACCCCAGAGGAGTTTATGGGTCAGGTGGTAGGTGACTTGACCTCTCGAAGAGGGAAAACGACAAAAGTAGAATATCGGGGGGGAACCAATGTGATCGTTGGAGAGGTTCCCCTTGGGAATATGTTTGGGTATGCAACCGACCTTCGGTCGCTCACTCAGGGAAGGGCAACCTTTACTCTTCAATTCTCTCGTTACAGTCCAGTGCCCTCCTCTGTGAGTGAGGAAATCCTTTCTCAATTGAAAAGGGTCGCTTGAGCGCACCCCAAAACCTAAAGGAGGGTTTGAGCCATGTCGAAGCCGAAGTTTGAGAGGACGAAGCCGCATGTGAATGTGGGGACGATTGGACATGTGGATCATGGGAAGACGACGTTGACGTCAGCGATTACGAAGG
>JACAEV010000147.1 GCA_013388645.1 Syntrophaceae bacterium | reverse complement strand
CATACTGGTACAAAAGACATGACCTTTCATACGAAGAGAGCCGATATCCTCATCGTAGCGGCTGGGAAACCCAAAGCCATTACTGCGGACATGGTCAAAGAAGGCGCGGTGGTCATTGACGTGGGTGTCAACCGAATTGGGATGACCCCTGAGGGAAAGGCAAAGCTTGCCGGAGATGTGGACTTTGATGGCGTCAAGGAAAAGGCAAGTGCCATTACCCCGGTTCCCGGTGGAGTGGGACCGATGACGATCACGATGTTGATGATGAATACGGTGAAGGCTGCAAAGGTAGCAGCGGGTCTTAAGTAAGATCCTATCCCTGAGGTACGAGTGAGTCAAGAAGGCTAAGCACTTAGACGTTAGGGCAAGACCTCTAAATTGGATGGTAAGGGTCAAAGGGTCAGAGCCTAAATTACATAACATGATTTCAATTTTCATCGACGGAAAAGAAATTCAATGCCACGAAGGCAAAAACCTTCTCTGGTTAGCCCTTGCAAATCATATCTACATTCCCAACCTTTGCGCAATAAAGGAGAGGGCAGAGGCTTATGGAGCATGCCGTCTCTGTTATGTTGAGGTGGAGGGTGAAGACCGGCCTGTAACCGCCTGCACCACAACAGTAAGAGAAGGGATGGTCGTCAACACAAAAGGCGAAAGAGCTTTAAGGCTTGCCCGGACTGCTTTTGAACTCACTCTCAGTAACCATCCCGTGGATTGTGCCCATTGTCTTAAGAGTGGCTCTTGTGAATTGCAAAAAATAGCAAGACACCTGGGTGTTAAATTGAGCACAAAGAAATTGAAGAAATTTTTAAGAGAACAACCCATTGATGAAACCAGTCCAGTATTCATCTACGAACCCAATAAATGTGTCCTTTGCGGCAGGTGCGTCTGGTATTGTCAAGAGAAGATCAAAACAGGAGCCATTGGTTTTGCTTACCGTGGCTTTCACAGATGGGTTACCACTTTTAATGATGAACCTGTAGGATTATCGGAATGTGGAAACAGGATCGAGTTGGCAGAGATCTGTCCCGTGGGTGCATTTGTAGCAAAAGTCAAACAGGATAATAAAAGCAGAATAAATGAAACAGGAGGATGAGTCATGATAATCATAGGCGAAAATATTCATGTTATTGCGAAAGACGTTTCGGTAGCGATCAGAGAGAGGAATGCAACCGTCATTCAGGGCCTTGCCAAGGAGCAAACTCAGTCAGGAGCGCATTATATCGATCTGAATGTAGGGCCGATGAAAAAAGATACTGAAGAGACTATGAAATGGCTGGTCAATTGTGTCCAAGATGTCACCGGTTTGCCTTTATCGATTGACACCATGAACCCTGTGGCAATGGAGGCGGGATTGAAGTATTGCAAAAAGAGGGCCCTGATCAATTCTGCCTCAGGAAAAACTGACTCTAAAGCGCAAATGCTTCCCCTTGCCAAAAAGTATAACTGCGAAGTCGTGATCTCGGTGATGACCGACAAAGGAATGCCTCCTGAGGTGGAATCGAAGATAGAGAGCATTATGGAAACCGTATCTCATGCCAATGAACTTGGGATTCCAAATGAAGACATCTGGGTTGACCCCATCATTCTTCCTGTCAGCACAGCAGGTGAGGGGCAAAATATTGCTGTTGGAAATTTAGAATTCATCAAGATCCTTCAGGATGTCCTTCCGGGGGTCAAATCAACTGTCGGGCTTTCCAACATCTCCAATGGCGTGCCGGCTCACTTAAGACCAATCCTCAATCGTACTTATCTGGTGATGCTTGCGAAGAACGGCCTTTACTCCGCCATCGCCGATCCGCTCGATGAAGAATTGATGGCCTTCATGAGAGGGGAGCTTCCCCAGATCACCGATCTCATCCATAGAACGATGGATGGCGAGGAGATCGATCTTTCTCCCTTATCACAGAAAGAGGCGGCCTATGTGAAGACAGCGAGGGTGCTGATGGCACAATCACTCTATTCGGACGCCTGGCTTGAAATTTGATGATAAAAAAATATTTTGAGTCTATATTGAAATATAATTTTTTTGTTTGATAATTTTTTTAGGAGGTGAGAAATGGAATACAAGGCACCTAAAGAAGCTTACAAAGGAAATGTAAGAGAAGTAACCATTGGAAAGGGGGATAAGGCATTGAAGATTGGAGGGGAAAATATCCTTCCCCTTCATTTCTTTGACGAGGGGACACTCCCCAATCCACCAAGATTTGTCTTAGAAGTGCTCGACATGGAACCGACGGAAAAAACGCCACACCTGCTTGAACCTTTTGGAGACGCCATTTCAGACCCGATCAAGTGGGCAAAAAAATGTGAAGGGTTTGGTGTGGATGCCATCTGCCTCACGCTTATCAGCACAGACCCTGCCGAGAAGGATGCCCCTGCAGAGGGAGCAGCCCAATTGGTCAAGCGGATGTTAGGAGAACTCAAAAAACCCTTAATCGTCTATGGGTCAGGGGATGATAAGAAGGATGCAGAGGTTCTTCCCAAGGTGGCTCAGGTATGCGCTGGTGAGAATCTTTTGATCGGGCCCGTTCAGAAAGAGAACTATGAGGTGGTGGGCAAGGCAATATTGGACAATGGCCATGTTGCCATTGCCCAGAGCCCCCTTGATATCAACCTTCTTAAAGAATTAAATGTCAAGCTCTGCAAATTTTTACCCCCGGAGAGGGTTGTGATCGATCCTTTATCTTCAGCATTGGGCTATGGAATTGAATATAGCTTTTCTCTCATCGAGCGGGTAAAACAGATCGGTGTGATCACAAAGGATAGCATGACCATGATGCCCATCATCGCCAATCTGGGTGATGAATGCTGGAAAACAAAACAGGCTAAGGAGAATAAAACCCAGGGATTGCTCTGGGAGGGGATGACGGCTCTATCCCTCTATTTGGCTGGAGCTAACATCCTGGTCTTGAGGCACCCCGAGACACTCAAACTCATTAAAGACACAATAGGGAGGTAATGCTAAATGGCTGAATTAAAGGAGATAACCAGAAAGTTAAAGGAGATTCATGAAAAGATCAAGGCGGAGATTCCATGGGAGCCCATCGGGCATACACCCATGCCCGAGATCCCTGATCTTAGAAACTGGGATATGAAACTCCTACAGACCTACAAACCATTTTATGCCCCGTTCTGCGACCTTTGCTGTTTTTGCACCTATGGGAAGTGTGACTTGACGGAGGACTGTAGAGGGGCATGTGGCATCGATATCGCCACGCAACAGGCAAGATTTGTTTTATTAGCATGCCTGATGGGATGTTCAGCTCATGCCTCTCATGCTGGGCATATTTTGGACGTTCTAATTGAGAAGCATGGACCGGATAAAAAGATCAATTTGGGCACCTCTGTAGAACTTGAGGCACCCAATATCAGAACGGTTCTTGGGTTAAAACCTGAAACATTGGGCGATCTAAAAGTAGCCATTGAATATGTTTATAAAGAAATCGCTCATCTTCTTGATTCGACTCATATGGGACAGGAAGGAAGTTGCCTGGATTATGAATCGAAATCATTGCATGCAGGCATGCTTGATCATGTGGGCATGGAAGTGGGTGATATTGCCCAGATTGTAGGATTTAATTATCCCACCTCAGTTGCCGATACACCTCTAGTAGATTTGGGATGGAATTCCGTGGACAAAACAAAACCCATCATCTGTTTCATAGGACATAATCCCGCGACCTCAACGGTGGTTGTGGACTACCTTCAGGAAAATAACCTTTATGATAAAGTCGAACTATGCGGAGTCTGTTGTACTGCCCTTGAAACCACCCGGTATTCAGCGAGAGCCAAGGTGATCGGTCCTTTCTCCCGCCAGCTCTTCTTCTTAAGAAGTGGCATTGCAGATGTCATCATGACTGACGAACAATGCATCCGAACCGATATGCCACAGGAGGCCACCAAAGCGGGTTCCGCTCTCATTGCTGCTCTGGATAAGGCGATGTATGGATTGGAAGATGCGACTGATATGGACACCGATGAGATTGTAAAGAAGATGGTAGAGGAAAAGAAGCATTTTGCCATCCTTGATCCCAAAAAGGCGGCTGAAGTGGCAACGAAGGTAGCTATGGCCATTGCACCTCATAGAAAGAAGCAATGGATAACGGAGCAGGAGGCCACCGAGCTTGCAAAAAAGTGCAGCATGTGCGGTATGTGCGAACAGGCCTGCCCCAACCTATTTGATATTGGAAGAGGAATCAGCGAAGTTGCCAAGGGCAATTATGACGTGATCAGAGAAATATTTAATCTCTGTGTCGGTTGCGGCAAGTGCGAGGAGATCTGCCCTCGACATCTGCCTATTTTTAAGATTATGCAAGTTGGAGCAAGTAAAGAGACCTGGAAAGTAAGAACAGGTCGTGGTCCGATTATGGATACCGAAATCCGAACAGTGGGCGCACCCATCACTCTGGGAACTATCCCTGGGGTGGTCGCCTTAGTGGGTTGCTCCAATTTCCCTGATATACGAGACCTTGCTGAAATTGTGGATGAATTTGCCCGAAGAAAATATATCGTGGTGGTTTCAGGCTGCACGGCCATGGCAGTTGGAATGTGGAAAGATGCGGATGGAAAGACAGTATACGAGAAGTATCCTGGCGATTTTGATGCAGGATGTGTGGTCAATGTAGGCTCCTGTGTTGCCAACAGCCATATTTCCGGAGCGGCTATCAAAATTGCTAATATCTTTGCTGCCTTGCCACTTAGGGGAAATTATGAGGTGATGGCAGACTATGTACTCAACCGAGTCGGAGCAGTGGGTATCGCCTGGGGTGCCTATTCACAAAAGGCAGCCTCTATTGCAACAGGCTTTAACCGATTGGGAGTCCCCGTCATCCTCGGTCCCCATTCATCCAAATATCGGAGACTCTATCTATCGCGAAAGGATGAAGATGAGTGGAAGGTGATGGATGCAAGAAAGAGGCAGATTGTGGAAACCAATGAGCCTTCACCTGAGCATTTGGCTTACGTCTGTGAGACCAAGGAGAAAGCCATGGTGATGATTCCCAAGCTCTGCATCCGGAAAAATGATACACCTCAAGGGAGAGCGATTAAACTGAACCACTATATCTCTCTTTACAAGAAGTATATGGGAGGTGGTCTCCCAGAAGACCTTCCTCTCTATGTGAGAAGGGATGCGGACATCCCTCTTGTTTATAAGAAAGAGGTCAAGGCTTATCTAACCCAAATTGGCTGGAAACCAAAAGAACCGGTCGGACTACCCACCCTGATTGGAACTTATCCAACAAAGGTTCCGGTGGATTCGGTCATACACTAAGAAGGAGGGAGAAAACATGAGCCAATTAGCACCTTCACTACCGTTTCATCGAGTCAATATTCTAACGGGGACGAGGACAGCAAGGCTGGTGGAGGACCCAGTGGAGTATGCCAAGCAGATCGCCAAGGCACAGCGTCCCCTTCTTGTCCTTGGTCCACGCTTGCTGAAGATCACCCTGGGGGGGAAATTGCTCCTCGAATATGCTCTGGAAATTGCGAAGACGAAAAATATTCCTATTTGTGCTACGGCCACGGTTAAATCAAAGATGGTGGAATTAGGAGTCCAGCCCGACAGTGTCTATGATGTGGTTGAGATCATCAATGCCCTCAAAGATCCGAACTGGAAGGGTGTGAGAAAAGAGGGGAACCACGATCTGGTGTTGTTCTTTGGTTTTAGAACCGACCTTGGGGAACAGGGGCTTTCCGTACTCAAACATTTTGCTCCCCATCTCAAGACCATGACCATGTGCAAGTATTATTATCCCCATGCCGATTTCTCCCTCCCCAATATTAGAAAAGACGAGCAGTGGAAGAATATCTTAGAAGGGATCATTGAAAATCTGAAGAAAGAATAAATCATCCTAAGAAAGGAGAGAATAGAAATGGAGTTTCATGCTGACATTGGACCGCAATATGAAGGCGAAGTGATTCGAAAGGAAAATCTGTATATGGAGTTTGGAGGACCCAAAGTAGCAACTAAATTTGAATTGGCCACTGTCAAGAGCCCTGATGAGATTGAGAATGAAAAGGTTGAGATCATCGGCCCGGACATCAACGAATTGACACCTTATAATCCGGAAACGGATAAGGGGGGAACTTATCCCATTGCCATATTGATCGATGTCGCCGGAGCTGATCTGGATAAGGATGCGGAGGCGATCATTGAAAGAAAGATCCACATGTACCTCAACTTTATTCAGGGCTGGTATCATATGAATCAGAGACAGGATATGTGGGTGAGGTTGAGCACGGATGCCTATAAAAAAGGGTTTACCTCTTTAAAAGAGTTGGGAGAAATCTTTAACTTTCTCTTTACCTCGGAGATGCCGATTATTGAAAAGATTCAGACCACGATCATCACTGATCCAAAAAAAGTAGAGGAACTCCTGCCAGAGGCCTTAAAACGATATGAGGCCAGAGATGAACGGGCCAGACAGCTTAAGGATGAAGATGTGGATCAATTCTATGGCTGTGTTCTCTGCCAGAGCTTTGCTCCAACCCACTGCTCCATCATCTCTCCGAACCGCATAGCTAATTGTGGCGCCATCAACTGGTTTGATGGAAGAGCCGCCGCAAAAATCGATCCAGAAGGCCCTATTTTTGCAATCGACAAAGGAGAGTTGGTCAATGCTGCAAGAGGCGAATATGAGGGAGTCAATAAAGTCGTCGCTGAGAAATCCCTGGGGACCTATGATAAAGTTTATCTCTATAGCGCCTTTGAACATCCACATACCTCATGCGGGTGCTTTCAAGCGATCGTCTTCTATATCCCTGAAGTGGACGCTTTTGGTATTGTGAACAGGGAGTATAAAGGGGAAACCGTCATTGGAATTACCTTCTCACGTATGGCTGGTGAGACATCTGGGGGAAAGCAGATTGAAGGTAGACTCGGAACTGGTCTGGAGCAATTGAGATCCTCAAAATTCATTCAGGCAGACGGTGGCCTGGCGAGGATCGTCTGGATGCCCAAGGAGATCAAGGAAAGGTTTAAAGAAATCCTCGAGGAAAAAGGGCTCTATGATAAGATTGCCACAGAAGACGATGCCAAAAATCCCGATGAATTGACTGCGTTTTTAGAAAAAGTGGGACACCCCTGGTTAAAAGGGGAAGTGGAGCTTCCAACATAAAAAATCAGTGATCCGGAGTCAGTGATCAGTATTCCCATCATTTACCACTGATCACGGATCACTCATCACTTATCACTGAATTTAAGAGGAGGTGCAGCATGCCGATATCAGGGTCTGAAATTGTAAAGATGCTTCCAGGAAGAAAACCATGCAAGGATTGCGGCTTTCCTACTTGTTTTGCCTTTGCAATGAAACTCGCTACCGGAGGGGCAACGGTCGATAAATGTCCTTATCTCTCTCCTGAGGTGAAGGCAAAGCTTGAGGATTTATTAGCGCCTGCAATCAAGTTAGTGACGATTGGCACAGGGGATAATAAAGTACAGGTCGGAAATGAAGAGGTCATTTACCGGCACGAAAAAACCTATGTCCACCCCCCGGGCATTGCCATCCTTATTTCAGACAAGGAAAGTGATGCGAAGGTGGATGAAAAGATAAAAAAAGTAAAAGAACTACAGTTTCCATGGGTCGGGTTAACACTTAAGGCGGAACTTCTCGCCCTCCATTATGAATCCGGAGACAAAAACAAATTCCTCGCCTTAGTCAATAAAGCCTCAGCATCAAACCTTGGAATGATTCTGATCTCACAAGACCTGGATACCCTATTTGCCGCAAGGGATCTCTGTGCTGACAAAAAGCCTTTGCTCTATCCGATCACCAAGGAAAATATCGATCAGGCGATCCCAAAAATTAAAGAAAAACCGACTCCGGTCGGTGTCCGAGGAGCAAGCATCGAAGAGCTCATTCCTTTAACGATGAAATTGAAAGAGGTAGGAGTGGACGATGCCATTTTAGATCCAGGATCTAAGAACCTCATCGATGCCATAAGAGATCAAACCTTCATCAGAAGGGCAGCCCTGAAACAAGGGTTTAGGCCTTTGGGATACCCAACCATCGCCTTCCCCTGTTTTATGGCGAAAGATGGCTTGAAGGAAGCCCTCACCGCTTCTGCTTTTATAAACAAATTTGCTGCCCTGATCGTTCTTTCCGATTTCGATCAATATACTCTTCTTCCTCTTCTTGTTCAGCGCCTCAACATTTATACCGATCCTCGCTTCCCAATGGCGGTTGAAGAGAAATACTATGAAATAGGAACCCCTGATGAGAATGCTCCTGTTCTCATCACCTCGAACTGGGCACTCACCTACTTCATCGTCTCTTCTGCCATTGAGGCAACCAAGGTTCCTTCCTATCTTTGCGTGAAAGATGCGGAAGGGCTGGGTGTCCTGACGGGTTGGGCAGCAGGAAAATTTACCGGTGATCAAGTGGGCGCAATGGTGAAGAAATCAGGGATTGAGAATAAGGTTAAAAATAAGAAAATCGTCATCCCAGGAAGGGTGGCAAGAATCAAAGGAGAATTGGAGGATGCCCTCCCCGGTTGGGAAGTGGTCATTGGGCCAAGAGAGGCTGCTGGGATCGGAGCATTCTTACCAGACTATGTAAAGACGTTGAAGAAATGAAATGACAGAGAAAAAAGAACAGCTCTCCCATATTCTTGAAAGACATCGAGGAGAGCGAAATGGGCTGATCCCTGTTCTGCTTGAGATTCAGAAAGAGTTTGGATATCTTCCCAAAGAAGCAATGTTAAAGGTGGCAGAATGTTTGGGGATGAAGCCCGTTGAGGTGTGGGGGGTCGCCACTTTTTTTAATCATTTTCGGTTGACCCCTCTGGGTAAAAATCATGTGAAGGTTTGTATGGGGACCGCCTGCCATCTTGCAGGCGGTCGTTTAGTTCTGGAGGCTTTGCAGCGGGAGCTCAACCTTAAAGTAGGAGAGACTTCAAGTGACGGGGAATTCAGCCTGGAGAGGGTTGCCTGCATCGGTTGTTGCATGTTGGCTCCTGTTGCCGTCATCAAGGATAAAATTTATCCCAAGATGTCCCCCTTCAAAGTTGAGGAATCCTTAATTCCATACCACCAAAAAGAACCAGCCCCACCAGAAAAAGACTGTTAATCGTCCTTTTTAAATGTTAAAATAAATTATTGTCCTACGATGGGGTAAAGACTCAGATTGATATTTCAAGAGATAAAAAATCGAGCAACATCTCAAAGGGAGTTCTTAGAGGGGAAAACCCATATTCTTGTTGGAACGGCTACCTGTGGTAGGGCGGCAGGAGCTTTGGACGTCATTGAGGCATTTAAAAATGAATTATCACGGCGAGACCTCGAAGCACCTGTCATTGAAGTGGGTTGTATTGGTCTATGTTATGCCGAACCTCTTGTCATTATTTCCAAACCAGAATCCCTCCATGTGGTCTATCACAACATCACCCCAGAATTGGTGACACGACTGGTAGAAGGCTATATCCTTGGCGATGACCCTTGTCTTGAACTCGCTTTGGGCACTTTCGAAACAGATGAAAGGGGAGCTCCTTACATCCCTGAACTCTCGAGATTCGAACATGAACTTCGCCTCATCTTTCGCCGCTGTGGTTATATAAATCCTGAAAATATCTATGACTATATTGCTAACGGAGGTTTTTCTGCATTAGAGAAGGCTTTAAGAATGTCTCCCGAACAGATTATTGAGGAGATAAAAAAGTCAGGGTTAAGAGGGAGAGGAGGAGCGGGATTCTATGCAGGCGTCAAATGGGAAGGATGTCGTCAGGCCCCTGGTAAAACAAAATATGTCATCTGTAATGCAGATGAAGGTGATCCAGGTGCTTTTATGGATCGGGTGATCTTGGAGAGTGATCCTCAAGAGGTCATCGAAGGCATGATCATTGCTGGTTATGCAATCGGGGCTCAGCAGGGATATATTTACGTTCGCGCCGAGTATCCCTTGGCAATCGAGCGGATTAGGAATGCCTTAAGACAGGCAGAAGAGATAGGGATCTTAGGAGACAATATTCTCGGAAGCGGCTTTTGTTTTCATATCGGCATCACAGAAGGGGCAGGTGCCTTTGTTTCTGGAGAGGCGACCGCACTGGTTGCAGCCATGGAAGGGAAAAGGAGCGAACCACGGGTTAGACCTCCTCGACTGACGGAGTCCGGTTTGTGGGGTTGTCCTACTCTTCTCAATAATGTAAAAACTTTTGCTTATGTTCCTTTCATCATCGGAAACGGAAAAGAAAGGTTTGTCTCCATCGGGACAGAACATAGCAAAGGCACCGCAGTCTTTACACTGGCTGGAAAGATCCAATATCCTGGTCTGACTGAAGTGCCGATGGGGACGACTCTCAGAAAAGTGGTTTTTGATATTGCAGGGGGGATGCGAAATGAAAAGAAATTTAAGGCGGTTCAAATCGGTGGCCCTTCAGGGGGATGCCTTCCCGAAAACTTACTCGACCTGCCTATTGATTTTGATTCTCTTCATGAAGCCGGTTCCATGATGGGTTCAGGAGGAATGATCTTCATGGATGAGGGGGATTGTGCCGTGGATACGGCCCGTTTCTTCCTTGACTTTACGACTAAAGAATCTTGTGGCAAATGCACGATGTGCAGGATGGGGACGCTTCAACTCTTAAGCATCTTAGACGATATCACTACCGGTAAAGCAAAATTGGAGGATCTCGATCTTCTCCAACGATTATCTGAGGACATTAAGATGGGATCCCTTTGTGGGTTGGGGCGGTCTGCTCCCAACCCCGTCTTGACCACTCTGCGTTACTTTGGTGAGGAATATCGAGCGCACATCCTCGAAAAACGTTGTCCTGCACTGGTCTGTAAAGATCTGACCGCTTATTACATTCTTCCAGAAAAATGTGATCGAGCCTGCGAACACTGCATCCTCGTTTGCCCGACCGAGGCGATCAAAGGAGGAAAAGGAGAGATCAAGGTGATCAACCAAGAGAAGTGCTCAAAATGTGGAACCTGTCTTGAGGTCTGTCCTCACGAATACAATGCTGTGGTAAAAATCTCGCCCATCAGCAAACTTCCATCCAGTCCAATCAATCAAGACATTCCAGCTCAAGGGGGTAAATAGCATGACCAGAAAGATCGTTTCGACAGGAAGAGGGGGAACAGGGAAATCAACCTTTGTTGCGCTCATGAGTCGATACCTTTCCCCTCCTTCTTTACTCATCGATCTCGATCCCGATCTAAGCCTTGCAGATATGCTCGGAATCGATCTAACGAAAGTAGGAAAAAGAACGATTGTTGAAGCCCTTTACGATGCCGTAAAAGAAAGACAACGGGGAGGGAGTCCCCTCACACCGGTGGAAGATCGATTTAAAGGATTCATGTGGGGGGATTGTCTCTACGAGGGAAGAGGCTTCGATGTCATTACCCTTGGAACAAAGGATATGGAGGGATGTTATTGCTTCCCCGATCACTTATTAAGAAAAACCATCTCTGAACTCTCCAAGAATTACAAGCATGTGGTCATTGATTCCCCGGCGGGTTTAGAGCATCTCAACCGCAATATCGTCTCCCAGATCGATGACCTGTTCGTGGTGCTCGACCCCTCCGATAAGTCCTTGATCCATATCAAAAAGGTCAAGGCCATTTTAAAAGAGGTAGGGATGATGTACGATCACTTTTATCTGCTGGCCAATTATATGTTTGATGAGGAGGCCGAGAAATATTTTAAAGAGGCGGGCGAAATCTATTTAGGGAAGATCGAATATGATCCAAAAGTCGAGGAATACAACTTAAAGGGAGAACCCTTGAATAAACTACCCGAAGATTCACCTGCATGCCGCTCGGTGAGAAAAATTCTTGAGAAAGCGGGGTTGATTTAGAATGGGAAAGATTAATGTCATTACTGGAAGGGGAGGAACGGGAAAATCCACGTTTACCACTTTATTTACAAGATACGTTCATGCCAAACCTCTTCTCTTGATTGATCTTGACCCGGATGAAAGCCTGGCGAAAATGCTTGGGGTCGACCTGGGGAGAGAAAGCAAATGCTCCATCTCCGATGCACTCTCCAGAATCATTGAGAAGGGGAAGAAAAGTAAAGGGAAAGATGATTCTCCCGATTTATTGAGGCGCATGATGGAAGAAGGAGAAATCATTTACCGGGATAAAAAGTTTGATCTCATTACCCTCGGAACCAAATTTGCCCCTGGTTGTTACTGTTTGCCTGACGAGATGATTAAAGAGACCATACGGAATATTCATAAAAATTACGAGATGATCCTGGTCGATTCCCCCGCGGGATTGGAGCATCTTAACCGAAAAGTGACCCCGGATATCAACGACCTTTTTGTCGTGCTGGATCCGTCTGAAAAATCGGCAAAACACATCGATCGAATCAAATATGTTACCAAAGGGGTCAACATCCACTACAATCAGTTTTATCTCGTAGGAAATTATCGGTTCACCGAAGAAAACGAAGCATATTTATTAAAAAGTGGGGAAAAATATTTAGGAAGAATTGCAAATGATCCCCTGGTGCGAGAGTACAACTTAAAGGGTAAATCTCTGTTTCACATTTCAGAGGATTCCCCTTCTTCCATCTCTGTTAAAAAAATATTACGGGAGGCAGGTTATGTGCTCGTATGAGGATATTTCCAAACAAAGCTTTGAGCTCGCCCTTCGTCTGGCGACCGAGAAACTCTCAAGTATGAAGGTTGAAGATATCTGTCAAAAGAGCGGTGCCTCTCAAATCGATGACGATCACATT
>JACAEV010000043.1 GCA_013388645.1 Syntrophaceae bacterium | reverse complement strand
GGGAACTACGATTTCAAAAACTCTGGGAAGGTTGTCTATTCAAAGAAATAATCTAAAAAGGGATAAAGATGAGGCAAAAGGTTCTGTTACCCTGGATAATTTTTTCAATGTTATTTATTCATGGAATATCCTTTGTTCAAGCTCAACCGAAAACAATTATCCTCGCTACGACCACCAGCACTCAGGACTCCGGGCTTCTTGATGTCCTCATCCCGATCTTTGAAAAAAATACGGGTTATTTTGTTAAGACGATCGCAGTGGGTTCGGGGCAAGCCATGGCCATGGGACAGAAGGGGGAAGCGGATGTGCTTCTGGTTCATTCTCCAGCGGCCGAGAAGAAATTTGTGGCAGAAGGCTATGGGATCAACCGAAGGATCATTATGCATAATGACTTTGTCATTGCGGGGCCTTCTGTAGACTCAGCGAAAATTAAGGGGGAAAAATCCGCCTTAGAGGCATTTAAAAAGATTGCCAGAGAGAGAGCCCTGTTTTTAACAAGAGGGGATAATTCAGGGACCAATTTAAAAGAAAAAACGATATGGAAATCAACAGGAATAAATCCTGAAGGTGAAAAGTGGTATCAACAGACCGGTCTCGGAATGGGTCAAACGTTAAGCGTCACCGCAGAGAAAAAAGGTCATACCCTTGCGGATCGTGGAACGTATCTGGCTTTAAAGAAAAAACTCGGTCTCGATATTCTGGTCGAAGGGGATGCTATTCTTTTGAACATCTATCATGTCATCGAGGTCAACCCTGCGAAATGGCCAAAAGTTAACGCCCCCGGAGGGAAAGCATTTGCTGACTTCATGGTTTTAAAGGAAACCCAGGGGATTATAAAAACATTCGGAGTCGATAAATTTGGGTCGCCTTTATTCTTCCCCGATGCTGGCAAGAAAGAAGAAGAACTTGGCAAGTAAATCCCAAGCACAGAACACAATATTCGAAACAGAGGTGTTAAACCCTAAACTCGAAATCCTAAACTCTAAACAAACTCAAATGTCTGAAGGACAGAACTCAAAACTCAATAACTAAGAGAGCTTCAGTTGAATTAGCAGTCAAAATTACCTTTTGAGTGTCCCCTTCGGGGATGGTGGCGACCCCTCGCCTTGGGGCGAAGCGAAGTTTTGCAAAATGGTCGGCTGATGCTTGATGACATATTCCCATTAGGAGTTGAATGAAGCCGACCATAAACATTTGAACCACACCGTCTCAGAATCGTCATTCCGGTGAAAACCGGAATCCAGAATAAAATGAAGAAAATAACTGGATTCCTGCTTGCGCAGGAATGACGGACAAGAGAACGAGAAAACGTATCCAGTCGACTTAAAGTCGACAGTATGGTAGGAAACCCCTCGTCTTCAAGACGAGGTTGGTTTAGTTTTATATTTTGAATTTAATTAGGATTTAGAGTTTAGTGTTTAGAGTTTAAACAATTCGAATTTCGATATTCGAATTTCGAAATTGAGGGATAAAAGATGGATCTCATCCTTGAAGGTATTAAAAAGGCATTTTGGCTTATTGTCACACTTGATCCTGAGGTCTTGGGGATTACTTTCCTGTCTTTACAGATTTCTGGGGCAGCCACTCTTATCAGCCTCTTCATCGGGATATCAACAGGGGTAATGGTTGCCCTTTCCAGGTTTTCTGGGAAAAGAATCATTGTCAGCCTTATCAATACGGGAATGGGTCTTCCACCAGTTGTAGTCGGTCTTTTCGTAACCATCTTTTTGTGGAGAAATGGTCCACTCGGTTTTCTTGGGATTCTTTATACCCCCACTGCTATGATTATTGCTCAGTCAGTGATTGCAACGCCAATCGTAATGGGGATTACCTTGGCAGCCATTCAACAGCTTCCTCAAAAACTTCGTCTCCAAATTTTAGCCCTCGGTGCCACCCGTCTCCAGATGGTTTGGATTCTGATCAAGGAGGCGAAACTCCCTCTTTTAGCTGCGGTGATGGCAGGGTTTGGCGGTGTGATCTCAGAGGTGGGCGCTTCCATCATGGTCGGTGGGAATATCAAGGGCTATTCCAGGGTACTCACAACGGCAACTGTCATGGAAACGAGTCGGGGAAATTTCGATATCGCCATTGCTCTGGGGATTATACTTTTATTGCTTGCCTATTTAATCAATTTAATTCTCACGCAGATCCAACAGAGAGAAAGGCCGAGATAATAAAAAAGTGATCAGTAATCAGTGATCAGTGATCAGTAATCAGTAATCAGTGATCAGTGAATGGGAAGGAAACAGTAAGATTTAAATCTTTCTATCTTTTAGGATAGAGAAGAATGAATATGGTCAAGCATGTACCTATATTGGAAGTAAAAAACCTTGAGGTGAAAAGAGGAGGAACTGTTCTTTTAGACATTCCCACTCTTTCAATTGAGAAGGGTGAAATTCTGACTTTGATTGGACCGAATGGGGCTGGGAAAACAACCTTTCTTCAAACCTTATCTTATTTATTGAAACCCTTTCAGGGTGAAATTTTATTCAAAGGAGAGAAAGTCGAGACAAATCATTCTGTTTTAGAGTACCGAAGGAAACTGGCTATGGTTTTTCAGGAGCCTCTGCTTTTTGACACCACGGTTTTTAATAATGTCGCATCAGGCTTGAAAATTCGTGGAATGAGGAAAAAAGAGATTGATAAGAGGGCAATGGAAAGCCTGGATCGATTTGGAATTAGTCATCTCAAAGACCGTTCTGCAAAAACACTTTCAGGAGGGGAGGCACAAAGAACGAGTCTTGCCAGAGTCTTTGCCCTTCAGCCTGAAATCCTTCTCCTTGACGAACCTTTTTCTTCTCTCGATCCTCCCACGAGAGATGCCCTTCTTGAAGACCTGGAACATATCCTTCAACAGACCCGAACAACCGCACTTTTCGCTACCCATGATCGTATGGAAGCCCTTAGGCTTTCAAATCGAATCGCAGTGATGAATGTTGGAAAGATTCTTCAGATCGGTTCCCCGGGTGAGGTGATGAACCAACCGATAGATGAGTTTGTAGCTTCTTTTGTGGGAGTGGAGACAATCTTGACTGGTAAAGTGGTTAAAAAAGATGGTGGAACTTTTTTTACTTTGGTTGAGGGGGAGGAAATCGAGGTTGTCGGGAGTGCCCATTTGGGGGAGACAGTAGTCCTATGCATTCGTCCAGAAAATGTCACCCTCTCGACACGGACCTCCCAAGAGGGGACGAGTGCCAGAAATGTGTTCTCTGGAAGGATTCTGAGAATCGTCTCCTTGGGGCTCTATCAAAAAGTCCAGCTCAACTGTGGATTCCCTCTTGTTGCCTATGTCACGAATCATTCTATGGAAGAATTGTCCTTGGCTGAAGGCAAAGAGGTGAAGGCCTCCTTTAAGGCCACTGCTGTTAATGTAATAAAGAAAGGGACGAATTTAAGAAGTCAATTGAAGATATCTATAGTGAACGACCCTGAAAAGTAGTCATTGCGAGGAGCGAAACGACGTGAGAATGTCAATAACGAATTACCGATGCCTGACACCAATTAAACAATATTCGTTTTTTCAAACTGTCGAAGATGAGTTTAAAGGAAAGAAGAAAGGTAAAGAGGAATTCAATCAGGCGATCTTCAGGATGGAATAGTTCTTGGCTCCACCTGGGGTTTGAACTTTCACTTCGTCCTCCACTTCCTTTCCAATTAAAGCCTTGCCCAGGGGTGAGGCGATGGAAATCTTACCGGAGGAGATGTCTGATTCATCGGGGCCCACAATCTGGTAGGTGACCTGGCCACCATTTTTGAGATTTTCCAGAGTGACAACAGAGCCAAAGCCAACCTTCCCATTGGGAAGGTTAATCTTATCAATAATTTCAGAATTGGCTAACTTCTGTTCAATTTCTCGAATCTTTGTCTCAACAAAGGATTGGCGTTCCTTGGCTGCTACGAACTCTGCATTTTCATTGATATCTCCATGAGCACGTGCCTCTTCAATGGCCTTGATGACCTGGGGGCGGATGACCTTCTTCAGATTCTCCAATTCTTTATGGAGATTGTTATAACCGTCACGAGTGATAGGACTTCGTGCCATGCATACTCCTATATAGGAAGATTATATAACTAACCAGAATGAATCTGTCAATCCATTCCAATGCCAAGTATCTTTTTATAGAAGATTTGAGGAGATTAACGGCGATGATGGTGGTGATAAATAATCCCAAACCCAAATCCCCACCAGTAAGGGGGGCCCCACCAAGGGTCATAATAGTAATCAGGATAGGGGTAGTAGTAATAGTCTGGCCAAAGATAGATCTGTTTGCTTGAAATAAGGGGATATCGATAATCCATTTCACCGAGGGGTTTAACCATCTCTCCTTGGATTTCACCAGCGATGGTTATCTTTTTACCTTTTCGGTAGATATACGAGTCTAAATATTGATCGACAGAAACTAAAAATCTCCCTTCTGATGCAACTGTTTCTTTCGGCTCTCCCCTCCAACCCAGCGGCATCTGGAAAACTTCAATCTGTGTGGAACCATCCTTTTGGTTGACAGATTGGACAATCTCTCCCCCCCATATGACCCATTTCCCCTTAAAGGTTTCCGGGCTCTGACGGACCTGATTAAGGGTGAGAGAAGGTTCTGACTTTGTTCTTATATCTTTTGAAATGACATGGGCACAACCTGAAAGAGAAATCGCTAAAAAGAAAAATAGAAACCATAAAGGCCAGGTTTTCATCTTCTCACTTCCTTCAATTTATTTTAAACTAAAGGATGCTAAGATTCAATACACAATAAGTAATGCGTCACTGAAGCGGGGGGTCATGGGTAGGGGAGGCTTTAGCCTCCCTTTCTAAAGGGCGACTGAAGTCGCCCCTACCCCGCTTCAGTGACGCATTACTACAACAAGAATCATTATTTTAACAAAAAGGAAAAGGCCCTTTCTGGATGGGCCTTTTCCTTTTACCAGGTTGAATCTTGGGGCAGTTTTATAAATTAATGTTGGAATATTTTTTCCAGGGTCTGGCCACTTGCTTGTTCTGTAAAAGCTCAAGGGCCGCACAGATATACTTTCTGGTGTCATGGGGCATGATGACATCGTCCGTATAGCCTCGCTCTGCAGGCTGATAGGGATGCTCATACTTCGTTCGATACTCCGCAATTAGCGTCTTAGCTGTCTCCTTTGGGTTGGCGGCTGTCTTAATTTCTTTCGCAAAAATAACACTGGCTGCCGTTTCAGCACCAACGATGTTTACCTTCGCCGTCGGCCAAGAAAAAACAAGATCTGCCCCAATGCTCTTATCGAGCATCGCATAATGAGCACCTGCATAAGACTTTCCAATGATGACAGCAATGAGAGGCACGGTGGCTTCCGCCCAAGCAAAAAGCGTTTTTGCTCCATGTCGTAAAATCCCTTTCCATTCGTGAGGCGAGCCAATCCAGAAAGCAGGGCAGTCCACAAGGGTCACAAGGGGAATATTAAAAAGATCACAGAAACGGACAAACCTTGCCAGCTTATCAGAAGCGTCGCAATCCAATCCCCCCATTAAAACCTTGGGTTGGTTGGAAACAATTCCTGCTACCATGCCATTAAACCGCGCAAAACCGATAATGAGGTTTCGTGCGAAATATTTATGTATCTCATAGAAACTGCCTTTATCTACAACCATGTCGATCAGAGGATACATGTCATAAGGTTTTCGAAGTTCCGTGTCTGGAAGAAAATCATCAAGTTCGGGAATCACTCGGTTTGGATCATCATTGCTTTCGATTCTCGGTGGTTTTTCCCTGTTGTTGGAAGGAAGGTAAGATAGGAGCTTCCGGCAAAGTTGGATACATTCTTTATCGTCTTCACCAACCACGTGGGTGCCGCCGGATTTCATGGCGTGGGCCTCCCAACCAGCCAGTTTTTCGAGGGTGATATTCTCGCCGGTTTGCGTCTTAACAAAGGCAGGTCCAGCAATCCCCATGAATCCTGTTGTTTTGCTCTGGATGAGGAAGTCGTTCATGATGGGATGATAGGCTTGTCCGCCAAGGCACGGCCCCAAAAGCAGGGCGACCTGAGGGACAATTCCGGAAGCAAGAATCTGGGCACGGAAGGTCCAACCGTATGATTCCAGGGTATCCATTCCTTCCTGGAGACGTGCACCTCCTGAATCGTTTATGCCGATAAAGGGCCACCCTTTTTCTTTGGCAAAATCAAGAGCCCAAACAAATTTTTTCCCGTGGTATTCGCCAAAGGAACCAGCCATGGAGGTGAAATCTTCAGAGGCCACCACGACCCATCTCCCATCTATTTTCCCATACCCTGTTACCACGCCTTCAGCAGGAACAAGTTTTCCAGCCATCCCAAATTCAGTTTGTCGATGCGTCACAAAAGTACCGACTTCAGTAAAGGTTCCCGGGTCAAGGAGCATATCGATTCTTTCTCGAGCATTGGTCTGTCCTTTTTCCCGGCGTTTGGCAAGTTCCTTTTCACCCCCCATTTCCAGCACTGCTTTCCTTCGCTTCATGTAATCGTTGTATATTGCATCAAACTTTCCCATTATGGACCTCCTTTCTCATCTCCTTACGTCCATTTATTTATGAATTTTTTCACAATATATCTACCAGAAAAAAAATAATTTAGCAAGAGAAATTTTTTTATTTACTTTTCCTTTTATTTCTGATAAGTTATAAATATGAAGGTATTAACAAAAACCCAGTTAGCTTTAATCTTCTTAGCCATTGCTTGTCTCATCGGGGTTGCAACAAGCATTATTGTTAACTCACTTATAACCAATCAAATAATTTCTGAAGCCCAAGAAAGGGTAAAAGAAGATCTTAATACGGCCAGATATATTTATGAATCAAGGATTAGGGAGATCGATCGTACGGTTCACTGGACCTCTATCAGGCATGTACTCAAAAAGGGGTTGATAGTGAAAGACATCTCCTCTTTTCGGAATGAGATTGAAGCACTGATGGTTGAAGAAGGCCTCGATTTTCTGACGTTGGTAGATCGGAAGGGAACCGTTGTATTTAGATTTCATCACCCCCCAGCTTCGGGAGACAATTTGCTCCACGATCCTTTTATCAAAAGTGCATTAGAGAAAAGGGGAATTTCAGGGACTCAGGTGCTTTCAGGAGATGAGTTATCGACGGAAGGAAGGGGTATGGCCCAAAAAGCCATCATTCAATCGATTTCGGTCTCCAAAGAAAGACCAGCCAAAAAAATTGAAGAGACCTCTGGGATGGTTTTAAAATCAGCTCATCCTGTCATGGGCTTTAAAGGAGAGGTTATAGGCGCATTAATGGGAGGAATGCTCCTCAACCAGAATAATGAGATCGTTGATCGGATTAAAAACATCGTTTTCAAAGATGCTAAATACAAAGGGAAAGAAATTGGGACGGCCACCATCTTTTTAGGTGATTTGAGAATATCAACGAATGTTAGGGATAAGGAGGGAAATCGGGCCATTGGGACACGGGCGATGCGTGAAGTCCAAGAACAGGTTCTCGGAAAGGGAAAGCCCTGGATTCATCGAGCCTTTGTCGTCGATGATTGGTACATAACCGCCTATGAGCCCATCAGGGATATTCAGGATAAAACGGTGGGGATGCTTTACGTCGGTATGTTGGAGAGCAAATATGCGGTGATGAAAGAGAGATTAATCCTTCTTTTCTTCTTCTTTTCTATGTCAGGGATGTTGATTGCCTTGACTGTCTCCTTTATATTGTCTTATATGATGTTGAAGAAATAGAATTCAGCAGCAAGTCAAATATCGAAGCTCAAACATCAAAAGAATTACTCTTCATGGTTAATTTCCGGAGGTTCTTTATCCTTTCCTCCCCTTTTTAGACCTTTTCTGAACCCCGAAACCAGAAGCCATATGACGATGATGACAATTCCGATGGCCAAGAAATTCGGTACCCCAATTTTTCTAAGAAAATCTGAAAAATACTCAATCGTCTCCATCATTCTGATTTCTCAGCGACCACAATCAGAGAAGTACCAAAGGGAAGGGGGAATAGTTTTTCTAATTTAAATAGAGGGACCAGGAAATTATAAATTCTTAATTGAAAAGAAGGAAGTCTCTTCCTCTGTAGTATTTTGCTATTTAGAAACCAACCCAATACTCCCATCCGGTTGAAATATTCTATAAAGACGATTTTAAATCCTGCGGTCTCCAATTTATGTTCTAATTCTTCCTTCCCGTAACGCCTGCAATGACCTAAATGTTGATCCAAAGTCCCATAGAGCCAGGAGTGAGAAGGAACGAGAAGCAGGAGTCGTCCTTTAGGTTCCAATAGGTCGAAAATATTTTTTAATGCAGCTTCGTCTCGTTCAATGTGTTCGAGGACATTAAAACAAATGACAGAATCAATTTGGTCGTCTCGGAAGCGGTCCTTCTCACACTCCGCAGGATCGAAGGGTTCGATCCTAAATTTTCGATAATGTCCGAAAGTATTTTTTAGGAGGGTGAGATACTTGGGTTCCACATCGGTGGCAACAATGAAATCTCGATCTAAAAGAAATTTACTGATGTTTCCGATCCCCGAACCGATTTCCAAAACCCTTCTTCCTAAGAAGGGACGGAATTTTAAAAAAATCCACCGATTGTAACGGTGGAGCCTCTTCATTTTTTGGAGGGTTTGATAAACGATATCCTCCGTCTCTGAATCGAAAAAATTATATCTCAGGATGGAAAAGATCGCCTTCATCCCATCAATCCATTTAATTTTCTTTCCCTCCCAATAATCTCGGCCGCTATAGGAGATGGGGACTTCATAGATTCTGTAATTCATTTTAGCAATTTTGGCCGTCACCTCTGGCTCAAAACCAAATCGATTGGACTTCAAATGGAGATGCTCCAGCACCTCTTTTTTAAACACCTTATAACCTGTTTCCATATCCGTGAGATTGAGGTCGGTACAGAGATTGGAGAGGAAAGTCAGGAATTGATTTCCCAGAGTGTGCCAAAACATCAATACTCGCCTTGGGGTCCCGTGGAACCGAGAACCGTAGACGACATCTGCCCTTCCATCCAGAATGGGTTCAATGAGTTTCGGATATTCCTGGGGATGATATTCCAAATCTGCATCTTGAACGATGATGATATCACCTGTGGCTTTCTGGAATCCCGCGCGGAGGGCAGCTCCCTTACCCATGTTTTTAGGTTGATAGAGGATGTGAATCTCGTCCCCTGAAAACTTTTTCCTTTCGATTTCCCATTGTTTCAGAAATTCCTTTGTCCCATCCGTGGAGCAATCATCCACCACAATCACCTCTTTGGGGAGATCCACTTCGAGAACTCGAGAGAGAATCTCACTGAGGGTGTTCACTTCGTTATAAACAGGAATGATGACCGAGAGTTTCATAGGAAGTTTTTGCGATTATATCAGAATCACCAACATGGGAAAAGTTTTATTTTTACAAAGGATTTTAAATCACAGGGGTTAGCGCATTTAAAAAAGATTTTCGTTGACCCATCTGCCGATTTACGGTAACAGTAGTTTATATCAAAATAATTTCATGGAAAAGGAGTGTGATGAAAATGAAAGTCATGAAGAAAAATATTTTATTACCATTGGTTGGTTTGTTTTTATTGGTTTATCAGAATGATGCGATAGGAGGAGCCGCCATGGAAATTTCATCTTCTGCATTCAAAGATGGAGAAAAGATTCCAATTCAGTATGTGATGCCAGGAGCAGGGGGGAAGAATATTTCAATCCCTCTAACATGGAAAGATGTTCCAGCAGGAACGAAATCTTTTTGCCTTTCGATTGTTGATCCACATCCAGTTGCCCAAAATTGGGTTCACTGGCTGGTCATTAATATTCCTGCACAGGTGAACTCCATCGAAGAAGGGGCTTCTAAAAAGAAAATGCCGAAGGGATCTGTTGAGCTCAAAAACTCTTGGGGGGATATTGGCTATGGTGGTCCACAACCTCCCAAGGGAACTGGGGACCACCCTTATGTGGTGACTCTTTATGCGCTCAATGTGGAGAAGCTTGATCTAAGAGCAAATACTACTCTTTCAGGTTTTAAAAAAGCAATCGAGGGTAAGATCATAAGCTCGTCATCCATCACTGGCAAGTATAGCCAATAACCTTTATAGGTAATTCTGGGGTCACATCTTCATTTGTCAGTGATGAGTTCTGGACCCGTGAAATGCATGGTCAATTATACGGGCATTTACGCTACCATATTAATCTATCCGACAAGCCGTTCTAACAGTATTAGATGAGATAAAAAAACTGCTATATGAAACCAGAAGAAGAAGCTTGAGTGGTTTTTTAACCGCCTTCACAGAATGCCCCGCCCCGAAGGGCGGGGATGAATGCGAAAAGGGTACCCTTCGAAGCTCCGAAAGAGCGTAGTAGGGTATGCTTCGGCGGATTTCGCCGAAGCTGTGAAGGTGCCCCGTACAAAACCACGGGGAGATTCACTGGCAATTTTGGCATGGATTTAAAAAAGTTAAATTTTGAAATAGAAAAAGGGAAATTATTGGTTTTTTTTACGGGTGTAGATGGTTTTGTAACGTTGTCTAAAATGATGGTCTTTCATGCAGGTGATGCATTCTTCGGAGGAAGTATCAACTGGCTCGAGAAGAACCTCAAAGTCAAGTTCTCTATATTGTTCAGCCATTTCTGAAAGGCGGGGCTCATCCATGATGAAGCGTTTCTCCCAGCCCTGCTTTCTTAATTCTTCTTCGCGAGTCATTAAATTCTCCTGTTGAAGGTGAGAGGTTGGAGGTTTAAATTCAAATCCCTGATAGACCTTTTCCCAGCCATCGGAATGGGAGATAGCATTCCGTTCACAGGCTGCAACGCAAGGGGCAAGTGTTTCCCCATATCCAGGCCGGCAAGGAGCACAACGATACCTCACCTTCTTACATTCCTCTTGCTTTACCAAGGCTACCGGTTCTTCACGAAAAATGTCAATTTCATCTTGTCCCACTTCAAGGATTTTCTCAGGACAAACCACTGCACACTTACCACATCCATTGCACTTGTCCGTATCGATGGTGATATACCAATTGCCAGAGCCGTCCTTAAATCCATAATTCGCTATCATGTCTTCTTCATGTTAGAGGCATGAGGTTAGAGGAAAATAGAACTTTTGCCTCGAACCTCATGCCTTGGACCTCTAACCTTTTTAGGCCTTTCTTACGCTCTTTGCTTTTCCCATTTTCAATAAAGCTTCTCCTAAGAGAGCTGCTCCAATGGCGCCGGCAATTTGTGTGTCAAAGGGATAACCACGGATAGCATACTCTTTCTTGTGCCAAACCTGATCAGCTGTTTTGATCCCTAATTCCTTCTCCAATCTTTTTACCACACCTTCGTTTTTAGAAATGCCACCGGTGATGACAAATTTTTCTTTGACGCCCAGGCGATTGAGTAATTCGATGATCCGATGGGCCATTGCAGAGCAATAAGCGGCCATGATCTCATTTTCAGACATCCCTGACTCCAGCAGGCCGACCACCTCGCTCTTAGCGAAAACGACACAGGTACTGCTGATCATAGGAGGCTCTTTCTGAATTTGGAAGGATCGAGGCCCAATCTCCCAGATTGGCACTTGGATGAGATCAGCAAAGACTTCCATCCCGCGACCTGTTCCGGCAGCACATTTATCGTTCATCAAAAAATTGAGGACCTTCCCTCGATCATCAATACGGATGGCTTTGCAGTCTTGGCCGCCCATATCCATAACCGTCCTTACATCGGGTCCGTACATAAAGTTAGCCCCTCGTGCGTGGCAGGAAATTTCTGTAATGGATTGTTGAGCCATCGGCACATTCACCCGACCGTAACCTGTACCGATGCAGTAATCTATGTTTTCAAGCTTCATATCCGTCTTTTCCAAAGCGAAATCCATACCTCTTCTGGCACTGTTTGGGCTATCTGAACCGGTCCGCATGTTGCCATATCCGTAAAATTCACCATCCACCATAATCACAGCCTGAGTGCTTACTGACCCGACATCTACTCCAGCCACAATCCATTTACCTTTTTTCCAATCGATATCTGGATTGACCCAATTGGTCTCGGGCCATCTCCAAAATTCTTTTACTTCCATAGCCATTTTTACTCCTTCATCTATTTGGGGCCACCTCATCAACCATTCGCTTTTTACCCGCCTTCGCAGAAAGCCCCGCCCGGAGGGGGGTGAATGCGAAAAGGGTACCTTTCGAAGCTCCCAAAGAGCGTAGTAGGGTATGCTTCGGCGGGTTTCGCCGAAGCTGTGAAGGTGCCCCGTGCAGGAGCACGGGGAGCTTCACTTCTAAACGGATCTTATTTCGATTACGTTTTAGTCTTAGGATTTTTTCCATTAACTTCATCTGCAGCGGCTTCAGCCGCTCCCATGGCTCCTATATAATCAGGGTCCTCTGTTACAATCACATCCATTTCGATATTCTTTTGAAAAGAGTCCACAAATCCTGCATTTTTAGCCATTCCGCCTACCATCACGACATCCTTTTCTAAACCGACAATACGAGCGATTGAAGTAATTCTTCCTGCAATGGCATTCATCACGGCGCGGGCGATATCTGGCTTCGGAGTTTTTTGATGAATCAGAGAGACCACCTCCGATTCTCCAAAAACCGCACACTGGGCATTGATCGAAAGGGATCGGGTTGATTGCAGGGCGATCTTTGACATCTCATCGACCGTGACTTCGAGAGCCCTTGCCATGGCTTCGACAAAGGTCCCTGTCCCGGCTGCACACCTTTCATTGATGGCGAAGTCCAAAACCCTTCCCTCTGCACTGATTTTAATCGCCCGGCCTTCTTCTGCGCCGACATCAATAACTGTCCGTGCTGCAGGAATCAATTTGATCACCCCTCGAGCATCGGCTTCTACGTCAGGAATGGAGGCGTTTGCAAAAGCGACTCTTTGAGCTGCACTCCCTGTTGTCACAACCCAGTCGACATCTTTTCGGGTCCATCCAGCTTGTTTGAGTAACTGATCGTATAGCCGCTCCACTGCCTCTGCCTTTTTCATACCTGTTGGTCCTGTTATTTTTTCGAGTAGATGGCTATCTTTTTTGACGACTATATGAACATTTTTCCCGCCGACATCTATGCCTGCGACGATCATCATTATCCTCCTCTCCACCCAATGGCATAAAATAATTATAATTGAAAAGGTGAAAAATTGCCGATAAAGATAAAAAAATTCTTTGTTAATCCCTCCGTTTCGGATACAAAACAGGACCGATGGAGATGCTGGAAAAAATGTTAGAGCGGGAACCTTAACTTCGTTCTTTAATTGGATCGGTTCATTCAGTATATCTCACGACTCCATTCCATCAGTGAATCCAGCGTTATTATTAAAGAGTATATTCCACCCGTATTCTAAGGATTTTCGAAAGCATTCCTGTCGGGACGTGGAGTGCATAACCCAGGAATCACATTCTCTGTGATCTTCACATTTTCATAAAGAGCATTTTATGTTATATTTGATTTATGGTTTCGGTCGATGAAGCCCTCAATAAGATTCTTTCACACATCCATCCCTTAGGATTAGAGAAGGTATCCATTTTAGATGCCCTGGGGAGGGTGATCGGAGAAGACATCTATGCCACTCGGGACATTCCACCATTGGATAATTCAGCCATGGATGGCTATGCGTTGAGGTTTGAAGATATCCAAAAGGCATCTGCCGATTCTCCCATTCGTTTAGAGGTGATCGAGGATCTTCCTGCCGGATCTATTTCTAAAAGGAAACTTGAAAAAGGCAAAGCCATCCGAATTATGACAGGGGCACCCATTCCAGAAGGAGCGGACACGGTTATTCCTGTTGAAGAGACTCAAAGGGAAAACGGATTTGTTTTGGTTTTTAAAAGTTCTGCTCGAAGTGAAAATATTCGAAAATCAGGGGAGGATGTAAAAAAAGGAGACCAGGTCATTTCTAAGGGAGATACCCTCCGCCCGGCAGAAGTGGGGATGCTCGCTTCGGTTCGGCGCTCTTTCATTTCTGTCTATCAGAGACCCGTGGTGGCCATCCTTTGTACGGGCGATGAGTTGGTTGATGTCGATGGAGACTTAGACGGGGTCAAAATTATTTCAAGTAACTCTTATACCTTGACGTCCCAGGTAAAGGATTGCGGGGCCATTCCTCTTCAATTAGGCATTGCCAAAGATCGAAGGGATGAGATCGAAGAAAAACTTCGCCAGGGAGTTCGGGCGGATGTCCTCATTTCTTCAGCTGGCATCTCCGTAGGGGATTATGATTTCGTTAAAGACGTGATGAAGAATTTGGGCATGGAAATGGTGTTTTGGAAAGTCGCCATGAGGCCAGGGCAACCATTGGCGTTTGGGACCATTGGTGGAAAACCAGTGTTTGGCCTTCCAGGGAATCCCGTTTCATCCATGATTTCTTTTGAACAATTTGTGAGGCCCTCTCTACTAAAAATGATGGGGCATCGGCAGCTTCTCCGGCCTACCATTCAGGCCACCTTAAAGGAGGAGATTAAGAAGAAAGCAGGACGAAGGTATTTCGTGAGAGGAACTGTTTCTTTTGAGAAAGACCAATACTTTGTCACGACCACAGGAGAGCAAGGGTCTGGGATTTTAAGATCGATGGTCAAAGCCAATGGATTGATTGTTGTCCCTGAAGATCAAGAAATCGTGAGGCCAGGAGAGAAGGTTAGGGTACAACTATTAGACAGAAACTTTTAGCCGGAATAACGGAACATCGGTAGGAAGAAATTTCCCGTCTATTTCTCATTATTCCGTGCATTCAAGATTTCAATATTCCAAGAGGATGATGAATGATTCCGATTATCTCTATCGTTGGAAAATCGGATAGTGGGAAGACCACTTTGATCGAAAAATTAGTCCCTGAGTTAACACGAAGGGGCTATCGAGTGGCAACGGTCAAACATGACATTCATGGGTTTGAAGTGGATCGGGAGGGGAAGGATAGCTGGCGACATAAGCAAGCAGGGGCTCACACTGTAGTGATTTCATCGCCCAATAAAGTGGCCTTAATTCGAGATGTCGAAAAAGACCTCACGTTAGATGAGATTCGGGAAAAACTAATTCAGGATGTGGATCTCATCCTTTCAGAGGGATATAAAAAAGATGTGCAACCGAAGATTGAGATTTTTCGTAAGGAGAAACACCGGGAACTCCTCTGCACTCAAGAAGATCAACTGGTCGCGATCACTTCAAACCAGAAATTTGACATCGGCGTGCCCTGTTTTGACCTGGAAGATATGAAGGGACTTGCCGATTTCATTGAAAAAAATTTTCTCACCCCAACCTCTCCTCCAGAAATTTTCTTAAAGGTAGATGGGAAAAACATCTCGTTGAGCCCTTTTGTCAAAGATTTTTTAGCTAAGACCATTCAGGGGATGCTCTCTTCCCTAAAAGGTTGTGAGCCATCTCACCGTATTGACATTCGTATTGAAAACAGAAAGAGGCAAGAATAGTTTTCCCTCCCGAAGAATCTTCATTCCCTCTTTGCCATTCAAATTCAGCAATCAAGGGGGGAAGCGAGAAGTGTCCTGGGGTTACGGCAGTCCTCTATTAGTAGAGTAAATATTTTGACCGGAGTTTACAGAATTCTTCTAAGGGTTTCTGCCAATTCTGCCTGATCACATTGGGATCCTCACCTTTTTTGATAGCGTGTAGCACCTCATAGGAACCGATCAGTCCTAAAGTCTTTTCAAGCTGGAAGGTTTTTGGATAAAGCTGGTAGAGGGCGCTGGCGATTTCTATTCCGAGAGCTGGAGAGTCCAGGGCTTGTCGATCATCCAGGACAATTTGAATTCCCTGACACAATTGATGATTGAAACGGCTGCTCTTCGGTGTAAAGGTAGCTGGTATGAATCGAAGACCTTTAATGTTCCGTTG
The DNA here is from genome assembly GCA_013388645.1 of Syntrophaceae bacterium. Taxonomy (GTDB): domain Bacteria; phylum Desulfobacterota; class BSN033; order BSN033; family UBA1163; genus UBA1163. The sequence continues at coordinate 3,529 of JACAEV010000043.1, read as the reverse complement.
ATTAAGATAGGTTGTAAGCTCTTTTCCATTTATCCACGGGGCACCTAAAAGCTGGAAAGGGGTCATCGTCCCTCTGCCCACACTCACGTTAGAACCTTCCACCATTGCCACTCCCGGATAAAGGATAGCTTCTATTAAGGTATATAAGTTTGGTGATGGACTTATCCAAAACAGACCCGTTTCATCATACCAATAAGTGCGCTCATAACCTCGCATTTTAATGACGTGCAAGGTGACGCCTATCTTCATTTCTTCGTTAAACATTTTGGCCAATTCGCCCACGGTCATCCCGTGACGGATGGGAAGAGAAAAATATCCAGTGAATGATCTCAAGTTATTGTCCAGAATAGGTCCCTGAACCAATGAAGCATTGATCGGATTCGGTCTGTCAAGAATATAAAAGGGGATTCCCTTTTTGGCACATTCTTCCATGGCATAACCCATAGTGGTAATATAGGTGTAGAAGCGAACCCCAGCATCCTGAATGTCGAAGACAAGGGCGTCGAGGCCAACGAGCATCTTCTGTGTTGGGCGGGAAACATCTCCATAAAGGCTGTATATGGGTAACCCTGTAGAAGGATCTTTCGTAGAGGAGATCTTTCCCTCTGCATTGCCCAAAAAGCCATGCTCCGGGCTGAAAATCGAAACCAGGGTCACCTGGGAAGCTTGGTGAAGAAGATCCACCGTACGCCTTCCTTTTGAATCGATGCCCGAATGGTTGGTGATCAACCCCATGCGCAATCCCTTAAGGGTACGGAACTTCTCATCTAACAGAACATCTATTCCTGTTTCGACCTTTGCACTTTTGTACTTTTCTAATTCAGGATGACTAATGAAGGGCCGATGATTGCTTGTTATCGTCTCGTTGATAAAGGATAAGATCTCTGTCCGCAGCGGTTTGGCGTCACCTTTGCCTTTGGGGTGAACCCGATTGGTCAGAATAATCAGATAAGTGTTAGAAGTTGGGTCAATCCAGATTCCAGTTCCGGTGTAGCCCTTATGTCCAAAGGAGCGTTCGGAGATCAGTGCGGAGTCAATATTCCAACCCAATCCCCTCAGAGGTATTTTATCGGGAGGGGATTGAGGGGTGATCATCTTCTCAACCCATGGGGGACTAAGAATCTGTGAATTTTTCCCGTTCCCTTTATCGAGGACCATCTGAGCGAAGGTTGCAAGGTCATCAGCTGTTGAGAAAAGACCGGCGTGACCGGCAACGCCTCCCATGCTGTATGCAGTCTGGTCATGAACTTCCCCCCAGAGGATCTTCCCTTTTGTTCCGTGTTGGTACTGGGTGGGGGCAATGCGATATCGAAGTTTAGGTGAAGGGTTGAAGCCGGTGTCCTTCATTCCTAAAGGTTTGAATATATGTTCAGCGCAGTAGAGGTCAAAAGGTTGACCGGTGAGATGTGAGACCAGTTCACCCAGAATGATGAAGTTGATGTCGCTGTAGATGAAGTTGGTTTCGGGAGGGAAAATCGCTTTTTCCTCTTCAATCATTTTCAAAATCATGTCGCCATTGGACTGCTTTGATTTCGAGTTCAGATGATCTCGGAGGCCGGAATAATGGGTGAGAAGATGACGCAGGGTGATTTTGTCTTTGCCATTTCTCCCAAACTCAGGCCAATATCTGACCACTGGTTCGTCAAGATTCCATTTTCCCTTTTCTATGAGCTGCATCACAGCAGTGGAGGTTGCAATCACTTTAGTCAGGGAGGCGATATCAAAGAGGGTATCTTCTGTCATGGGTATCTTTTTGGGCTCTCGCCAACGGAGACCGAAAGCTTCGCGGTAGACAACCTTACCCTGATTTCCGATCAGAATGACCGCCCCTGGAATTTTTCCTGCTTGGATGGATTTCTTCGCAAATCCTGAGATCGGTTCTAATTGTTCTCGATGAAGGACCTGAGAGGATGCAGAGGTGGTCATCATCACTGAGAACAACACGAAAAGGAGAGCCTTCCAAATCTTGACCACCTTCTGCCCCTCCATCATCATTTTCTTAGAAGTTTAATCAAATGAATCGAACGAATCTCAGCCCAAAGGTTTTTCTTTTTTCAGACCTGCCGAGGAATAATTATTTCTTGGATTCCAGAGCATCCAACCATGTGAACCAAACCCTTCTGCTGCCTTGATCTCGTCCATGATCTCTTTATCATTGAAGTATCTTCTATCAAAGGCATAATCTCTGAATGCCTGGAGCCATGGCCTGAACCGATAGGATGGGAGGCGGGTCCGTTCTTGGGCTCGTTTGAGGGAAAGATAGATGATTTCATAAGAATTTGCAACAGGGTTTCGATAACCCGGTATTCCATACTGGAATCCGGACGGATATAACATGGGACAAATATAATCGAGATGGGGGGCGAGATCTTCGAGCCTTTGTCCAATATCGGTATCATTGCGATTCCAGCAAACATAGCCGAAAATGTCCGCTGAGAGGAAAACATTGTAGGGGATGAGCTCCCTTCTTGCTTCCATTAAAAACCCTGAAATCGCTTTGACTCGGTTCTCCTCTGTATTCGGCATTGAAAAGCGAAGTCCGGTGGCATCCGGAAACCGAACATAGTCGAATTGGATTTCGTCGAATCCATATTTTGCAGCTTCGATGGCAATTTGAATATTGTAATTCCATACTTCTTTATTAAATGGATCCACCCAGGAAAGGTTTTCTCTATCGCGCCATATCTCACCGTTCTGAGTCTTCACCGCCCATTCGGGCTTCGCCGTGGCCAGTGGATGATCTTTAAACACGACAATCCGTGCAATGGTATAGATGCCTCTGCCTTTCAGTGATCTCATCAGTTCAGTCATCTCTCTCACCGTGGTGATTCGCTGGGCACCTACTTCCATGGCGAGGGGAACGGTGCTCTTATAGGGGATCATTCCTCTATCCCCTTTAACATCGACCACCAAGGTATTCAACTCTGTCTCTTGAATGAGCTGGATGGCAGATTCTCTCAAAGTTCTATCCCCTATACCAAAAAAAGAGAGATAAAGGCCTTTTGGTTTAAAGGGGATGAGTTTAATTTCATGCGATTGGCTGTTGAAGGGGGGAGTGATGGTCTGCTCATTTCTCTTGTAACCGGCTGCTCTCACTGCTAATTTGTTTAGATCCGCATTCACAGTAAAATTCCCATTCTGGCCTGTCAAAACTCCATATGGATTTACAGTGACCAACGCTCCTGAGACCGGTTTTCTCGTAAAAAAGTCTACTACTTTGCCCGTGGTATAGGCTATTGTGTCCACTGGAATCAACAGGGGGAGAATCGCAATGATTCCAATCCATATTCCATTTTTTCTATTTAGCATCTCTTTACCCTCTGGTTGAAGCTGTCAGGATGATCGCAAACGCCTTGACGCCTTCTCCATTGGTCATTAGGTACCGCGGAAGGGCCATGACGTTATGAGATAAGGTCGCCGGATGCCGCTCCATTGTGAATGTGGCCCAATAACCTGCCTCTCTTGCTTTACGGATGAGGTCGTTGTCATAAATACCAAAAGGCCATGCCAGCATATTCACGTTGACCTT
>JACAEV010000010.1 GCA_013388645.1 Syntrophaceae bacterium | reverse complement strand
GTTATACACAGAGTGCTACGAGAGCTTCGAGATTTAGCCCTTCGGGCCGCCCCGCTCCACCCGGAGGGCGCTGGGCTAAAATCTCTCCGATCTCTACCCTCTATGGATAACTCAAAGGATCACGAAATCGAGGTGTGCACTTTTAAAATGAAAATCTAAAAAAACGGTGCACTTTTAATTTGCAAATGACATCATACGTTTTTTCTCTTGCAAAATAAGAAATCATGTGTTAACTGAATTTAATTCAATTGAGTTTATCCAAAGGAGGAGAAATGGAAGAAAAATGGAGGGTTCGATGCCCACAGTGACGATGAAAGAGCTTCTCGAAGCCGGGGTTCATTTTGGACATGAAACAAAACGTTGGGATCCCAAAATGAAACCTTATATCTTCGGAGCAAGAAATGGAATCTATATCATTGACCTTCAAAAAACAGTTCAACTCTTTAAAGAAGTCAGTCAATTTGTTCGCGACATTGTTGCCAAAGGGGAGTATATTCTCTTCGTTGGAACGAAAAAACAGGCCCAGGAGACAATCTCTGAGCAAGCCACTCGCTGTGGGATGTTCTATGTCAACCATCGTTGGTTGGGAGGGATGTTAACCAATTTTCAGACCATTAAACGATCCATTGATCGATTGAATAAACTTGAAGCGATGAGGAATGAAGAGATCTATAATCTCCTCCCGAAAAAGGAGGTGTTGGAATTAGAAAAGGAAAGAAGCCGATTAGAAAAATCACTGGGGGGGATCAAGAATATGGATCGGCTCCCTGGCGCCATCTTTGTGGTGGACCCTAAAAAGGAAAGAATTGCTGTCAGAGAGGCTCGGAAGATTGGCATTCCCTCCATCGGCATTGTAGATACAAATTGCAACCCCGAAGAGTTGGATTATATCATCCCAGGAAATGACGACGCCATCCGGGCCATTCATCTGTTTGCCTCTAAAATTGCCGATGCCGTCATCGATGGGAAGCAGATGTATGAAAAACACCTCCAGACGGAGGAGGGCAAAGAGGGAAAAGAAGGCGCAGGACCGGTGGAACCCTCCGATGAGATTCAAAATGAGGAAATGACTGCGGACGTGGAGGAGGAATAGGATCGAATGGAAATTTCTTTAGACTTGGTGAAAGACTTAAGACAGCGAACCGGTGCAGGAGTGGTCGATTGTAAAAAAGCGTTGCAAGAGGCAAATGGAAACGTGGAGGCAGCAATCGACTATCTCCGACGAAAAGGATTGGCCACCGCCGCCAAAAAAGCGGGGCGAATCGCCAGTGATGGTCTGGTTTCCTCTTATATTCATGCAGGCGGGAAAATGGGCGTCCTCGTAGAGGTGAATTGTGAAACGGATTTTGTAGCTAAGACAGAGGATTTCCAAGCCTTTGTAAAAAATATCGCCATGCAGATCGCTGCCGCCAATCCGCAATATGTCCGGAGGGAAGAAATCCCACCAGAAGTTTTAGAAAAAGAAAGAGAAATCTACCGCCTCCAAGCCCTGGAGGCAGGAAAACCTACAAAGGTCATTGATAAGATCGTTGAAGGCAAATTGGAGAGATTTTATTCGGAGGTCTGTCTTTTGGAACAGACCTATATCAAGGATTCCGACCTGACGGTCAAAGAACTGCTCGAAGCCCTGATCGCCAAGATTGGGGAAAATATTACTATCCGTCGGTTTTCAAGATTTCAGCTGGGCGAGGGATTGTCTTCCTCATCCCAACCTTCTTGCTCTTCCTCGATGAAATAAGCAAGGTCTCTTGCTTCGAGGTCTTAGGATGGGGCAGGGAACGGTTGGAGCAACCCAACTGACTGAGATGCTTCTTCCTCCATGAGAAGACCCCAATATAAAAGAATCCTCCTGAAACTGAGTGGAGAGGTATTGACCGGTGAAGGGGGATATGGAATCGATCCTGCTACGATTCAGAAAATTGCTCAGGAGATTAAAGAGGTAAAAAATCTTGGGGTGGAAGTGGCAGTGGTTATTGGGGGAGGCAATATCTTCCGGGGGGTAGCTGCCAGCGCAAAAGGAATGGATCGAGCCTCCGCCGATGATATGGGAATGTTAGCGACGGTGATGAACGGCATTGCCCTTCAGGATGCGCTTGAGAAGATCGATGTTCACACCCGCGTCCAAACCGCGATTGAAATGCGAGAGGTCGCTGAACCTTATATTCGAAGAAGAGCGATTCGCCATCTTGAAAAAGGGCGGGTGGTCGTCTTCGCCGGAGGGACAGGAAATCCCTATTTCACCACCGACACGACCGCTTCCCTCCGGGCTATGGAGATCGGGGCAGACGTCATTTTGAAAGCCACGAAGGTCGATGGGGTCTATGATGCAGATCCCCTGCTTCATAAGCACGCTCATCGTTTTGATGAACTCACCTACCTGGATGTCCTCAAGAAACAATTACGTGTCATGGACGCCACTGCCATTTCACTTTGTATGGATCACCAAATCCCCATCATCGTGTTCAATCTAAAGAAAAAGGGGAATATCAAACGGGTGGTATGCGGAGAAAAAGTTGGAACAAAAGTAAAGGGATAAACCATGGACGATAAAACCTATTCAGAAGCAGTTGCCAAGATGGAGAAGACGCTCTCCTCTCTCAAAACCGACCTTAATAAGATCCGGACGGGAAGGGCCTCCTTAGCCCTCTTCGATGACATCCGAGTGGATTATTATGGGACGCCTACTCCGTTAAATCAGATGGCGACATTGTCTGTTCCAGAACCCAGGCTCATCACCATTCAACCCTGGGATCTTTCTGCCATCGGTGAAATTGAAAAAGCCATCCTCAAATCAGAACTGGGGCTCACTCCGACCAGTGATGGTAAGATCATCCGCATCAACATCCCACGATTGACAGAGGAACGTCGGAAGGAACTGGTCAAGGTGGTCAGAAAGATGGCTGAAGGGGCAAAAGTGGCGATTCGAAACATCCGAAGAGAAGCCAACGATCAGCTTAAAGGGCTGGAAAAAAACAAAAAGATCTCTCAAGACCAGCTTCATCAGTGGATGGATAAGGTTCAGAAATCAACCGACCAATATATCGAGAAAGCGGATGGGGTTCTCGCCGCTAAAGAAAAAGAAATCTTGGATATTTCTTAAGACCAAAGGGGGTGATGCCAGTGGCTTATATGATTACGGAAGAATGCGTGGCTTGCGGAACCTGTGCAGAAGAATGTCCGGCGGAAGCCATTGAAGAAGGAGAGCCTTATGTGATCAATGAAGAGAAATGTACGGATTGTGGGAGCTGTTTTGAGGTATGCCCGGTGGAAGCGATTGTGGAAAAATAGGGCCTGGGGGAAAGGGAGTCATCCCTCAACCCTTTCCCCAATTTCCCCTCCCTCTCATCTTCCCTCCCTATCCCTCCTCTGATGAATGGCAAAAGCCACAGATTGAAAATCCCTAAGTAATATGGTAACTTTAATGGTAAGCTGATTTAAAGAATATTTTCGCAGGGGTCTTTTTTTTTATTCAAAAAGGCATTTCGGCCATGGAAGAAATCGATAAAGAGAAACTACCTCATCATATTGCGATCATCATGGATGGAAATGGCCGGTGGGCGAAAAAAAAGTCCCTCAACCGGATCAGCGGCCACATCAAAGGAGTCAATGCAGTCAGAGAGGTGGTAACCGCTTGCCGGGAATTGGGGATTAAGGTGCTCACCCTGTATGCTTTCTCCATTGAGAATTGGAAGAGACCAGCCGATGAAGTGAGAGCGCTCATGGAATTGCTGAAAGAATATCTAAAAAAAGAAGGCGACGAGATGGTTCAGAATAATATTCGCCTCAATGCCATCGGCCGTCTCGATGATCTTCCTCCAGATGTCCTGACGACCTTGCGGGAAACCATAGGGAAGACCAAGCCCTGTGATGGGATGATTCTCAATTTAGCATTGAGTTATGGGGGGCGATCAGAAATCCTCCATGCTGTTCAAGGGGTCCTTTTTGATCTTCAAAAGGGAAAGATCAAATTGGAAGAGATGACGGTGCCGCGCTTCCACGAATATCTCTGGACTCATGGATTACCCGACCCTGACCTTCTCATCCGGACAAGCGGCGAATTCCGTATCTCTAATTTCCTGCTGTGGCAGATCGCTTACACAGAGTTATACGTCACGGACACCCTATGGCCAGATTTTGATCGAAAAGAACTCTTGAAAGCGATTGCGGATTATCAATCCAGGGAGAGAAGGTTCGGCCTCACGAGTGAACAATTGAATGGCAGAGAGGAATAAAGTAATGAGTTCGGAGTTCAGAGTTCTGAGATTCAAGATGCCACACTCCGAACTACGAACTAAATACTCCGAACTGTCTGAAAGGTTGAGATGGCGAAAATAGAAAAGAGGAAAGTATGGATGGCATTGATCATGGTGCCTCCCATCCTTTTTTTAATTGGATGGGGACCCTCTGAAGTACTTCACCTCATGGTGGTTTTTGCCACCTTCTTGGGACTCCGAGAGTATTATCGCCTTGTCCTCCCTCAGTCTAAATGGATTGAACATTTTGCAGGAATTGGACTCGGGCTGATGCTCTCCCTATTCCTTTCCTTTGGAGATTCAAGAGAACTATCTCCGTTTCTATTTCTCGTCCTCATCCTCCTCTCTATCTTCTTTATGGTGACTTCCAAGGATCTTGCATCCACCATCTCAAAGATAAGCATTACTCTTTTCGGCATCCTCTATGTCGGATTTCTCCTGGCTTATGTTTCACTTATTCGGAACCTGGCAGACGGAAGGCTATGGGTTCTCTTTTTAGTCGCAACGATCTGGGCGGGAGATATCTCAGCGTTACTGAGTGGTTCTTTCCTCGGAAAACACAAACTCTATCCCAAAATCAGTCCCAATAAAACTGTCGAAGGATTAGGAGGGGCGATCGTCGGTTCCATCATCATAGCATTTCTCTTTGCCTGGGTTTTTCTTCCCTATTTAGAAAAGGGACATTGTCTTTTCCTGGCCATCGGATTGGGGATTTTAGGCCAGTTTGGGGATTTTACAGAATCGATGTTGAAGAGAAGCGCGCAGGTGAAGGACTCGGGAACCCTCATTCCAGGTCATGGAGGCATGTTGGATCGCTTAGATAGCTTTCTCTTCTCTGCTCCATTTCTTCACTACTCTCTCCTTTATCTTTTCAAGGAGGCCCCATGAAGCGGTTGGCCATCCTTGGTTCGACAGGTTCGATCGGTATCAATACCCTTCATATTGTCGGTCAGTTTCCGGAACGATTTGAGGTGATTGGCCTTTCTGCCGGCCTGAACACTCAACTTCTCAAACAGCAAATCCTTCAATTTAAACCGAAAATCGTCTCGGTTCTCAATAAAGGATTATCCGAAACTCTTCGACAAGAACTTTCAAACATCTCCGTTGAGATCGTCCATGGAGTGGAGGGGCTCATTCAGGTCGCCACGCATCCAGAAGTGGATCAAGTCGTTTCTGCCATGGTGGGCGCAGCAGGTCTCATCCCCACCCTCTCCGCGGTCAAGACTGGAAAAACCATTGCCCTGGCCAACAAAGAACCTCTGGTCATGGCAGGGAAAATTGTCATGGAAGAGGCGAAAAAGAATCAAGCCCACATTCTACCCGTGGATAGTGAACACAGTGCTATTTTCCAGGCGTTGCTCGGCCACCAAAAAGAAGATGTCCACCGTCTCGTCCTCACCGCCTCGGGAGGACCTTTCCTCAACCTACCTCTCGCCAAGCTCCAGGATGTCACCGTCAAAGAAGCCCTTCATCATCCACACTGGGAAATGGGTAAGAAGGTCACCATTGACTCTGCCTCTCTCATGAACAAAGGCCTGGAAGTCATCGAAGCTCACTGGCTTTTTAACATCCCCATTGAAAAGATTGCTGTCCTCATCCATCCCCAGAGTGTCATCCACTCGATGGTAGAATATGTGGATGGTTCCATTGTCGCTCAGATGGGGATCACCGACATGAAGATCCCCATCTCCTACGCCCTTTCTTTCCCCCAACGACTTCCTCTGAATTTACCAAGACTTGACCTCTCAAGAAATGAAGCTCTCAGCTTCTTCGAACCGGACCCGGAACGATTTCCCTGCCTCAAATTAGCCTATCAATCCATCCAGATTGGAGAGACCATGCCTGCGATCCTCAATGCAGCCAATGAGGTCGCTGTCAACGCCTTTTTGGAGGGATCTCTTAAATTTACAGAAATCCCAGTTCTACTCCAGAGGGTAATGCAGGAGCATGAAGTGAAGTCTGTTCATACCATTGAGGACATCTTGAAGGTGGATCATTGGGCCAGGGATAGGTCAAAGGCTCTTTTAGAAGGGAGAAAAAGGTGCTGACCACTGCGTTGTCAACCATCATTGTTTTGGGGATTCTTGTTTTCGTTCATGAGCTGGGCCACTTTCTATTGGCCAAAAGACTGGGGGTTGGAGTTCTCACCTTTTCATTGGGATTCGGACCGAAATTGGTTGGGAGAAAATGGGGGGAAACGCAATACCAAATTTCAGTATTCCCTTTGGGGGGATTCGTGAAACTCATCGGGGAAAATCCTGAAGAGGTAGTGAAAGAAGAAGATCGCCATCGGTCTTTTTCCGTTGCCCCGATATGGAAACGAGCCCTGATTATCGGGTCCGGTCCTTTTTTCAACTTTTTCCTCGCTGTTGCGCTATTCTCTCTCATCAATATGTTTGTGGGGACCCCTCTCCCGCCCTCGTCGAAAATTGGGGAAGTCAGCCCTGGTCTCCCCGCTGAGAGCTCGGGTTTAAAAAAAGGCGACATCATCTTATCGATTGATGGAGAAGCCATAGAGAGATGGGATGACCTTTCGAGAATCATTCGGGGCAGCAAAGGCAAAACGCTTCTTCTCAAAGTAAAGCGCGAAGCGGTAGTCCTTGAGATCAACGTGACTCCAAAACCATCGACTCAAAAAAATCTATTCGGCGAGGAAGTTCAAACGTTTATCATAGGAATCACTCCATTTGACGAGGTGGCGGTTCAGAAGGTTAACCCGATCACAGCTGTGGGCACTGGAATCCTTCAAACTTGGAATGGGATTCAATTAACGGTAATCGGGATTGTAAAAATTATCCAAAGAGTGATCCCTGCAAAAGAGATTGGAAGTCCAATCATGATTGCTAAATTGGCCGGTGAACAGGCCAGAAAAGGGATTGTGAGCTTAGCCCTCTTCACGGCCATTATCAGCATCAACCTTGGACTCATCAATCTTTTTCCCATCCCTATTCTGGATGGGGGACATTTTCTCTTTCTCGGATTAGAGGCGATCTTGCGGAGGCCACTCAGTGTCAAGAAAATGGAGATTGCTCAACAGGTCGGTCTCATCTTCCTCATTCTCCTCATGCTCTTCGCCATTTATAACGATCTGATCCGATACTTTTTCCCAGCAGGATTTGGGTTTTAAAATGAAGGTTCTGGGGATCGATACCTCCACGTCATGTGGAAGTGTAGGGTTCATTGACAATCAAGAACTCATCGCGGATTACCTACTCAACATCTCTGTAACCCATTCAGAGAGACTCTTGGGCGCGATCGAATGGGTACTTAATCAAGCTCGCTGTGATATCAAAAATATAGATGGTCTGGCGATTTCACTCGGTCCAGGTTCTTTTACCGGGTTGAGAATCGGTATCAGCACCATCAAAGGGCTCGCCTTTGCCACTGGAATTCCAGTTGTGGGTGTTTCCACCCTCGATGTCCTGGCCTCTCAGATCGCTCCCACCCCTTACCTCATCTGTCCTATCCTCGATGCCAGGAAACAGGAAGTTTATGCTGCCTTTTATCGTTATCAGCAAAGAAACACTCTCAAGCGAATATCACCCTATCAAGCCATTCGGCCAGAGGATCTCGTCAAAAATATAAAGGAGGAAACGATCTTTCTCGGCAATGGGGTAAAAACCTATAAGAATTCTCTCCAGAGCTCCCTATCCTCCTTTGCCATTTTTTCACCTACCTGCCTCCACTTCTGCCACGGATCGATGGTAGCAGAATTAGGATCTGACCTGCTACGAGAAGGAAAAACTTTGGACCTGGCCACTTTGGTTCCCATTTACATTCGACCTTCAGAAGCTGAAAAGAAATGGCAAGAGACCTATCCGGATTGTAATCCCCCCAGTTTCGGGTACAAAACAGGGCCGGCAGGGATGCTGGAGAAAATTTTAGAGGGGGAACCCTAGCTCTGCTCTTTACCTCGATAGATTTATCAAGCATGTCTTATGATTCCATCCCATCAGTCAATCCAACCTAAAGATAATATTCCAATCCGTATTCTAAAATTTTCGAAAGCATTTCTGTCGGGACGATGGAGTGCAAAACCAATAATTGAGAGCTTACTCCGAATTAACAAATCCGCTGGATTGTATTAGGTTTTTCTGTTAAAATGGTCAATTATAGTGGGGAGGTTTGCACAACCTCTAAAGATATCTTGAGGTTTTTGAAAGTAATGTTTTGCTCTACGCTTGCCTTCTGAAAATATCTCTTGTAGAGGGGCACCTTGTTGTTTTCTGAATGGGGGAAAAAATGACCACCAAAGAAGAAGAGTTGATTGAAAGGTTGATGAAGGAGAATGAGGAGTTTTTAAAGGTGAAACAGTCTCATATTCAACTCGCTAAGCAATTGGAAGAATTAGAGAGGAAACCCTATCTCACGCCACAGGACGAGATGGAGATAAAAATCATTAAAAAGAAAAAATTGGCCCTGAAAGACCAGATGGAAAAAATTCTAATGCAATACCGATGAAAGACTGGAATGATGGAAGACTGGGAGATCGGGATGATGGATTTAGCCGAAAAGAACAAATCGAAACCCCTTTTGTTTTTATATTGTCCAATATTCCATTATTCCAACAATCCACTCTTCCAAAAAAATTCTTCTTCAAAGTTAGAATTCATATGCGGCACGTCATTACGTTTTTAGTTGGAAATGCATTGGGGGTTCTCACCCGGGAGGATGATCAGATCCTCGAACAGGTAATCAAACAATTGAATAAATTGATCTCAGTGATCAAGGTGGTGGATCTCATCGAAAAGGATTTCATTGAAAGGGAGATGGTATTAGTCAAAGTTTCAGCAACTTCTGAGGCACGGGAGGAAATTCTCAGGGTTGCCGATATCTTTAGGGGGAAATAGGCATTAAAGAATTGGTTCGTACAGGCCGTGTGGCCATGATCAGGGGAAGCAAAATTACCACCGAGCCTGGTAGTTGAAAAATCAACAATCCTACCTTGTCTCATGGAGGTGAATTTATTGCGCGGTGGGACAAGCTGCTTCTCAAAAAAGGGAAAGAGATGAGACAGAACAGGTGGCCTATGGCCAAAGAGGGCCTACCCTTCTTAATCCCAATGATGATCTTCACGATCTTCTCAGGGATTCTGGGATGGACAGTCTGGATGTCTCTGGGGATTCTTCTGGTACTGTTCATTGCTTATTTTTTCAGGAATCCGAGGAGAGAAATTCCAGACCTTCAGAATGTCATTCTCTCACCGGCCGACGGCAGAATCGTCCATGTGGGGGAATGTGAGGAAAATCGCTTTTTAAAAAAGAAAACTATTAAAGTGAGTATTTTTATGTCCTTGTTTGATGTCCATCTGAATCGAGCACCTGTCTCCGGAAGGGTTCTCGATAGAAATTATATTCCTGGCCGATTTTTCGCAGCTAATGTGGAGAAGTCATCCCTCCTCAATGAACAGAATGCGATGATCTTGGAGACTGAAGATCGGACAAAAATCCTCTTGATCCAGATCGCTGGTTTCATCGCGAGACGGATTGTCTGCTATGCCAAGGCAGGCGATCTTTTGAGAAAGGGAGAAATCATTGGCTTGATCCGGTTTGGATCGAGGGTCGACCTCTACCTCCCTCCTGAAGTTAAACCGATTATCAGGATCGGACAGCATGTCAAGGGAGGGGAGTCGATCATTGGGTATCGAGCATGAGAAAGCGAAGGACACCCATTAAAATGAGAAAGGGAATCTACATTCTTCCGAATCTTTTCACTACAGGGAATCTCTTCTGTGGTTTTTGGGCCATCATCTCGGTGTTCCAGGAGAAATTTTTCTATGCCGCAGTCGCCATCCTCTTGGCATGTGTCTTCGACATTTTAGATGGCAAGGTGGCCCGTCTCTCAGGAGCCACCTCCAAATTCGGCGTTCAATATGACTCTCTGGCTGACCTCGTCTCTTTTGGTATTGCTCCAGCTCTGCTCGCCTTCAGTTGGGCATTAAGACCGTACGGGAAATTTGGATGGCTGGCAGCTTTTGTTTTTGTCGCTTGCGGGGCCTTACGATTGGCCCGGTTCAATGTCCAATCCTCTTCTGGAGAAGTAAAATATTTCAAGGGCCTTCCGATCCCTGCTGCTGCCTCGATGGTTGCATTAACCATCCTTCTTTATCTCAGATTGATCGAAACGGCCTGGGTGAAGGACATTATTATTCTGATCATGATTTGGGTATTGGCTTTTCTCATGGTATCCAATATCCGATACTTCAGCTTTAAAGAACTCGATTTATCGAAAAGAAAACCTTTCAATATTTTCATCCTGGTCATTTTGACTATGATCGTCATCGTCATGGAGCCCGTGATCGTGCTCTTCGGTTTTATCCTTTTTTATGTTGTTCTCGGCCCGGTGAATATGGTGTTAGCTTGGCATAGGAAGAGAATGCTTAGAAAAATGGAACCCATTCCAGAAGAGGACTTGGTGATCCATGGATAAACAATTTCTACTTGCCATCATTCCAATTTTCTTATAAACTAAAGACGTATGGGTTAACTTGATAATAATCAAGCTCCGACAAGCAACAAGCATCAACGATCAAATAAATTCCAATTATCGATAACCAAACTTAATATATGGATTAAGAATATTCATCTGTTTGGGAATTTGGGCATTAGCTATCTATTGGTGTTTATTTGAAGTTTGGTATATTGAGATTTATTTGGGATTTGAAATTTGGTTATTGGAATTTGATTTAACATGATTCCCTGGTAGCTCAATCGGCAGAGCGGGTGGCTGTTAACCACTAGGTTGCAGGTTCGAGTCCTGCCCGGGGAGCCAGCAAACATAAGGCCCGTGCTAAAGGCAGGGGTCTTTTTGTTTTCTAAGATTCACCTTTGCAGGATTCGAAGCGAAGATTCCGCCAACCTAATAGGGAGGAAAAGCCGCACAAAGGTCACTAAACCTGTCAATACTTAATTACTTATGCCTGACCCCGTAATTCCTTCCAATGTCCCCTTTTTACTCTTAGGTTTTTCGAAGAGAAAGAAGTTTTAATTCAGAAAGCTCTGCTATGTGTGTGAAATGTTTATCAGCCGTAAAGAGGTGACAGTGATGTGAAATGGCGGCTGAAGCGATGAGCACATCAATGGTGCTTCCCTGTTTCCCTTTTCGAATAAGATGGTTCTTCAATTCAGCAGCCCTAATGTAGTCTTCTCTTGTAAGGTCGATCAAAGGAAAAGCTTTGAAATATTCTTTCAGTGCTAAAAAATCTTTCGAGCTCCTTATCTCTTGAAGCACTTCTTGAAGGATGATCCCAAGCAGATAGATATCCTCCCCTTGCTCAATGATTGTTTTGAGCAAAACGGCTTCTGGATTTATAACCTCTGAAGACCTCCTCAAGGCAAGGGACCATATGGAGGTATCGACTAAGATCCTCATCTACCGTTTCTCTCTTTCCGGTAGTCATAAGAAGAGTTCATCTCCACTTTCCCAAAAAGAGAAAGGATGTCTTTCCGCTTCCTTCTCATAACGTATTCTCTCAGGGCTTCGTTCACGGTATCCTTCTTGCTCTTATGTTTCCCTGCTTTCAGGGCCTCTTCCAAAAGCCTTTCGTCTATGGCCAGGTTGGTTGCCATGCTTCCCTCCTTTACACATCTATTCACACATACTTTTACACATTATCATGGGGTTGTCAATACCTGTATTCTTATTACACTGGAGCCAATGAATTCACACTGAAATTGAATGGAACCAAAGCAGGCGATGAGATGTAAGTTTTTTAAGAACCTACGTCGAATTCAATTCATTGTCTTCACACAGTTTATCCCACATCTATAGAACCAGGCGGCGGGTGCGGAATTCGCCGTACTGCCTAATCTCTTTCTCTTTCAAAACTCGAAAGGTTTCGCCGGGAAAATCTGGGCAAATGTCAAAAATAAAGATTTGACCCCTATCCTCATGACTCCAAATATCTTTGGACAAAATCTCCCGGTTTCAGGATTTGGATTCCTTGGAAAACGGATAGCTTTAGTAAGTGTTTATCTCCACTGACAATGCATCGAGCTTTCCCTGCTACGCCTGCTTCCAGAAATTTATCGTCAGAAGGATCTTCGTGCAGGACTGGTGGGAGCGTGGGCGCTAGGACAACTTCAGCCTGAACCGTCAATAGATCCAGAAATGGTTTTAAATCAATACCCTGAAATTTTAGGGCCAACTCACCCCCAATACGTCGGTACTCATCCAAAATGGATGGAGATACGACAAGTTGAACTCTACCATCACGCCAGGCCTTGAGAATCTGATAAGGAGGGCCGGTAAAGAATATCCCTGAGATAAAAACATTTGTATCCAAGACAATTCTCATTTACGGCCTCGGATCTTGGTGACGGCCGAATCTATATCCGATTTCCTTAACCCTGATCTCCGTGCTTGCCGCCTGGCCTCTGCAATCAAATCATCAAACTCTTTCATTGAAGGTGCGGAGATAGCCTTAAGGATCACCACATCTCGATCACCAACGACAACGAATTGAGTCCCTGATTGAAGACCCAATCGATCACGGATTTCTTCCGGGATAACCACCTGCCCCTTGGATGACATTCGGGTCGTTGTCAGTGTCTGCATAGCGTCCCTCCTTTCTTACTGGTAAGATTATAGAGGATTTCTCTTTGATGATCAAGTAGGTTTTAAACTCTCCAGAACCAGGCGGCGGGTGCGGTATTAGGCGAATTGGCGCATTTCTTTCTCCCTCAGGACGCGGAAGATTTCACCGGGGGAAGTCTGATCCATACACCTCTTTCGGATCAAGAATGCAGCGAAGTTCGTCACGGGTAAGATCATCCCAACACCGAATTACCGTTGCTTGGCACCATCCAAAGAAGGGGGACGTTGGTTCTAAAACAACTTGACGGTTGAGGGAAAAGGAGTGGGGTTTCCATGTGCTGAGGCAACCCAATCTGGATGCCCCTGGAGGGTTGCACCGTATCATATTCTGGTGCCGAGATTGTTCATTACCTCGGGGTCACAACTTC
>JACAEV010000133.1 GCA_013388645.1 Syntrophaceae bacterium | reverse complement strand
TAAATCAGGTCGCCAAGACGATCAGCGACCCATTTAGCAAGATCCTTGGCTTTGTTTGTATCCCAATAGGGTTTTACCTCATCCCCTTCTTTTAATGTCAGCAAATATTTCTTCCCGCCTTTTTCCGAACGCTTGGGGTTAAGCTCAATGATCGCAACGCCACCCCCAAAAATCTCTGGGATATTAAATTTTAATGATTCCCCATCCTTTAGCTGTTCCATCCTGCTGATAATTTCTTCTCGACTCTGTTTCATAAACTCCTCCAGAATTAAATAATAACCGGCTACA
This sequence comes from Syntrophaceae bacterium, assembly GCA_013388645.1. Lineage (GTDB taxonomy): Bacteria > Desulfobacterota > BSN033 > BSN033 > UBA1163 > UBA1163. The sequence continues at coordinate 4,582 of JACAEV010000133.1, read as the reverse complement.
TTAAAATTTAATATACTTCTGGTCACTTTGGCAACTTTTTGTTTGAAGAAATAACCTTTTTAATTCTTCATCAACCTCTTTTTCAGGTTTCTTTAATGGGGGTCTTGGATCTCCGCCAAAATATCCTGCCAGATCCATTGCCATCTTTAAACCGCCAATGCCATATTTCGTCGTCACCGCTTTAGCCAATGGGGTCAATTGAGCTTGTAATGTCCTTGCCTCATTCATTTTCCCTTCGTTAAAAAGATTCTGAATCTGGACGCATTCTTGAGGAACCACATTTGCCACTGCCAGGATTCCGCCGACTGCTCCCACACAGAGGGCAGGGAAGAAGACAGGTGCTGAACCAACAAAAACAGAGAATCCTTTCTTTGAAAGATGGATGATTTCGCTCAATTGACCGATATTCCCTGAACTATCTTTGATCCCGATGATATTGGGATGCTCAGAGAGCTTAGCCACTACCTCTGGCTCTAAATTGATCCCGGTAAATTGTGGGACGTTATAGATGAGGATTCCAATTCGAGAAGATTCTGCGACCGCAATAAAATGATCATATAAAACCTGGGGCTTCATCGATCCTTTAAAATAAGAAGGAGTCACAACAAGAGCGCAATCTGCCCCCATCTTGGCCACTTGATTGGTAAAGCGAATCGTCCCATCAGTTGATTCCATTCCTGTCCCAACCATCATGATCTTTGATTTTGGAATGGATTTCCTGGACACCTCAACGACTTTAATTTTTTCTTTCTCGTTTAAATAAACAGCCTCCCCATTCGATCCGAGGACGAGGTAACCGGAGAGACCTGTCTTGTTCCACTTCTGGAAATTCATTTTTAGCTTGTCTAAAGCCAACCTCCCATTCTGAAATGGTGTGGTAATGGGTGGCATGACACCGCTGAGTTTCATAGTTTGGGCTCCTTATTGGTAGCCGCAGGCTTTAGCCTGCGTATTTTGGTGAAGCACCCAGAAGGGTGCGACTACAAATTGCGTATATTTTAATAATCCCTAAAAAACATCCTCCAATTTACATCCAATAGAGTCTTTAAAAGGATACTCCTGGCAATGATTTATTTAAGATCGTATTTTCTTAAATAGCATGAAAAAGGAATTCTGGTCAAATTACATTTTTTCTTGACAAGTTACATAATTCTTTATGTAATAGAGCAGGTTTTATCCAAGGGAGGAATGTAGTGGTTGAAGGAAAAATCAAGGATGCAACAAAAATTTTAAATCTCCTAAGATCCATGTCCGATTACAAGCCCCATTTTGAGATTATCGGTAATTATCGGTTGATTGACGACGGGGTCCGGCCAGAGGCAACTATTATGCTTCGAGCTGATGACAAAGAGATGCACGAAGCCGATACGGGTGTGGGGCCGGTGGATGCGTTGGCCAATGTTTTGAAAAAGTCATTGAAGTCGCTTTTCCCAGAGATCGACGAGGTTAAGTTGATTGACTTCAGTTCGAGAATTTTCGATCCAGGTGCAGGAACCGCCGCAGGAGTGGAGGTGGAGATTCTATTTAGCAATGGAAAGGAGGGATGGAGGGTCAAGGCATTCTCTGAAAATATTTGCAAAGCCTCCTTTATGGCGTTGGTGGATGGATTTGAATATGGGATATATATTTGGAGAGAAAAGAAAATAGAAGAGTAAAAAATCATTGAAGATTGAAAATTGGTAAATATAAAATTGAGGTATTCATAGAAAATCTGATAAGCCCATTATCAGTCATTCCTGCCCCGTATCAAGTACGGGATAAACTCTAGCAGGAATCCAGTATTTAAAGTAATTAAGATTTCTATGGATTCCCGTTTCCACGGGAATGACAACTTATTAATAAATTCATTAAGGGTTGCATTTTGAGATGGAATGGAGGGTTTTTATGGATCGTAAGAAGTTAGAGGAGACAATAAAGGAAAAGGCCAAAGACGGAAAACTTCCCTGTGCCATGTGCTTTAAAATTGCTGAAGATTTTGGAATTTCGAAGAGAGAGATGGGGAAGATTCTTAACGAGATAAAGATCAAAATCAGCCAGTGCCAGTTGGGTTGTTTTGAGTGAGATTCCTATGGAAATCTCTGATTACATAGATTAAAGGATATCATTACACTGATAAAGAAATCGGTGCAATCATTATGTAAAATTCATTTGACATTGAAAATCATTGTAATATAATGACGCCATTAAAAGCGGAAGGAGGTGAGAGAACAACACCAATAAGAATAAGTAAGGGGAATTCACTTATATCTCATAGGTGATTTGATCACCAAAAGGAGGTAAGATTATGAATTCAGTGGTTGTTGTGATTATCGGTTTGGTTGTAGCGATCATAGGTTACCGCATCTATGCCAAGTACATTGATATAAAAATTATGAAGGCTGATCCAAAGAAAGCCACTCCAGCCAAGATGTACATGGATGGGGTGGAATTCATGCCTACCAGTAAAAACATCCTCTTTGGTTATCAGTTTAAATCAATCGCAGGGGCAGCGCCGATTATCGGTCCAATCATAGCTATTCAATGGGGGTGGCTTCCTGCATTGCTTTGGATTTTAGCCGGAGCCTTTTTCATCGGTTGGGTGCAAGACTACTCAAGTGCTATGATAGCGATGCGAAAGGAAGGAGCTTCTTTCGGGGGGCTAAGCCACAGACTGATTTCACCAAGGGCGAGGATCATCCTTCTCTCCTTTATCTATTTCTATCTACTTCTCATCGCTGGTGCTTTTGGTAATGTCGTTGTCAGCACGGCCATCGGGCTTAAAGCCGCACCCATGGCATGGCTTTTCTTGACTATCGGTGGCATTCTAGCTGGGCAGATGATTTATCGCTGGAAGAAGGATATCATACTGACCACTGTGGTAACAGTTGTGATTGCCCTGATTGGGATATGGCTTGGTACTCTTGCACCCTCAAATACAATTATCGGGGATTCCCTTGCCAATAGTCGGGTCTTATGGGCAATCGCGGCCTTTGTATTTTGCTATTTTGCTGCTGTTTTGCCCATCTGGAGGTTTGCGCTTCCCATCAACTATGTAGGCGCTTATATTGTTTTTATCGGACTGTTTTTTGGAATTATTGGGGTGCTTGTGCTTCATCCTGATTTTACACTCCCCGCATATACCGGTTTCTCTATTAAAATTGGCCCCCTCTGGCCCATATTGTTCGTGACCATTGCTTGTGGAGCTATTTCCGGTTGGCATAGCATTGTTTCAAGCTCAGGAACAGCCCGGCAATTAGAGTATGAAACTGATGCTCGCCCAGTAGGTGGGGGGGTCATGTTTGTGGAGATGATGCTTGCCATCTTCGCTTTGGTTATTGCTGGATCCATTTATGCTTCTCCCGCTGAATACGGAGCAGCATTAGGTAAAGGAGCTGGAGTTGTTTTTTCAGCTGGGGTTTCTAAATTCTTAGGGGTATTAGGACTTCCAGCTAGTATAGGTGCATCCTATGGTAGCGTAATGATGATCGTCTTGGCTGTTACTATTTTACAATTGGTCGTCCGATTTATGAGGGTAGCAACTTCGGAGTTGTTAGGTGATGTTAGTCCCATCTTTAAGAATGCTCATATCGGAACCATCATCGCCAGCCTTCTTGGAATCCTTCTGGTTTTGACAGGATGGTTTCAATACCTATGGGTATTATTTGGAGGAGCGAATCAATTGATGGCCTCCCTCGCATTGATGTTAGTGGTTGCCTATTTGATGTCAGAGGGAAGGTCAGCAGCTTATGCTTTTTATCCGATGATCTTCATGTTTATTACGACTGTGGCTGCGCTACTTTATACCTCCTATGGACTCCTTAGCAGGGTCTTTACAGGGGTTGTGAAAGGGACAGAGGCTATTGTAGGCAACACCCTCATGGGATTTGTCGGATTCTTCCTCGTTATTGCTGCGCTAATTCTCGCTGTTGAAGGAGCGAAGGCTTTTAACAGATATCGGGCTATAAGAGCAGAGGCAGCGCCTGCAAAGGCGTGATTAAATCCGTGAAGCGTGAAGCGTAAGGCGCAAGGTGTAAGAGCGCCAGGTATAAGGTGGAAAGCGAAATCCTTCTATCCCTCATTTTCTAAGGTGGGGGCTGAGGGGAGTTTAAATTTTACAATTTGATTAGGGGCTTGATTTACTTGAATACTTTTGTTAAGAAAGGTGGGTAGATTAAGCCCCTGAAATTTTTCAAATCCCCCCTCACCCCCCTTTGATAAAGGGGGGTGAGAGGGGGATTAATTATCTTTAAGGAGAAGTTTTTATGACGGAAGAGGAGAAAAAGAAGAAAGGCGGTTTTTTCCAGGCAGTTAAGGAGGTTGTCTATGGGCTGGCTGCTCATGATTCAGCCCGTTTTGCGCTGAAGACCAGAGCAAGTATGGAGCATCTCTTCATTCTCATCACGATGGGGGATATGCTTGGTGTTCCCATCCTGCCCCCATATTATTCTTTAAGACTATTACCCTATGTTGTTCCCCAGATTTCCACGTGGAAGCGAAGAATGCTGAGGGAAAAAGATTTAACAGATGCCTTGGCCTAATTAAGTTCGGAGTAATGAGTTCGGAGTTGTGAGTAATTCCTGATTTTAGACTCTGAACTAAAAAC
>JACAEV010000166.1 GCA_013388645.1 Syntrophaceae bacterium | reverse complement strand
TAATGAGCTCCCTCCAAGAGGTGAAGGATTCGCTCGGTATCGTGTTCATTCATTTGACAACCATAGGTCTCGATGTAAACATGCTTTTGCATAGGGGGTTTTGCTGAAAAAAGTTTAAGGGAACCTCTAATAATTACTAATTCGTCACTCCCGCGAAAGCGGGAGTCCAGTCATTTCAAAAGTTTATGGATTCCTGCTTCCGCAGGAATGACATTTTTAGAGGTTGCCTTAATATTTATTCATTAAATACCCTACAGTTTCTTTGCCTTTTTTTCAAGAAAAAAGTATTCACTTTAATTTCAAAATATATATTTTCCTAATGATTTCAAATAGTTAAGTAGAAATAACCGAATTTTATCCTTTCGTTTTTTAAACTCCTGAATAAATTCAGGATATTGAATTAAAAGAGAGTTTATGTTAATCTGGTGTTAAATTTTAAGCCGGAGGAAAGTATTTGAGCTCTTTTACAAAAAATTTGTTCTTCTGGGGAGTCATCGCTGTCATCATGTTCCTCCTCTTCCAGCTTTCTCCATTCAGCAAACCTCGTCAAACAGCACTTGAAAAAAGTTATACAGATTTTATTTCTGCCGTGGAAAACAATCGGGTCCAGAAAGTTGAGGCACGCGGGAGAAACATTACATGGACCGATGCGGAGGGTAAAAATTTCAAAACGTATGCCCCTGAAGATCCTGAGATGATTAAGCTTCTCAGGGACAAAAAAGTGATCATCAACGCCAAAAAAGAAGAAGAATCTCCCTTCTGGCAAAATATTTTGATCTCATGGTTCCCAATGATTCTCTTAATCGGTGTTTGGATCTTCTTCATGAGACAAGTCCAGATCGGGGGAGGCAAGGCCCTCTCTTTTGGAAAAAGCAAAGCAAAAATTCTAACCAAAGAACACCATCAAGTGACTTTTGAGAATGTCGCAGGGATTGAGGAGGCGAAAGATGAATTAGAAGAAATTATCGCCTTTCTCAGGGATCCAAAAAAATTTACAAAACTGGGTGGAAGGATTCCTAAGGGAGTTCTCCTCATCGGCGCTCCCGGAACGGGTAAGACACTTTTAGCCCGAGCGATCGCAGGGGAAGCGGACGTTCCCTTTTTCAGCATCAGTGGATCTGATTTCGTTGAGATGTTTGTTGGGGTGGGGGCCTCCCGAGTACGTGATCTTTTCCTGCAGGGAAAACGGAATGCTCCCTGTATTATTTTCATCGATGAAATTGACGCCGTGGGAAGACATCGAGGAGCGGGTTTAGGGGGAGGACATGACGAACGAGAACAAACATTGAATCAATTACTCGTCGAAATGGATGGGTTTGAATCAAATGAAGGGGTCATCCTGATCGCAGCCACCAACCGGCCCGATGTGCTCGATCCCGCACTGCTCAGACCAGGTCGTTTCGACCGTCAAGTGGTTGTGCCCGTGCCAGATGTGAAGGGAAGAGAAGAAATTTTAAAAGTTCATGCCAAAAGAACGCCCTTAGCTGAGGATGTCAATCTTGCTGTCTTGGCCCGAGGGACTCCTGGATTCACTGGGGCGGATTTAGAGAATCTGGTGAATGAGGCCGCTTTACTGGCTGCACGTTTGGGAAAAGAACGGGTGGACATGAGTGACTTGGAACAGGCCAAGGATAAAGTCCTGATGGGTGTGGAACGAAAATCCATGATCATTCCTTTGGAAGAACGAAGGATAACTGCTTTTCACGAGGCGGGTCATACCCTGGTGGCAAAAATGACCCCTGGAACAGATCCCATCCATAAAGTGACAATTATCCCGAGAGGTCGCGCTTTAGGCATCACGCAACAACTTCCGATTGATGAAAAACATACCTACCCGAAGGATTACCTCCTGAACAACATTACCGTCATGATGGGAGGAAGGGCAGCAGAGGAACTGGTTTTGAAACGTCAGACCACCGGTGCAGGGAATGATATTGAACGATCCACAGAAATTGCCAGAAAAATGGTGTGTGAATGGGGGATGAGCGATCATCTTGGTCCTTTGGCTTTTGGGAAAAGAGAAGAACAGATCTTCTTGGGAAGAGAGTTTGCCCAACACCGAGATTATAGCGAGGAGACGGCTCGCCTGATTGATAATGAAATCAGGGAAATTGTCACTCAGGGATATGAAAAGGCAAAAGAGATCATCCAGTCGAACATGGCCATTCTCCATAAACTGGCCAATACCCTCCTTGAAAAAGAGGTTCTTGACGGAAACCAGATCGAAGCCATTATCAAGGGCGAAGATGTTTAGTTGTGATGAACCTGATTCGATGCCTTCACATCACCAATGCCAGTGATGCCATCTATCAAATGAAAAAGGTGGGAGTGGACTCCACAGGCATCAAATTGATGGAAGGGAAAACCCTTCATATCAATCTCAAAATCGAGGGGATTGATCCGAGGATAGCAAACCTTCTGAAACAAGAAATGCTCTCTCTGGGTGGGGATGTTGCGATGGATGGGAAAGGACTGGACTGTAGCACCCCAGAGACAGACGCCCTCCTCATGGGAACCCAAAAACAATTCGAAAAACTAATCCCCAAATTAGAACAATATCCAGGGCTCCAATCTCTTGGCCAATCCATCAAAGAAACTATTAAAAATCTCTCGAAAACCAATTACACCATACGTTGCCGAAAAAAAACATTCACGTTAGGGAAACGAACCCTTCTCATGGGAGTGCTCAATGTCACTCCAGATTCTTTTTCAGACGGTGGTCTCTTCTTCAATAAAGAACAAGCTATCGCTCAAGGGTTAAAGATGGTGGAAGAAGGAGCCGACATGATCGATATTGGAGGGGAGTCAACTCGCCCGGGTTCGAAACCTCTTGAATTAGAAGAAGAACTCCGTCGAGTGATCCCTGTAATAGAATCTTTTGCCAAGGAAACGGATGTGCCTATTTCAATCGATACTTATAAATCTGCCGTGGCTCAGAGAGCGATTGAAGCAGGAGCAGAAATCATTAATGATATCAGTGGATTACATTTTGACAAAAGTCTTGCAAAAGTTGCTGCCAAAGAGAATACTCCATTGATTCTTATGCATATCCGTGGAACCCCTGAAACAATGCAAAAGGATGTCCATTACGAATCTCTATTCTCCGAAATAATACGATATCTTAAAGATTCTATCCGAATGGCAGAATCATCAGGAGTAGACCCCCAACAGATTATTGTTGACCCTGGTATCGGGTTTGGGAAAACCCTGGAAGATAACCTCCTTATTATTAAAAATCTTTATGAGTTTCGAGTACTTGGAAAACCTATTCTTTTAGGCACATCTCGAAAGACGTTTATCGGAAAAATTCTCAATGCAGAGGTTGGCAACCGATTGGAGGGGACCTTATCCACCATTGCCATTGGAGTCCTCAATGGGGCTCAAATTATCCGTACCCATGATGTACTACAGGCAAAAAAAACAATTGCAGTGGCTGACGCCATCCGCCTTGCAGGAAGTCGGCCTAACTTGACCTTATCTGAAGAAATGTGATAAGCCAATTTAAAAATATTGAGAATAGATCGTGAATAAGGGAAGGTGGAGGATAATTATCTTTCCCCTTCTCGAAATGGGAGGATTCATGGCAAGATTAGGGGTTAATATTGATCATGTCGCAACGGTCAGGCAGGCCCGGGGGGTCATGTATCCTGATCCGGTCATTGCCGCAGGATTAGTGGAATTGGCTGGGGCGGACGGAATCGTTTGCCATCTGCGGGAAGATCGGCGTCATATTCAGGATCGAGATCTCCAAATCCTTAGGCAAACCATTCAAACTCGTTTGAATTTGGAGATGGCTGCCACTGAGGAGATGATCCGCATTGCTTTGACAACGAAACCGGAGATCGTCACACTCGTCCCGGAGAAAAGGGAGGAACTGACAACCGAAGGGGGTCTGGATGTCATCAAATTTTTCCCATCACTCAAAAAGGCAATTCAACGACTTCACAAGGGAGGAATCCCTGTCAGTCTTTTCATCGATCCCCAAAAAAATCAGATCAAGGCTTCGGAAGAGGTCGGTGCTGATGCTATTGAAATTCATACCGGCCATTACTGCGATGCGAAGACCCCTGCTGAGAAAGATAAAGAACTGAAAAAGATTCTCGATGCCGTGGCGGAGGCTTCTCACTGTAATCTTCAGATCGCCGCCGGCCATGGGTTAAACTATGTCAATGTCCAACGGATTGCAGAAATAAAAGAAATTGAGGAACTCAATATCGGTCATAGCATTATCGCTCGGGCCGTCCTCGTAGGCTTGAAACAAGCTGTTCGAGAGATGATCGCCCTCATCAGATGATAAAAGTTTTGAGTTCGGAGTTAGGAGTTCAGAGTTAAAAATTTAAAAGTAAAAACGAAGTACTCCGAACTACGAACTAAACACTCCGAACTATTATGGTGATTGGAACCGGCATTGATATTGTGAATATGGATCGGATCGAACGGATGATAGCTCGTTGGGGAGATTTCTTTCTCGGTCGGGTCTTTACCGAGAAAGAAATTGGGTGGTGTCAACGACGAACTCGGCCTCCCGAATGTTTCGCCACCCGGTTTGCGGCAAAGGAGGCTTTCCTCAAAGCCATTGGTTGGGGACTTCGACACGGGATCCAATGGGTAGATATTGAAGTGGTGAACGATTCCATGGGAAAACCCTCGTTCTGTTTTCATCAGAAGGCAAAGGAGGTTTTCAATACCCTCCACATTAAAAAGGCTCTTCTCACCCTTTCCCACGACCGACCTTATGCCGTGGCCCATGTGTTATTAGAGGATGGAAATGATGAAAGTAGCGACTGCTGAACAGATGCAAGAGTTGGACCGAAAGGCGATCGAGACCTACCGAATTCCAGGAGTGGTCCTCATGGAAAATGCAGGGAGGGGAGCTTCCGAAATCATCTGCAATACTTTCTCCCCGATTCGGCAGAAAAAAATAGCGATCATTGCCGGTAAGGGAAACAATGGGGGAGATGGATTCGTGATCGCTCGTTATCTTCTAAATCAAGGTATCTTCGTGAAGGTTTACCTTCTCACCGACCCAAAGAGCTTGAGAGGGGACGCCGAGACGAATTATCATATTTTTCATCGCATGAAAGGAGACGTCATCTCTGTCCCCTCCTCTAAGGATTACCAAAAAATAAAAAGGGATTTAGAAAAATTTGACATCCTGGTGGACGGAATCTTTGGCACAGGACTTGACGCGGAAGTCAGAGGCTACTACCGAGAGGTCATTGATCATCTCAATACACTTCAAAAACCCATCGTGGCCATTGACATCCCTTCTGGACTGGACGCAAATACAGGAAAACCTTTTGGCACAGCCATCCGAGCCACCTTGACGGTCACCTTTGGCCTACCCAAAATCGGGCATCTCATCTCTCCAGGGCTCGACTATGTCGGTAAAATAAAAGTCGTGGATATCGGAATCCCCCAAAGATTGATCGAGGAAGAAAAAATTCCAACCTATCTACTGGAAGAAGATGAAATCCAAAAATGGCTATCCATCCCGCGTCAGCCAGATACCCATAAAGGAGATTATGGACACCTACTGGTGATTGCGGGATCGGTCGGCAAAACCGGTGCGGCTGCGATGGCATGTCAAGCAGCGCTCAAAATGGGAGCGGGCCTGGTGACCCTTGCGATCCCAAAAAGCCTCAATCCCATCATGGAAATGAAACTGACCGAGGTGATGACCGAACCGTTACCAGAAACTCCCAAGCAAACGCTCAGCCTCAGGGCCTTCAGTTCGATTATCCGCCTCTGCGAAAATAAAAAGGCTGTGATCATCGGTCCAGGCCTTGGATTATTGAAGGAAACCCAATCACTTGTCCTCAAATTAATCAGGACACTGGACCTCCCGATCATCTTGGATGCGGATGGACTGACGGCATTGGCGACACAACCTAAAACACTTCCTACCACAAACCGGTCGCTCATTCTCACTCCCCACCCGGGCGAGATGGCAAGACTCATTCGATCCACGGTCAAAGAAATCTTAGAAGACCGAATCAAAGTGAGCAGAAATTTCTGTCAGTCCCAACATGTTCACCTCATTCTCAAGGGACATCCGACCCTCATTACGACCCCTAAAGGGGAGGTTTTTATTAACCCTACGGGAAATCCAGGAATGGCTTCAGGGGGAACAGGGGATGTTTTAACTGGAATGATCGGTGGATTGGTCTGTCAAGGGTTTGATATCCTCACTTCCCTCCAAATGGCTGTCTATCTTCATGGGAAAGCAGGGGATGAAGGAGTGAAGGAGGTGGGGGAAAAATCTTTAATTGCAACAGACATCATTGAAAAAATCCCCACCCTTTTGAAGGGGAGGATTTGATTCCAGCTTAAAAGTTTGTTAGGATTTTTTAAGACATCAAGTGCCCCTCCCAAAAGTGAAGCTCCTCCTCCCATAGGGTGGGGTTTCTGGGTTGATAACGATCTTTTTGTTGCCCTATCTCCCCGCTTGTCCCACTCTCGGCGAGATGGGGTACGTGTTGGTCACCTTTTTGATCTTGGGGCTAAATCTGTCCTGTCTAATGCCATGACGGATTGACTTGATACGGTAAAACGCTGGTTGGGAGAGGGAACCTATCCGAGTAGTCAAATGGGTTAAAATGGATCAGGATCGCCTGACCCTTTAGAGCTAAAATGGAACGGATGATGGACATGATGAGCGAGATAAGAAAATTGGCCCATCTGGAAGAGGCTCCTTATCCTTTTTTATCACTCTATCTCAACACGAAATGGGATGACGAACAGCAGCGGGAACGCACACGCCTCTTCACGAAGAATCAGTTCAGGAAAGTCTATCATCAATTTAGAGATCGAGAGGATTGTCTCGATAGCTTGACCAAAGACCAACAACAAATTGAGAAGTATGTCGAAGGATTGATACGCCACCTCTATCCTGAAGAAATGAATGGAACAGCTATTTTTTCCTGCAGTGGCACAGGAATTTTTCTGACCTACCCTTCGATCTTCTCTTTCAAAAATGAAGGATTTGTCTCTTATCTTCCCGTCTTGCGGCCTTTGGTTCAACGCTCCTCCCAGTATCAAAACGCCCTGGTCGTCATGGTGGATACGGATTCCGCAAGGTTATTTGAAGTTTCTTTGGAAGGTCGAACCACTGAATCCTCCATTAAAAATTATGTCCCAGGACGACATGACCAAGGGGGTTGGGCTCAAATGAGATACCAACGCCATATCAAAGACCATATGGATAAACACCATAAGGAGGTAGCGGAACAGCTGACGGAGCTTTTTGATTCCGGAAAATGGAAACGGATGGTTCTAATTGGTCAGGATCGAATTCTCGCTAACTTTAAGGCCTTCCTCCCAGAAAGAGTAAAAATGCAAATTTCAGATTCCTTCTCAATGGATTTTACAGAAGAACGTTCGAAAGTATTGAGGCGAGTTTTCGAGCGATTGCTCCAAAAAGAAAAAGAAGAAATCAATCGCCAGATCGAAGCCTTAAGGGAAAAAACCTCTCAAGGGGGTTTAGCCACCTTGGGACTGAATTCGACGCTGGAGGCTCTGAATGCCGGGCAAATTCACACCCTCTACCTCCTGCTCTCCTTCTCCGAATTGGGTGGAAAATGCCGTCGATGCGATTCCCTCCTCTGGAGTCCTCAGCCAGGAGGCACTCTCCTCTCTTGCCCATTCTGTAAAGGGGAGATTAAGACCATCGACCTTGGAGAAGAAATGATGAAGGTAGTGCTCTGTCAGGATGGAGAAGTGAAGTGGGTCGAGGAGAATGAAATACTGAAGGAATATGAAGGACTCGGGGCAGCTCTAAGATATCGATCATCCCATTAAAGAGGGTATTTTCAGAACGGCCAACGAAAGGAGAAGAAGGATGTATGTTGAAATGAAAGTTAAATTTTTGACGTTCGATTCGACCTCAAATGGATTTGTGGTCCTCCTGATGGACCTGGCGAATAAGACCGGACTTCCCATTTGGATCGGTCCTTTCGAGGCCAATGCCATTGCGATGAAACTGAAAAAGATAGGATCTCATCGGCCGTCCACCCATGATCTCATTCACAACATTTTGAAAAACCTCCACTCTCAAATTATTAAAATTGTAGTCAACGATCTCAAAGAAAATACTTATTATGCATTGATCCACCTCAATCGGAGAGGAGAAGAAATCATTATTGACTCTCGTCCCAGTGATGCCATCGCCATTGCCCTGGCAGTGGATGCCCCCATTTTTGTATCCGAACAAGTCATCGAAAAAGCACGAACCATCGACATGGAGAAGGAGGGAGATCAACTCAAAGAATGGCTTGAAAATCTCAACCCGGATGACTTTAAGTATAAAGCCTAAATGGGAAATAACTAAATTTCAAACACCCATAACCAGATAAATTTCAATGCCTCATATCCAAATTATTTTGTCCACTCTATCCTTATTCGGTCATCTGGATCTGGTTATGATTCAGCAATTGGGATTTGGTTATGGTAACCTAATTTGAGCGATTCAGCGTTCCTGAAGGGGAGCAGAAATGCCTCAAAGTCTTTTAGAATGCGATTTTTTCTTAAGTGAGGTCAATACCTTTTCATTACACCAAACCGGTGAAGGGTTCCTCAGCTCTCAATAGTGCTTCAGCATTAAAAGGTGATCGCTCTAAAAGCCTTTTCAGCATCCCTGCTCTCCATAGAAATTTTGAGGATTGCTCAATTTAGGTGTAATTTATCTCGGAGATGATGTTATATTCCCAAAGCCCTTCAGAGACGATACGGATCGGGAAACAGGTTGGACGTCTCCTTCAATGCGGAGATGTCATCGCTTTAGTGGGTGAATTAGGGGCCGGGAAGACTCAATTCATCAAGGGAATGTCTAACGGAATAGGAGTCGGAAAACCCACTTATATCTCAAGCCCCTCGTTTACATTGATCCATGAATATCCAGGGAAAATCCCTTTTTACCATATTGATCTATATCGGTTGAAGTGGGAAGGGGAGGCAGAAGAATTAGGCCTGGAGGATTATTTTCAAGGAAAAGGGATTACCGCTATCGAATGGGCGGATAAAATTCCCTCGTTTCTCCCAAATGAAAGACTGTCTATCCATATGACTTATACAGGGACCCATTCACGGTCCATAGAGTTGATCGGAATAGGAAAACGCCCTCTTAAAATAATAGAAGGGCTCAAGGATTCCAGGGTTCAAGGGGCCAAGTGAAATGATGAAAAGCTGACTTTTAAAAAGCTTAAACCCAGGAACTCCTGCCTAATAGTCCTGGTCCCGACCGATGGCGGGACAGGCAAGCTCCGATCCTAAGACTTAATTAGAATCAAAGGGGGTATTCAGATGGCATTGGTGGTTCAGAAATATGGTGGAACCTCTGTCGGGGATGTCAATCGAATTAGAAATGTAGCCAAGAGGGTTCTGGATACCAAAAATCAAGGGCATGAGGTGGTAGTGGTGGTTTCCGCAATGGCTGGAGAAACGGATAAATTGATCCGTTTGGCCCAACAAGTGACCCCTCATCCCGATGAGAGGGAAATGGATGTGCTTCTCTCCACCGGGGAGCAAGTCTCTATCGCGCTGCTGTCCATTGCTTTGAAGACTATGGGAGTTGATTCAAAATCCTATTTAGGGTTCCAAATTAAGATCGCTACGGACAGCGCCTTCGGCAAGGCACGGATTACAGGGATTGAATCGGAGAAAGTGATGAACGACCTAAAGCGTGGTCGAGTGGTGGTGGTAGCAGGGTTCCAGGGAGTGGATGATTTGGACAATATCACGACCTTAGGGCGAGGAGGATCTGATACGACGGCCGTTGCCATTGCTGCAGCCCTGAAAGCAGACTCCTGTGAAATCTATACCGATGTGGATGGGGTTTACACCACGGATCCCAATATCTGCTCTAAAGCGAGAAAACTGAATAAAATTTCATATGACGAGATGTTGGAAATGGCCAGCCTTGGATCAAAGGTATTACAAATCCGTTCTGTGGAGTTCGCTAAAAAATATGATGTCCCCATTCATGTCAGATCATCTTTTAACGAGAATCCTGGAACCATTGTCTGCAAGGAGGATAAAGATATGGAAAGAGTGGTCGTCTCAGGTGTCACTTATAATAAGAATGAAGCGAGAATCGAGATTATGCGGGTTCCCGATGTTCCTGGGATCGCTGCGAAAATCTTTAAACCCATTGCGGATGCCAATATTGTGGTGGACATGATTGTTCAAACCTCGAGTACTGAGATGGGTTGTGCTGATATGGCCTTTACGGTCCCCAAAACCGATTTTGCAAAGACCCTTCAGATCGTCAAGGAGACCATCAAGGAGTTCGGCGGAAAAGAGGTCAAATCCAATGAGGATATTGCGAAGGTTTCCATTGTGGGGGTCGGCATGAGGAGCCATTCAAATGTGGCCACACAAATGTTTACCGCTTTGGCTAAAGAAGGAATTAATATTCAAATGATTTCTACTTCAGAGATTAAAATCTCCTGTATCATTGATTCCAAATATACGGAATTGGCCGTTCGGGCCCTCCATGATGCCTTTGAGCTGGATAAGCCATCCGTTACAGAAGAACAATGACGAGCTTGAGATCATGGAATATTGGAAAACTGGAATATTGTTTTTAAACCCATTATTCCATCATTCCACCATTTCAAACCCATCCTTAATATAGGCACAGGCCTCAGATATCTATATGGAGGTAACGTTGTTTTGAGTAAGCTCGGTCCAATTAAACTCTACGACACCACTCTTCGCGATGGTTCTCAAGCAGAGGATATTGCCTTCTCCGTAGAAGATAAAATACGGATTGCACAGAAGCTCGATGAATTGGGAATCCACTATATCGAAGGGGGATGGCCTGGTTCCAATCCCAAGGACCTCCAGTTCTTCCAGGAAATGAAATCGGCTCCCCCGGGTCGGGCAAAGATGGTCGCTTTCGGGAGCACCTGTCGGGCAGGGACACCACCCCAAAAGGACCCAAACCTTCAGGCTCTAATTGAGGCCGGCACAGAGGTGGTCACCATTTTTGGAAAGTCCTGGGATATTCATCCTCTCGAGGCATTAAATATCACCCTCGATCAAAATCTTGAAATGATTCATCATTCAATCCATTTCCTCAAGGGTCGAGTTGAGGAAATCATTTTTGATGCAGAACATTTCTTCGATGGATACAAAAGCAATCCCCGGTATGCCCTCTCCACCCTGATGGCAGCCCAAGAGGCGGAGGCGGATTGGATTGTCTTGTGTGACACCAACGGAGGGACTTTGCTGGACGAGATCCAATCCATCATCAAAGAGGTAAAGAAACAAATTCGAGTCCCTCTCGGCATCCATGTCCATAACGATACAGAGATGGCTGTGGCGAACACCCTCCTCGCAGTCAAGGAAGGAGTTCAGATGGTCCATGGCACCATCAATGGGTATGGAGAACGATGTGGGAATGCCAATCTCTGTTCGATCATCCCCAATCTTAAACTGAAGATGGGGGTCGATTGTATCACAGATGCCCAATTGAAAAAGATGACTGAGGTATCCCGTTTCGTCTCAGAGTTGGCAAACCTCCCTCATTATAAATACCTCCCCTATGTAGGGGATAGTGCCTTTGCCCATAAGGGAGGGATCCATGTCAGTGCCATCCGGAAGAGTGATGCGACCTACGAACATATTTCGCCGGAACGAGTCGGAAATCGTCAAAGGGTATTGATCTCTGACCTTTCAGGTGAATCCAATATTCTCTATAAGGCTTCTGAATTTAAAATTGATTTCCAAAGTAAGGACCCAAAGGTGAGGAATATCCTTGACAACCTCAAAAAACTGGAAAACGAAGGTTTCCAGTTTGAAGGAGCAGAAGGTTCTTTTGAGATTCTTATCAAAAAGGCCCTCGGGCAGCATAAGAAATTTTTTGAACTAATGGGTTTTCGAGTGATCGTCGAGAAAAAAACAGAAGAAGAGATTCCCCTTTCTGAGGCCACCATTATGGTTCGGATAGGTAATCAAGTAGAGCATACGGCAGCGGTTGGAAATGGTCCGGTCAACGCTCTCGACCATGCCATCCGAAAGGCCCTTGAAAAATTCTACCCTTCCCTCAAAGAGGTTAAACTTCTTGACTACAAGGTGAGGATCCTTTCCACCAAGGACGGAACAGGAGCACAAACGAGAGTTCTCATCGAATCGGGGGATGGAAAATCCAAATGGGGAACTGTGGGAGTTTCTGAAAACATCATCCAAGCGAGCTGGCAAGCCCTCGTCGATTCCATCGACTACAAACTCCTGAAGAAAGAAGAGGGTGAAAAATCGTAAGGACATCAGGTTACCAGGCTATCAGGACATCAGGGTAAATGAAAGAAATTAAGGATTCGGTCAATTCAGGAACGGCAATAGCGGGATTTGAGAAACTTTGGGTATGGCAGTAAGCACACAATCTGATGCAGGAAATTCATAAATTCTGTAGGAGCTTACCTAAAACAGAAGACTATAAACTAAAAGATCAAATCGAACGTTGCCCATCATCAGACTGTGATAATATTGCGGAAGGATATACAGCCTACTACTATAAAGAAAAAATTAAAGGATTTTATATAGCGAGAAAAGAAGCAGGGGAGACCCAAAATCAATTACGCAAATTAATGGGGAAAAAATATTTAAGTCCAGGACTATCCCAAAATTGGGTTGAAGGGTATGAAGAAGTGATTCGAGGCATCAATGAATACGTTCGTTATATTCATAAAAAGAAAAACGAAAAAGAGGAAAAGGCTTGCGATAAAATTAAAAATGTAATTTAACCCCCTGATATCCTGATACTCTGGTATCCTGATATCCTAATATTCTAAATGATGAGGTATCTCTCTCTCGATCAACAACGAATCCTTTTCGTTTTAGCCTTATTCCTCTTCGGCATCCTCACCTATAAATTTTACGATCACTCTCCCCTTCCTCCAGAGGAGACCATTAAAGAAATAGTGATCGAGGTCTCAGGAGAAATTCAAAAACCTGGGATCTATATTTTCAATTCTCCCCCAACGTTAAAAGAGGCGATTGAAAAGGCTGGCGGATTGAAGGAAATAGCCCGGTTTGATCCCATCTCCTCCACAGAACGTTTAGAAACAGGAACCCTCCTCACCGTCACGAAAGAGCCTTCCCAAATCCCTTCTCCCACCTTCTTAGGAGAGGAAGGGCAGGAGGAGATTGAAGGAGGAGATTTTAAGATAAAAATCAGCCGAATGGAAGCCAATAAATTACTTGTCTTCTCCATCCCTCTTGACCTTAACCGAGTTTCCCATGAGGATCTTTGTTTAATTCCGGAGATAGGCGAGTCGCTCGCCAACGAGATGATCGCTTATCGCGAAAGAAGAAAAGGGTTCCGATCCGTTGAAGAAATAAAAAATATCAAAGGCATAGGGGAGAAGAAATATCAATCTTTAAAAAATTTTTTCACCATAAGAAACTGACTCCTCCTTTAATAATTAAGAACTTTTTGACTTAAGTCAATGATTTTCTCAGAATTTAAAGCAAAGCTATCAATTAAACAACCTAAAGCATATCAGGGGTTCGTTGAAAAGGAGGTTAAGGATGAAACCTGTTTTATTTCGATCCGTCTCAATTCTTTTTGGGGGGTTATTGTTTTTCTCAACGGCTTACGCTCAGGTGTGTGTAGAATGCCACAAAAAAGTTACACCGGGCATCGTCAACGACTGGCAATTGAGCAAACACAGCAAGAATAAGATTGATTGCACGGTTTGCCATGGAAGCGACCACAAGTCATCCAAAGATGTGACCCAGGCCAAAATTCCTACACCTGACACCTGTGCCACCTGTCATAACCAACGGGTGAAGGAATTTAAGGCAGGAAAACATGCCCATGCCTGGACCGCCATGAAAGCCATGCCGACCGCGCACTGGCAACCCATGTCCCTGATGGAGGGGATGAAGGGCTGTGGGGGCTGTCATAAAATCGGAATTAAGACCGAGGCTGAGATCAAGGAGTTGAAAAAGAGCGGAGCCGGCTTTGGCGTCGCCTCCTGCGATGCCTGTCATACCCGGCATACCTTCTCCGTTCAAGAAGC
>JACAEV010000146.1 GCA_013388645.1 Syntrophaceae bacterium | reverse complement strand
GAGAAGTTCTTTTGCATGTGGAAGATTTCCAACAATATTATCATCGACAAAGAAGATATAGGCTTTTGATCGCTCCAGGGATTGAATCTCTTTTTCCACTTCAGAAATCGGTCTCATCCGATAAGTTCTTCCATGAAGTGCCGTCACCGAACAGAACTCACAGTCATAAGGGCAACCCCTTGTGGTCTGAATCAGATTATGAAAAAGATATCCCTTTTGAGGTAAGAGATCCCTTCTCGGAATGGGAAGATGGTTAAGATCCGTCCTTTCCTTCTGGTGGTAAAAGGGCTTCATCATTCCCATTTCCGCATCCTTCAGTATTTCGTTCCAGACTTCATCGGCTTCCCCTATGGCCACACTGTCGGAATGCGCCTTCGCCTCTTCAGGAAGCCAGGATGCGTGGATCCCTCCTATTACCACCTTCCTCCCCCTTTTGCGAAATTCGTCTGCGATCTCATATCCCCTCGGTGCCAATGGAGTCATGGCGGTAATGGCAACCAGATCGACTTCATGGTTGAAGTCTATCTCCGTAAGACTTTCATCTATGATTCGAATTTGGTGATGCGGAGGGGTAAGCCCCGCAAGCAATGAAGTTGAGAGGAGGGGAAATTTAAATGCAATTACATCCCAGAAGCTTTCCTTCGGCCATCTGGGGATAATGAAAGAAATCTTCATTCCAATTTCTTTCCTTTTAAAAATTGGGCTAAGGGTCTAACTTCCACTCCTTCTGGAGTCACCCATTGAAACGTACTTTTCGGTAGGGAGGAATTTAAGGAAACCTCCTTCAATTTCACATCTAACCGGGTCTCCTTCTCAGGCAGCTCGATTTGAATCCGATTCGGAACGAGATCTCCTTCAGGCTTTTCCGTTAAAATTTTAATATTCGCCTTTGAGATGACATCCCTAAATTCTGAAATATCCCCAGTATAGGCCCTACTTTGCAATGGGCTAAAGAGAAAAAATTCCCCGCCTCGGTAAAGAGCGTCAAACACACCCATTCCAAGAGGATGGTAGCCCAGGATGCGAAGCTTATCCGGTTTCTCATAAAGGACGATGCCATTAAGAAGAAATTTTAACTCTTCCCCTTTCCTGACGGTGTCGAGACGAATCGAGGCTCTCGCTTGAACAGAATCGGCAGAGGAAAAGGCATCAAGAAGTTTCGTCATGGGGTCTTTCACAGGAGGGGTCTCGATCGAAGGAATCTTCACCATTTTTTTAGGACATCCTGAAAGAAAGAGTACCAGGAGAAAGAGACTCGGAATGACAAACAAGGGTTTTCGGATCATTTCATTGTTCTCCTTTCTCGAATCGACTCCACACCGCTTCCGCAGTCAATTCTCCAGAAGCAACGACTCCTGCGATTCCCCCTCCAGGGGAGGTCCAATGACCCGTAAGGTAAAGATTGGGAATGGGGGTGGTGCGCGGAAGTCGGTAAATTCCAGATTGCCTTGGGGTCTGCTCCCACCCGTAAGCAGCCCCCCATCGGTTGCAAGTCCATTGCTCAATCGTCTTCGGGGTGGTTTCCACTTTAATCGCAATTCGTTTCTCTAAATGAGGAATGAATACGGAAGCTCTCTTGATGAGACGCCGGGAGAGCTCGTCTTTGATTTGTTGCCCCCAATCCCGACTCAAGTGATAGGTGGTTTTATAGCTCAGGCAGAGTGTGCTTTTCCCCTTGGGTGCATGGGAGGAATTGACTTTTGACGGGGCGAGGAGGTAGAAAGGAGCCTCTTCTGAAATTTGATTCTTGGAGAGAGATTGATATTCTTTTCGGAGATCCTTCTCGAAGAAAACCTCGTTATTTGAAACGGGTAATTCCTCCAGTACTCCTTCAATTCCGAGGCAGAGGATGAAATAAGAGAGAGAAGGTTTCATCCCTTTTAATTTTGACAGAAAACCGCCTGGAATTCGGTCCTCCCCAATCAGGTTTGAAAAGGTGTGATAGGCATCGATATTGGAAATGATGACCTTCCCTGTCATCTCCTGACCGTCTTTCAGCTTTACACCGATTGCCCTCCTCTCTCCTATCAGGATTTGATCCACCTCATGGCTTATTAAAATGGTACCTCCCATCTTTTGAAAAGCCTCTCCCATTTTAAGTGGAAGCTGCTCTACCTTTCCCTCAATACAGGATACCCCAAAATTAAAATAGGACATTTCAATGCCGGCCATCCCAACGACAGAGATCTCTTCTAAGGGAAGCAGAGCATAGGAACTTCGGATCGAGAGAAGTGTCTTTAAAAAAGGATGAGAAACAGATTCTTGAAGAAGTTCTGCAAAGGTCCGATCTCTATACCGTGAAAGATAAGGATAGCGGGCAGAAAAGGAAGAGGGTTCAAACCAATTGAAAGAGGAGGGGACGGAAGTAAATTCATCATAAATTTTTTTTAGGATGGTATATACCTTTATAATTCCTTCTCTCTCGTTTGGAAACAGGGACGAGAGGTTTTCAATGTGGGTTTCCAGTTTGGAAGATTGAATGACCTTCTGGTCCGGGAAGTGATATTCCCTTGCGGGTTCGAGTGGGATAAAAGGAACTTCATTCAGGAGGTCTAATTTCTCAAGGAGGGACCATATCCTTCCCCCTTTCTGACATTCCCCTAATGACTGCACAGAGAGATCAAAGGAAAAGCCTTCTTTTTGGAAAGAAGTACAACAACCACCCACCTTCTTATTCTTCTCGATCATCAGGACCTTCAAACCCTTTTGGGCAAGGAGACAGCCACAGGTGAGGCCCGCCATTCCTGCTCCAATGATGATCACATCTGTATCTGTCATAATGGTTGCAGTATAACATAGGTTTTCATCTCTCGTCGAATGGTATGCGTACAAAACTTACTTTCTTTGACATTTATTTTAAATAAGGATATAAATACTCCCAATTAAATTGGTTTCCCACTGGAAACCACTTAACCTATCATTCATTCTTTACGGAAATCATTGAAAGAGACTATGTTTTAAGAAATGCCAAATGAGAAAAGGCTGGCAAGTATAGAGGATTGTAATCGGGATTTGGAGGGATGAAATGGAAAACAAGAAATTCATTTTCAATTTTACACCTACGGGAATGATCCCGACGAAAGAGATGACCCCCCATATTCCCATCACTCCGGATGAAATTGTCAATCAGGTCTCCGAGGTGGCGGATTTAGGCATCAACATGGTTCATCTGCATGCTCGAGACCCGATCACAGGGGAACCCACCTACAAAAAAGAGGTGTACGCAGAGATCATTCGTGGGATTAGAAATAAATTTAAAGACCTTATCCTGTGCGTTTCGACAAGTGGTCGAACATTTAGTGAGTTTGAAAAACGCTCTGAGTGTCTCACCCTGGAAGGTGAATTAAAACCGGATTTCGGAAGTTTGACTTTGAGTTCCCTGAATTTCAATAACGTGGCAAGTATTAGCACTCCGCAAATGATACAAGCTCTTGCCAGAGAAATGTTAAAAAGAGGGATCCGCCCTGAATTAGAAGCGTTTGATGTAGGGATGATCAATTATGCGAAGTACTTGATTGAAAAAAAGCTTATTCATCCCCCATATTATTTCAATCTGATTCTGGGTAACATCGCTTGCGCGCAGGCCAATCTTCTTAATTTAGGACTTATGATCAATGAACTGCCAACAGACTCCATCTGGTCCGTCGGAGGTGTCGGTCGTTTCCAGCTTCCCATGAATGCCGCATCGCTTGTGGCGGGAGGTGGGGTTCGAATTGGCTTGGAGGACAATATCTGGTTTGACGACGATAGAACGAGACTGGTCACCAATAGAGAGCTGCTCGAGCGCGTTCTCTCCATCGCCCATGCCCTGGGTCGTGTGCCTTACTCAGCAAAGGAGGCCAGAGAGCTTCTCGGTGTGACGTCGGTCTGATTCAGGCGGAAAATAAATGAGCTATTTTAAACATCTTCAAGAAAAAGTTCGATACAGTCCTCTCCCTCGCATTTTCATCGACGGTCTTGACAAGTTGGGAATCCAGATTCACCTCATTTACCTTATCCAAGAAGGAATCACAGAAGGGGTTACACGGCAACAGCAGGTCGGTCTGGAGGGTTGTGAAGTTAGTTTTCTTGGACCCGAAGATATGACAGAGATGGCACAAATTCCGTATCGACCAGTCCGTTATGAAGAGTTACAGAGACGATTAAAAGATGGAAATCTTTGTCTTGGTGCAAAACGCGATGGTCATTTGGTGGCTTTTACATGGTGTAACTTGACCCGGTGTCAGTCTGAAGGCTACTCGTTCTCCCTCAATGATGACGAAGCCTACCTGTTCGATGCATATACTGCATCCGACTTACGGGGGCAGGGACTGGCCCCTGCTCTGCGTTATCACCTTTACGGCGAATTAGCCCGGTTGGGACGAACAAAAATTTATAGCATTACCGAACGATTTAACGCCCCTGCGTTGCGGTTCAAATTAAAATTGGGCGCAAGAATTTTGAAGTCTGACTGGTATGTTACACTTTTCAGGAAGTGGCATTTTGGACCAAGAGGCCAACGACCTTGATGAACTTAACGAGCATAGCCGTAATATATCGTCACATTTCTTCTTCTTAACTTTATCCTTCTAAAAAATGCAGACGATAGACGTCTTTTCCAGAATCGCTGAGATCCCGCGAGATGAATGGGATCGATTGATCACTAAGAATGTATTCGCCACCCATGGTTGGCTTCAGACAGTAGAAAGAACCTTCATCGGGGATATACGACCTTTCTACGTGTTGGTCAGGGAGAACGGAAGAACCGTTGGATCAACGGTATGCTACATCTTTTCCAAAACTCAAACGGTATCGGATCTGGATGATTACCTATTCGGTAGGATTAAACCATTGGCCCTGCGGCTCGGAGTCTCCTTTATGCCAGCGATGGTGTGCGGAACGCTATGGGGTTATGGCGATCATCTGGCTGTCGAGCCTGAGGCAACCCCTGAACACAAACAAACTGTGATGAACAAACTCCTTGACATGGTGGAAGGGGAGGCCAAATCGAACGGACTACCCATTAACCTGATTGAAGTTCCAGAAGGAGATTTGGAGTTAGCCACAGTTTTGCAAAAGCATGGCTATTGCCATTCTCGTCATGTGCCCATGACACTTCTCGATATATGTTGGTCTTCTTTCAAAGAATATGAAAAATATCTCGACCGCATCAGCCGACATGCAAGAAAGAATGTGCGAACTCAGATTAATAAAAACCGAAAGAGCGGGACAACAGTCTCAGTTCTCGAAAATGTCAATGAGAATGCGGAGCGTCTTCATGAGCTATTGACTATGAACTATCGCAAGTATTGGAACCTCCCCTTCTGCTTCAATAAGGATTTCTTCTCTGAACTCAAGCGAAACCTCGGCCAAAATGCCATCCTGCACATATCACGCAAGGCTGACATTGTCACAGGTGTGTCCGTAGAGTTAAGGTATAATAGAGTGTCACATGTTCCGCTGGTAGGCGTTGACCATGAAAAGTGTGGGAACGATATGACATATTTTGTCCTGACGTATTACACACCTATAGCAGAGGCTATATCAGGAGGGGTGACCCGCCTCTATCTCGGGCCCGGTCATTACCTGATGAAGATGAGGCTCGGCTGTAAAACGATGGATCTCTTCAACTGGCACAAAAGCCATCGGCCCATAGCCCATCAAACAGCAAGGCTCTGGTTTGCAATTCTCTCTAATTGGAATAGATACAAGTTGCCGCGTCAAGCAACAACAAGGTTCCCCCAAGTAATGGGAGCGCTCAAGAATAAGAGTACCGTCTAAACCCCAATGAGATATTTGAACCTCCGTTGGAAAATCCATTCAGCAGGGCAGACCTTATCGTTTTTCTTTCTGGTCGATGAAGCACTAAATTCAAATTACACTGTGGATCAACATGTTTTGTCCCAATCGTGGGAGGAATCATCTCGTAGTAAAGACTCGATGCTAAGGCGCATGCCCTGATCCCCCCTGACCCATCAAACTCCCCGAGCATGGATTTGAGACTGCTCACAGAGATCTCTTTGGTCCTTTCCCCAAAAACCTTCTTAATGGCAAAGGCCTCAACTCGATCCAGGTCAGGAGTGGAGTTGGCCGCCGCTGAAATGTAGTCCACGTTTTGAAGTTCCTTCGCGGCTAAAGACATCGCCCTGGCCATCGAATTCCCTTGGGAATCATATTGAAGAAGTCCATCGGTGCTCCCCGAAAGCCCCACGCCTGCTATTTCGGCATAGATTTTCGTCCCCCTCTTTTTCGCATGCTCCAATGTCTCTAATACAAGAATTCCGCTTCCCTCCCCGAGGACAATCCCATTCCGATCTTGATCAAAGGGTCTCATCCCTTCCACACCCCTTCCCTTTCCTGGGGATAACGCTCCCAGCATTGAATAGACATGATAAAGAGGCTCGCTCAGCTCATCCCCTCCTCCTGCGAAGATGATATCTGCCCTCCCTTCTTTTAAGAGATGATAAGCAAAAGCGATGGCCATTTCGGCGGAAGACTCTTTGTGGGAGAAAGTGATGTTCACTCCCTTGATACCATATTCGATAGCGCAATGGCTGGTGATGGCATTGGGAACAGCTGTCTGAAAGAGTAAAGGTGTTGCCCCCAGAGGTCCTTCTTTCAACAGAGAACGGAAAAATTGATCGACTGTATTGGCGCTGCCCAGGCCTGTTCCAATCGAAATCCCTATTCGATCGGAATCTTCTTCCTTCAGGTGGAGTTTCGAATCATCCATCGCCAAGCGGACGGCTGAGACGACGATCTTCCCAATTCGATCCATTCTTCTGAGGTTGACAGGGTTAATGAAAGCTTTAAAATCGATCTCCGGAAGTTGACCCCCCAATCGAGACCGATAAGGGCTCACATCAAACCCCTGAATCGGCTTGATCCCTGAAACTCCCTGAAGGCAATTCTCCCAAAACGCCTCTTTACCAACGCCGATAGAAGAGACAATCCCCAAACCGGAAATGACAACGCGGCGCCCCTCCGGGGAGTTTAGAGTTTGGGGTTCGGAGTTCGGAGTTTTTTCAAAATAATGATGATGCATTCACTTACCTATTTTCCCATAGATTTTGCTATAGATTGATTATCTCCCAACTACGAACTCATTACTCCGAACTGAATTTCTTGAACACCAGACAGACATTGTTTCCTCCAAAGGCGAAGGAGTTGGATATGGCAATTTGAACCTCCTTCTTGATCGAGTGATTGGGTGTATAATTCAGATCACAAAGGGGGTCCGGGACTTCATAGTGAATCGTAGGAGGAATCATTCCTGTCTCCAGCGTCATGACGGTTGCCACGGCCTCCATGCCACCGGCAGAGCCCAGGCAGTGTCCAATCATGGATTTGATTCCACTGATAGGAATCTCTTTTGCCCTTTCTCCGAAAACCCGTCTAATCCCTCTGGTCTCAGCAATATCATTATAAAGCGTGGCTGTCCCATGAGCATTAATGGTGTCGACTTCCTCTGGGGAGATACCAGCATGGTCTAAGGCAATTCGAATCACCCTCTCTACACCTTCCCCATGGGGTTCTGGTGCGGTGAGATGGTAGGCGTCGGCACAAATTCCATACCCTAAAAATTCCGCATGGATCGGAGCATCTCGCTTTATCGCATGTTCCATTTCCTCAAGGATCAGAATACCGGCTCCTTCGCCGATAATCAGGCCCTGCCTCATTTTATCAAAAGGCTTGCAACTTTCAGGGTCCACCAATTTCAGACTGCTGAACCCGCTGAAAGAGACTTCACAAAGGGAATCACTCCCTCCCGTCACCATCACCTCAGCCAAACCCATCTGAATCATATCATAAGCCACACCGATGGAGGCAGAGCTTGACGAGCAGACGGTTGCCGTGGTGCTCCTTGGCCCTTTTAGTTGACCCTCCATCGCAATGAGGTCAGTGGTCGTGGCAAGAGAGTACGAGACGAGTAGGGAAGGGGAAGACTTTTTTCGACTCCGATAGAAATCTCTAAAATATTTTTCAACGGAGAGAATGCCACCGGAACCCGCTCCCAATACAACTCCGACCCTTTCTTTATCCTGTAAACTCAGCTCAACGTCAGCAGATCTCCAGGCTTCTCTAAATGCAATCAAGCCGAATTGGTCACATCGAGAAAGACGTCTAATCTCCTTCTTTGAAAAATGGGCCTCAGGGTTTAAATGGGAAACCTCGGCAGCAATCTTGGTTCGATAAGCAGAGGGATCGAAGACCGTAATCTCCTTTGTTCCATCTCTGCCCTCCATAAGGGAATTCCAGAATTCGGGAAGGCTATTCCCCACGGCACTGACCACACCCAGACCTGTAACGACAACCCGCTTCTTCAAAACGTCTCTTTGACCTCTTCCTTGAGCAACCTCTCTACACTATGTATCTTTCTTGAAGGCTAAGATGGTTTTACTCACTCCTGGGAAAAGAAATTTTTTTAGACTTAAATAAAAAAGGGCTTCTGAGATATTCCCAAAAATAGTGGATGCCACTCGCTTCCCCCAATCATGGGGGAGGGTGTATCCACCGATGAGGTGATCACATTTTCCGAACCCCACTCTCTCCAAACATGACTGGATGATCCTGGGAGAAAAATCAGAGAGATGAGCGGGGAGATCGTATAGGCGATTTGGCATGCCTAAAAGGTGGAGGAGGTCCTTAATGGGCGTAGTATGGGGATATCGCAACAGGAGGAGTCCTCCTGGTTTTAAAATTCGATGACATTCCCTGAGAAAACGGATTGGGTCAGGAAGGTGTTCGATGAGATAAAATCCAGCGATCGCGTCAAAATAATTGGAAGGGAAGGTTGCCTTTTCTAAAGACCCAGGATAAATGACCAGCCCTAAAACTTCTCTCGCGTAGTTCACCCCTCTTTGAGAGATCTCGACCCCCATGACCTCCCATCCTTCTTTTTTCATTTCTGAAAGAAAAAATCCAAATCCGGCTCCCACATCTAAGAGTCGGCCCTTTCTCCTATGCTGCAGAATTAAATTTGTTGCTCGACGAAAGACAGGTTCCATCATCTTCTTCCATGATTCAATCGATGCCTCTTCTTTTGGGAGATACTGTTGATAAAATCGAAATAGAGCATCACTGGTTGGCCTTGGGTTGAGAAAGATGAATTG
>JACAEV010000114.1 GCA_013388645.1 Syntrophaceae bacterium | reverse complement strand
TAAACGGTCTCAACACTCTTTACTTCTGGAACTTGTTGTTTGAGGACTTTTTCCACCCCCATCTTTAAAGTCATCTGTGACATCGGGCAGCCACCGCATGCACCGGTTAACCTAACTTTTACAATTCCGTCCACGACATCGATCAATTCGATATCCCCACCATCCGCTTGCAGAGATGGTCGAATCTTCTGTAACGCCTTTTCTACGTTTTCTTTCATCCTGTTTTATCACCTCCTTTATCTATTTATCCATTTTAGATTCGAAAGCATTTATGGTTAATCATAACACATAATCTTTCTTGATCACAAAAATTTATTGATTTTATTAGATTTTGCAAAAGGAAAACTTATATTTTATTGATTTTATTGATTAAATTGGGTTGGGTTTACGAGGGCGGATATGCTAAGCTAATACCATTACCTCTAAGGCTAAGAAATGTTAATCCTTATTCTTATAAAATTCTTCTATTTTTTTATGAAGGTACATCCTCAATACATCAGGTTTATTGCAATATACTACATCTCCATCACAAATGGTGCTGCTGCTATCGATATCACAATAACCTATTCCTTTGCCGATGCTGAGGTTTTCAGGTTTCCTAAAAAGGGGACATTTCTTCTCACTTCCCATTTCAAACCACCTTCCTTTTTCATTTGTGCAAAGAGATATCTCTTTAGAGAATCTGTTTTCCCACAAAGATCGATATACCCTTCACAATCTGTTTGCTCACCGTCCAGATCACAGTACCCAGTGCGAAACTGATTTGTCTCGTTATTTCGATGAAATTTACAGAATCTTCGAATGGCCGTCATAAACTCCTCCTCATCCAATAATTTTTCTAAAAAAAAGCCCGTGTTATCTTAAACCACGGGCCGGGCGTAATTGATTTCCTTCTTGCAATTGGAAGGTGCTTTGGCAACCCGGCTATCCCAAATTCTAAGGACCCGTGGCTTTCCCCACCTGCTCCATCTTAGAACAGGGGGCCTAAATCGCCATTTCAGCGATTAGGCGTCCCATGATTACTCATGGTTTGGCTTTATCAGCAATATTTTTTAAAATAATTAATGCATTTTCAATGCCAAAGAAACTTAATCTACCTAAACCATTGAATTTTTTATGATAATTAGTTTTTTAGATTTATATTAATTAAGACAAGGTGACCTTTTTTGGAATGGATTATAAAAAATTTAATAAGGATTACCGGGGGGTAGTGAGATTAATAAAAGACCCACTCGGGAATTTTATAAGAATCTTCAGATCGATATTTTTCTGTAAATTTCCCCGTTCCATCTGGGTCGATTAATAGATAGTCAATAGGTGGTTCCCTATCACTATCCACAGCATAAGCGAAGATCTTACCATTTCCGCTTATCCTCGCAACATGTCCTCCATCTGGGGTATAAAATTTTTCAACCAATTTCTCCACTCCATCCTCTTGTTTCACCCGTATCGAATAAGGAATGAGACCTTTTAATTCTGGAGGAGGCCATCCCTCTCGGTTCACTTCTTGCCCCATTAAAATGTTAGGAATAGCGATACTCCCCAAATAAATCATCGCAGCAGAAGCCCAGATTCTGATTCTCCTCTTATCGGATTGTACAGAATGAACCATAAATTTAGTTTTTACCACCACCGTAGAATGCCCCATGCGGAACCACGGTGAGCTTCACTTCGGATCATCTAAAAAGCTATGGCCTTTTGATCAGTGGTGAAGGTAAATTCAAATATAAAAATAAAAAAGCTTTGTTATTTATAGTGGGATATACGGGGTTCACTTCCTGCCTTCTAAATATTTCTCCGCAGCAAAGGCCGCTGTCGCTCCATCCCCGACGGCCGTGGCGACTTGACGGAGTAACTTCTTCCTACAGTCTCCAGCGGCGAAGATCCCCCCTATTGAGGTCTCGCAGTTTTCGTCAGTAATGATATATCCTGCTTCGTCAAGGCCGACTAATCCGTGTAGGAATTCGGTTCTGGGCAAAAGTCCTATGAAAAGAAAAACACCTTCTACCTTCAATTCGGTCAGTTCTCCTGTTTTCACATTTTTTACAAGGACGGATTGAACGACGGAGTCTCCCTTGATCTCTTGTACCACCGAATTCCAGATTAATTTGATTTTTGGGTTTGCAAAAACCCTTTCCTGGTAGATCTTCGTTCCTCGGAGAGCATCCCTTCGATGGATGATGGTTATCTCTTTGGCGAATTTCGTGAGATAGAGAGCTTCCGTGAGTGCCGAATCTCCTCCTCCGACCACAACAATCTGAGAATCTTGAAAAAAGGCCCCATCGCAAGTCGCACAATAAGATACCCCTTTTCCTACGAATTCTTTTTCTCCGGGGACACCTAATTTCCGCCATTCCGTGCCAGTGCAAATAATTAAGGCATCACAGAGATAGGTTGATTCTCCGGTTTTAATTACCTTTTTCTCTCCCTCCAGATTTATCTCGACCACTTCCTGAGAAGCGACTTCTAAGCCAAATCGTTTTGCTTGTTCTTCCATCAATCGGCTCAACTCATCGCCATGAATCCCCTGAGGAAAGCCTGGATAATTTTCAATGACTTCGGTCGTGGTCATCTGTCCTCCTAAAAGGCCAATCTCAATCAGGAGGGTTTGAAGCCTTGATCTCGCCGTATAGAGGCCTGCGGTCAGACCTGCAGGTCCTCCTCCAATAATGATCACATCATATTTCTTTTCCTCTCCCCCTTCCATTCGCTCCTCCTTCTTCAAAGATGGACTGAGAATAGGATATCCACGACCTCTTTGTCAATGGGTGAAGTCCCTCACCTTAATTTGCAATCAGGTAAACCCCCGGCTCTGCCGAGGGGCTCACAGTGTTTGACATTTTCGGGAATATGCATTTCTCTTTGAAAATCCCTCCCAACCTCCCTTTGGAAAAGGGAGGGGAAAGATTTCCCCCTTTTGACAAAGGGGGATGAAGGGGGATTAGATACTTTTCCGATTGCGGTCAGGCCGCTTTGAGGGGCCAGCAATCGTAAAGCCCCCAGCTTTGCTTGGGGATACTTACTGTATGTTTCTTATAACTTCCATGGAGAGCGTTCATGTCTGGGTCCGCAGGCCTATTGATTTGGCCAATTTAGGCATTCGTTGATATTTAGGATTTGTGAAAGATCGATTTAACACTTATAATTTGTGTCAAAGGAGGGCGAGATGGAAAAGACGTTATCTATTGTAAAACCGGACGGAGTGCAAAAGCATCTGATTGGCGAGGTCATTAAACGATTTGAGGAAAATGGACTCAAGGTGGTGGGATTGAAGATGATTTATATGGATAAAAAAGAGGCAGAAGGATTTTATGCAGTTCATCGAGGCAAGCCCTTTTTTGAGAGTTTAACCACCTTCATGTCCTCGGGCCCTGCAGTGGTAATGGTGTTAGAGGGGAAAGAGGCCATTTCAAAAACAAGGGAATTGATGGGGGCCACCGATCCCAAGCAAGCCAAGGAAGGGACGTTGAGACGCCAATATGCCACCAACATCGAAAGGAATATCGTCCACGGATCCGATGCCCATGAGACCGCTGCCTTCGAAATCAAATACTTCTTCAATTCCCTGGAGATGTTTGAATATTGAACCCTCTTCCCCCCTCCCCCCTCCTTCTCCCCCAGGGGAGAGGGAGGGGGTGAGGGGATGGTGATTTGAGTTGAATGTTTCTTCAGAAAAGGTCGATCTTAAGAATTTGAGTCCTGGTGAGCTACAGAAGTTTCTCGTTTCATTTGGAAAAGAACGCTATCGTAGTACTCAGATTCTCAGATGGCTTTATCAAAAAGGAGTAGAATCTTTTGAAGAAATGACCAACCTATCTAAAAAATTTCGTAAGGAATTAAGCCAAATCAGTTATCTCTCGACCCTCTCTCCTCTGTACATTGAGCAAGCACGAGATGGGACAAAAAAATTTTTGTTCCAACTTGAAGATGGAAACCGGATCGAAAGTGTTTTGATCCCGGATAAAACTCGACTCACCCTCTGTCTCTCAACACAAGTGGGGTGCGCCTTTGGATGTCGGTTCTGCCTGACCGGTAAAATGGGTTGGAAAAGGGATTTGTCAACCTCTGAGATCCTCAACCAAATCCTGGCGGTCCGAAAAACGCTTCCGGAAAAAAGGGCTATCACCAACATCGTCCTGATGGGAATGGGGGAACCTCTGGCCAACTTTGAGAACACCTTGAGGGCCATTGAACTGATGCACCATCCGGATGCCTTTAAATTTTCCTCAAGAAGGGTGACTCTCTCCACTGTGGGACTCCTTCCGGAATTGGAACGCCTCGCAAAAGAACATATCGCATTTCGCTTGGCTATCTCTTTAAATGCCTCGGATGAAAAGACCCGAAGTCAGTTGATGCCCATCAATCGGCGTTATCCATTAAAAATGATCTTAGAGTGGTGTCAAAATTTTCCCTTAAAACCGAGAGACAGGATTACTTTTGAATATGTGATGTTAGATGGAAAAAATGATTCGGCGGAAGATGCGAAACGATTATTGAAAATATTGAAGGGAATCCCTTCCAAGGTGAATTTGATCCCCCTGAACGAAGCCCCTGAAATTCCTTTCAAAAGACCTTCTGAAGAAAAAGTGAGGCAATTTCAAGAAATCTTAATGAAGGGAGGATTGACTGCCATCATCCGAGCCAGTAAGGGGCAGGAGATCTCAGCGGCCTGCGGCCAACTCCAAGGCAAACCACCCCCCTAAATCTTTAGAACAACTTC
>JACAEV010000065.1 GCA_013388645.1 Syntrophaceae bacterium | reverse complement strand
TTCTATCCCATATCGCCTCATGATCTCCTGATAGTGTCTTCCCTCAATTTCTTTTCCCCTTTTTAAAAAACCTTGGTAAAGAACATAACATTTCTTTCTCATCTCATTAAGAATCATTTCCCTTTCCTCGGGTCCAATAAAAGGTTCCGAAAGAAGTTTCTCCAGAGCCATCACCCGATAACGGTCATTTCCCCAGGACCTCTGTGAGAGTTGGTCGGGATGACCTCCCCGTTTGATAATCAGTTTTCGGTTAATAAAAAAAATCGGAAACCGAGCAGAGACCCTGAGCCAGAAATCATAATCCTCACACACTGGAAGGGCCTCATCAAAGAGACCCACTTTTGAGAAAAGCGTCTTCCTCATCATCACCGAAGAAGGACTGATGATACAGAGGGGAAGACATTTTTCAAAGATCCAGCCCGAGTATTTCGCATGTTTGGCCATTGGGTTCACTCGCTTTCCTCTTCGAATCCAGATTTCATCCGTATAGCAAAGGGGATATTGAGGGTTTTCGTCCAAGAAGGCCACCTGGATTCTCAATTTCCCTTTCACCCATAGATCATCGGAGTCTAAAAAGGCAATGTATTTCCCCCGGGCGTGGATAATTCCCCTATTTCTGGCTGAACTCACCCCCAGGTTTTCAGGACATTGAAGAACCCTTACCCTTCCTCCAAAATTTTTTATCTCTTCAGCGGTCCCATCGCTGGATCCATCATCAACGATGATCAACTCGAAATCTTCAAAATCTTGCTTGAGGACCGAATGAACCGCCTCTTTTAGCATGGGGAGGCGGTTATAGGTGGGGATAATGACAGAAACCTTGGGCATGGTTCAAAAATAATAGTTCGGAGTATTTAGTTCGGAGTTCGGGTAACAACAAAGAATTAATCTAAAGCCTTAAAATCTCCGAACCCTGAACTCCGAACTCATCACTTTACTATCAAATTAGGCGGCTCGCCGCGTCCTTTTTTTCAATCGGCTAATCCGTTTTCTCAAAATTTCAGCCATCTTTAAATTTCTCTGTTGAAGGAATTCCTCCCGTTTGGCCCTGAGTTCCTTCACCTTCTGTTTTAACTCGGCCACCGTTAAAACGACTTTCTCTTTTTTTATAACGATGTGTTTCTCTTTCTTTGGTTCTGGTTCAATAATACCTTTGGCGGCACGAATAGCGGTGATCAGCTCCTCTTTCTTCATCGCATGAACACCATGGATGCCTGGCAACCCGAGGGCCATCTCCCTTAATTCTTTGGCAGTCATCTTCTCTAAAGGCTTCTCCTTTTTTTCCATATCCTCTCCTCCGCATGATTGATTCAAAGGTTGAGCCCCAGGCTAAGAAAAAATCTTTCCTTAACCTTGATCTTAACCTGATTATCACTCAGAAAAAGGTTTAATCCCCAACTCAATGTTAACCCTAAATTCCTTATTCGGCTCTAAGTCCAGTGGCCAATAAAAAAGCAGGCATGACCCTTGATAAATTCTCTCGAATCCACTTTCTGAAAGCGATACAGTCTCGATGGGAAACCGCCAGAGATGACAATCCTTATCCATTTTTAAAAATACACCCATCTTATTCCAGTGATCGAGCAATTGGACCTCGCCTATCCTGTCCAAAGTTCCTATACTGGCCAAACGCCGGTCTTGAAGCTTATACCCAGGGATATCATAATATCGATCCGGTGCATCTCCAGCTAAAAGATTGATATTAAATTCGATACCGAAATTGGTTTTCCGTCTCCCCCCTGAGTAACTAATTTGATAAGCCGCCTTGACCACAGGCTGATAGGTCAATATGGAAAAAGTTTTTTCAATTCTTATCGGGTCCCCTCCTCCCTCTTTACGAAGACCACCTGACCGAGAAAAGAGAACCTCCTGACGTCTCCCCCTTCTTCGAACCTCCATCTCATAGGGTTCGTTAATAAAATCCCCTTCCTCCAGATATTGGTTTCTTCGAAAAGATTCAAAGTCCATCGGACCTGCAATAAAGTGATCCAGGAAAGAGACCTTTCGGTACCTATCAAAAAGGAGGTGCTGATCCAATCCCTCCTCTTTTAAATCAAAAATCTCGTGGATGGTTTTTGTTTTCACCTCAGATGCCTGATCTTTGGGTGACTGGTCCCTGGCTTCCAAAATTTTTTGATGGTAACCCTCTTTCCTTCGTGTAAGGCTCCCAAGGATATTAAATGCCTTTGACCGATCATCCATTTCTAAAAGGCTTCCACCCCGGCTGCTGAAAAGGAGAACCATCTCAGGGTTTTTCAGAATCAATTCCTCATCCCCGTCCCCGTTGAAATCCAACCTCTCTACCTCGATCCATTCCTTCTCGCGATGGGTCTTTCGATCAAAAAGGGCCTCTGCCTTAATCAAGTTTTCATATAGGGCATGGCGTAAATGAGGAAGATAAAGTCCTCCAAACACTCCATGCCAGTAGGCATCGTTACACTGGGCCCGATGGAGATATAGAATCGGATCCTCATCTTTTGGGATAGGCCTCCGTCTCTCATCCCCTATTTTCTCTCGAAGATGAAGGGCTCTTTTGTGGAGATCGTTCGATTCAGGATACTTGGCAAAAAAGTTTCTCCAAAACCCTCCTTTTAAAAATCGTTTGATGTGCTCTCCTTCGGGCCATTCCTTCAGCTTCTCAACGATTTTTCCATATTCCACCATCGCCTCTGTGGGAAGGCTCCATTCATCCATCTCTCTGTAAGAGGAACAGGGTAGATAAATTCTCCCAAGCGACTTTTTCTGGATGGCATAGGTTCCAAGGGACATGGGTTCAATCCAATCCAAATGTTCTCCGATCAGTTGAAA
This sequence comes from Syntrophaceae bacterium, assembly GCA_013388645.1. Classification (GTDB taxonomy): domain Bacteria; phylum Desulfobacterota; class BSN033; order BSN033; family UBA1163; genus UBA1163. The sequence continues at coordinate 10,488 of JACAEV010000065.1, read as the reverse complement.
AAACCGTTCTAACCAACCCTCTTCGTAGACCGAATGATAGGTATGAGGCCAGACGCCAAATTTCTCACCATCATCGGCAAAAATCGCGGCAGAGGAGGAAGCTCTAAGCCGTGAAAGGTAGTCCAAGGTCTCTTCTGGAGGATGAAAAGGAATGATGTAGCGAAGGATCTCGCTTCCCGGAAAAACCTTTAGAACGTTGGCATCCTCCTCAGTGAAATAATATCCGTGCAAATCCTCTTCTCTCAATCCGGATTTCTTGAAGTGATGATCATCGATGGTGATATATTCCACACCTGCTTCCTTTAAAGATTTAGGAAGATGGGGTTCCCAGATCCTTTCTGCCAACCACATCCCCTTCGGCGTCACTCCCATTTCCTTCTGGATCGTTTGAGTCAGCCTTTTGATCTGGCCAACTTTATCGACATCCGGAATGACGGCTAAAATCGGCTCATAATACCCACCGGTCATCATCTCCAATTGGCCCCTTTTGACCAGCTTTCTCAATATCTCCAAAAATTCAGGATGATGATCCTTAAAAAAATCCCAAAGGATCCCACTATAATGAATGGAGATTTTCATAAATGGATATTTTTTTAGGGCCTCGATAAAGGGAAGATAGGCTTTTTGATAGGCCTCTTCTAAAATATGGGTGAAATTTCCAACAGGCTGGTGGTTGTGGATACAAAAAAGGAAGGCGACCTTTTCCATGGACGGTAATGTATATGATTTCTAAACCCAAATCAACCCCAATGGTTCATGACGAACCAGTAGTTCCCTTATGTAATCTGCTTCTGATGGGTTTTATCTGTTTCGGGAGGGGTCCTGAACCCGGCCACATCTTTAACCCAGCCCTGGATCGTCTTTTTAATGATTGTCCAACTAACATCCCAGAACATTTTAGGTAACCTCTCTTGATCTGCATCATCAAAATAGCTCAGACCATAAAGAACATGGCCTACATCTTTGACGGAATACTTTTGTTGATAAAAGCGGAGCATCTCTCTTAGTCTGAAGTGTTTCAGGCCCAGTGCATAGATATCGATAAAGTCTTTCTTTGAGCCTCTTTGACTGAGAGCTGAAAGCTTCATGCAGGCAAGATCTTCCAAAGAGGCCAATGGGCAATTCATCTGTGGCCAGATGATGAGAGGTTTAACAAGGGGATATCGATACTCCAAAAAACTGACCCGCACTCCGGAAATGGTCCCATGCAGGGTACCTCGTTCGATCTGTCCGGTGGTGAAAGGAATGCCCTGATCGCGGAGATGTTGTGCCCAAAGTGCGCTATCAATGACCCCCTTCGCAGTAAACCCATCGAGATCAACTGAATGATGATGGCCTAAATAGAGGGCAATCGTCGTTCCCCCACCCAAATAAAAATGCTGTTGCCTCAAGAGGGGTCCAAGTCGCCGAAGAATTTTCCCTTGAAGAGGACTCAAGACTTCTGGATGGAACCTTATGGGTTTACTCTCTTTCCCCAAATCTTTCGCCTCTCAGCAGCAAGCCAGTTATTCACTTTCCGGTGTGGTAATCCCAAGATAAGTTCCCAAAAACGAAGCCTGGGCGGGCTCAATCCATCTCCTTGATGATGTTCAATCCATTCACGTAAAAAGCGATCTCCAGTATGGGATCGCAACCAGGTCAAGGCATTCCAATCTCCAGATGACAAAATGCGCGCAACGATGAGTTCACGGTCTTCTCCCCAAGACAAAGAATCAAAGTCGTAATCCCAAAAAAATGGCCGTAAAAAATCAGGGAGCTGATGGGGCGGGGCAATCTTTTGATTTCGAGTGTTCATGGGTGCCCTCCATTGATCCCATAGACGTTAACAAATTCACTTCAAATTGAATATAACAAAAATCTTCGATGATTGTCTATCTCTTCCCAAAAAGCCTGCTTGTTAAAAACGGTTTGTAGCTTGACATTACGGGAATGATTCCATAAAATAAGTTTACAGCTTGGGCGGATAGCTCAGTTGGGAGAGCGCCGGCCTTACAAGCCGGAGGTCGCAGGTTCAATCCCTGTTCCGCCTACCAGATGCGTTTTGCCTGTGGCAAAACGAATTATAAGTTAAGGATTAATACTACAGCGACACTTATGGAAATCACCTCATATCACCAGCAGAAACAATATCCACCTCGCGATGTCATACCTGCGAAAGCAGGTATCCAGTGATTTGTTAAAGGTTAAAAGAATCCTGGATTCCCGTCTTCACAGGAATGACGAAAAAAGTCGCTGTAGGATTAAGAGTGATGACTTAAAAGAATGATATGATTTTTTATTCGAATTTAATTCATAACTCTTAACTCAAAACTCTAAACTAAAGAATAGGGGGCGTAGTTCAATTGGTTAGAGCGCCGGCCTGTCACGCCGGAGGTTGCGGGTTCAAGCCCCGTCGCTCCCGCCAGAATAAAAAGCCCCGCCTGATGGCGGGGCTTTTTATTTAAAATTCCTGCTTTGGACCTACCCTCAGGCGACCTCGGCCTCTTTCTCGTAAAGGAGGATCGGACTTTCGTGATGGAGAACCACCTCTTCACTGATAATACATTCACGGATGTTCGATTGGGAGGGAATCTCATACATCACATCCAGCATGGTATTCTCCATGATCGCCCGAAGACCCCGAGCCCCAGATTTTCTCTTAATGGCCTCCTTCGCAATCGACATTAAAGCCCCTTCGGTGAACCGAAGTTTGACATTTTCAAATTCAAAGAGTTTTTGATACTGTTTCACCAGGGCATTTTTGGGTTTCTTCAAAATATCCACCAGGGCCTCGATGCTCAGCTCCTCCAAGGTGGCAATAACCGGGAGTCTACCGATAAACTCAGGGATCAATCCAAATTTCAGAAGATCTTCGGGTTGAACCTCCCTCAGCAACTCCCCCATATCTCGCTCACGCTGAGATTTGATATCTGCCTCAAAGCCAAGGGTCTTGCCCCCGATTCGTTGTTCAACGAGTTTTTCCAATCCGACAAAGGCCCCGCCACAAATGAAAAGAATATTCGTCGTATCAATTTGAATGAATTCCTGCTGAGGATGCTTTCGGCCTCCTTTAGGAGGAACGCTGGCAATGGTCCCCTCGATAATTTTTAAGAGGGCCTGTTGGACTCCCTCCCCTGATACATCCCGGGTGATCGAGGGACTATCGGATTTTCTCGAGATCTTATCGATCTCATCAATATAAACAATTCCCTTCTGAGTGCGTTCGATATCATAATCGGCCGATTGGAGAAGACTCAAAATGATATTTTCGACATCCTCACCCACATATCCTGCCTCAGTAAGACAAGTGGCATCTGCAATGGTGAAGGGCACATCCAGAACACGGGCCAGCGTCTGGGCCAGGAGCGTTTTCCCCGATCCGGTTGGTCCGATGAGAATGATATTCGATTTCTGGAGCTCCACATCCCCTGACATCACACGGGAATCAATCCGCTTATAATGGTTGTGGACCGCTACCGATAGAATTTTCTTGGCATGCTCTTGTCCGATGACATATTCGTCCAACTTGGCCTTGATCTCAATGGGTTTGGGTACGGTCAGCCTTCCTGGAACAAAACGTTCCTCCGTCTCTTCAGCGATGATTTCGTTACATAGTTCGATACATTCATCACAGATGTAGACGGTCGGGCCTGCGATGAGTTTTCTCACCTCATCCTGGCTTTTCCCACAGAAAGAACAATGTAAGACGGCCCCGTAATTCCCTCCATTCGCCTTCATCATCTTCTCCTTTCTGTCCCCCTTGAGGACTACCCTTGAGATCGGATGGGGCGCTGGATGACCACCTCATCAACGATACCGTATTCCTTTGCTTGATGACCCGACATATAAAAATCTCGATCCGTATCCGCTTGGATTCGCTCCAATGTTTGAGAAGTATGCTTGACCATGATCTGGTTCAATTCCTCTCGAAGTCGGAGGATTTCTTTCGCCTGGATGTCGACATCCGAAGCCTGCCCTTGAAATCCTCCCATCGGCTGGTGGATCAAGATCCTCGAATGGGGAAGGGCGAAGCGTTTACCCTTTTGCCCTGCGGCTAAAAGCAATGCCGCAATGCTGGCTGCCTGCCCCATGCATAAGGTGGAAACTTTGGGTCGTATGTACTGCATCGTATCATAAATCGCCAACCCAGAGGTGACGATCCCTCCCGGGGAATTGATATAGAGATGAACATCCTTGTCAGGATCTTCGGATTCCAGAAAAAGCATTTGGGCGATCACCAGGTTGGCCACATCATCATCGATCGCCGTCCCGACGAAAATGATTCGCTCCTTCAAAAGGCGAGAATAAATATCATAGGCCCGCTCGCCTCTCCCATCCCTCTCAATCACAATTGGTATCAGTGTCATTTTTTTACCTCAAAGAGAATTTCGGTTTGCTCTCTCGAGCAGAAAATTCAGAGTCTTATCCCGGAGGATCCCTGCCTTGACTTCGGGGAGGAGTCCATTTTTCTCATAATATCGTTTGATCACATCGAATTTTTGATGCGCTCTTTCCGAGATCTCTCTCAGACGGTCATCCGCTTCCTCATCGGTGACAGAAATCCCCTCTTGGCCAGCGATCTTCTCAAGGATGAGAAATGTCCTGACCTGCTTTTCAGCCATGGTCTTATAATCCCCTTGGAGTTTCTCTTCAGTCATGCCCAAATTTTTAAGTTCCAGCCCCTGGGCAGCCAATCTCAACTTGGTATTCGAAACCAAGGCTTTGGTCTGCTCTTCCACCAAGCTCCCGGGCACCTCGAAAGGATTCGCGGCAAGCAACTGGTCCACCATTTGGTCCTTGAATTTCTGTTCTAATGCCAGCTCTTTCTCTTTCTCGATATCGCCTCTCAGTTTTGTTTTAAATTCGTCCAAGGATGAAAAATCTCCTAAATCTTTTGCAAATTCATCGTCCAGGGGTGGGAGAACCTTTTCCTTGACCTCTTTGATCTTCACATGAAATGAAATCGTCTTCCCAGCCCATTTCTGATATCCATAATCCTCAGGGAAAGAGACCTCTACCTCCTTCTCCTCCTCTGACATCAATCCGATCAACTTCTCCTCGAAGGCCGGAATAAACTGTCCACTTCCCACCTCCACCGTAAAATCGATAGCTTTTCCGCCCTCTAAGGGTTTGCCGCCCAAACTCGCTTCATAATCAATAATCACATGATCTCCAGCTCGGATGGGTCTGGCTTCAGAAATCGTTTTCAAATTGGCATGAAGGTTTTGAATGGCTCTCAACCGCTCTTCAATCTCTTCGTCCTTTACCTCTTCCTTCTTGCCTTCGAGCTTCAATCCAGTATATCCTTGTAATTGAATATCCGGTTTCACTTCAATCACAACGGAATACTGAAACGGCTTTCCATGCTCAAATTCTCCAGGATCAATGGTCGGTGGTGAAACAGGTTGGAGGGCTGTTTCCGAAAGGGCTCGAGGATAAGTGTCTTGAATCAATTTTTGGATCACCTCTGCCTTGACATAATCTTTGAAATATCTCTCCAAGATATTCCTCGGAACCTTCCCAGGCCGAAACCCTTTGATTTTGGCTTTCTTCCCCAAGTCCTTATAGAAAGAATCTATTTCTTTTGAAATGTGGTCCTCTGGAATTTCTACAGATATCTTTTTTCTAATCGAACTGATCTCTTCAACGCTGGCTTTCATTCATCATCCTTGTCGGTCATTGAGTTATTGGGTTATTAATATTTGCTTACGATTTCTTGTTCACTGCTTACTGATCACTGATTACTTATTCTTATTACTTGATTTGAGATGGTGCCGAGGGCGGGACTCGAACCCGCACAGTCTTTCGACCACGAGATCCTAAGTCTCGCGCGTATTCCAATTTCGCCACCCCGGCCTATTTTTTTCGGTCAAGGTCAGGGTTAAGGTCAGGAGGCCAGTTCGGGCTAAGGGTAAGGGGTAAAGTTTTAAAGCCAAATGACCTGACCCTGTGACAGTGCGGGCATCCTTATCTTTACCGTGACCGAAAGACTCTATTTTCTAAATCATTGGTGAGCCGTGCAGGAATCGAACCTGCAACCTACTGATTAAGAGTCAGTTGCTCTACCGATTGAGCTAACGGCTCGCTAAAAAATCATTGCAAAATGGTTAATTAGCAATTTTTAATTAGCAATTCAACTAAAGTGCTAACTTTGAATTGCTAAATTTTCAATTCGCAATGTTATTTGCATGGCGCGCCCGGTCCGGCTCGAACGGACGACCTGCGGATTCGAAGTCCGACGCTCTATCCAACTGAGCTACGGGCGCAATGGGGTGAGTGAAGGGACTCGAACCCTCGACCACTGGGGCCACAACCCAGTGCTCTATCCAACTGAGCTACACTCACCATAATAAAAAATGCTCTACAATTTTTATACTTGAAACTACTCACTAATCACTGTTAATTTCTACAAGTTATTAGTGAATCCGCTGAAGGCGGATTCCTTGGCGCGCCTGGAGGGATTCGAACCCCCGACCCACGGATTAGAAGTCCGTAGCTCTGTCCATCTGAGCTACAGGCGCTTAATTGCTAAATATATGACTTCTTTGGGTTTTCGTCAAGATGAAATTACCCAATATCGATTTAAGCTCTTTAAGTTATTGGGTAATTTCGTCTTTTGAGATTCAAAAAAACAGGTCTTTTGAATATGAGTTTTACAGAAGATAAAGATTACAAGTTATGTCCATGCCTACAACCACTGCCTTAAAAAGGACTTAAAAATTCATTTGGGGGAAGTGCTCACAAGCTCACCGAAAGATTTCTTTAAAAGGTTTGAAAAAGGGAGAGTCCCTATTAATCTTGTAGTAAACCCTATTTCGAGTCTTTTCGATTTTTACGATGCCTAAGGATGTAAGATTTTCAATCTCTCTCTGCACCGCTCGGAGGGCGAGACCCGTCTCGTACATGATCTCTCTCTGATAAAAAGATTGACCTTCAAAGGTATATAAAAAACTTAGAATCCTCGCCCTCGAAATTGAACCAAAAAGTTTCACAAAATTCTCTTCAAGGTCGGCCTTCTTACTCACGGAATCATTAAGCCTGACTAAATTATTTAGTCAAAAATTAATATGAAAAAACAGAGGACTTGAAAACCTTACTATCGTTAACAGGTCATCCTCACCATCCCTGGGAGATAAAATGGTTAGAAACAATCCACCTAAAAAAATCCCGTAAAGATTTTTGAGCCTGGTCTTGATTGGTCTCCGGTTTTTACAAGAATTTGGAAACCTTTTCCCGTTTCATATCATTTTGTATTATATACTTTGACTAAAAAATTTAGTCAATATGGACCAAAATATTTTTGATTCGAAACCTTCGGGGTCACATCTTCAGATGTCATTTTCTGGTCTATTTAGTTTGTCTCGTCTATTTGGTCTGTTTCGTCTATTTGGACCCATTATTTACTTCGTGAATGAATTGAGGCTACACCTGAAATTGAGTGCTCCGCGCTGAAAGTTATTGCTTTGCAATGAAATGTCTTTGGTCTGTCTGATCTGTTTCGTCTATTTCGTCTATATGGTCGATCTTGGACTCGGTAAAATGGTTGACTCAAAAATTGAGTCGGCGAGGATTTAGAAATAGGAATTGAGGGATCTTGCGGAAGGGTTTGAACCAGAGGGTCCAGGGGTAGGGTTTAATGTCGTTGAGTCTCCAGGCGTTGCAGTCCATGAGATCAACTTAACCATTCCACTTACGAAGTGGAAGAACATTCTATCCGTAAGTCATCCTTTTATCCTCTCCACATTAAGCCCTGTTTCGAAAGTTGACTTAAAATGGCCAGGCTGGTTAATTTCCTCACGCTTCAAGATCTTCCAGATCGTCATGCTGAGGATCTTTACATCCAGCCACAAAGACCAATTGTCCACATACCACACATCCAATTTAAATTTCTCTTCCCAGGTTATTGCATTTCGCCCATTGACCTGTGCCCAATCAGTAATCTCAGTCTTTATCTCATGACGCCTCGCTTGTTCAGGAGGTTACCGATCAAAGTATTGAATCAGCAGACGCCGCGGCCCAATTAAACTCATATCGCCTTTTAGAACATTAAACAACTCTGGTAACTCATCGAGACTATTATTTCGAAGGAATTGGCCAAAATGAGTCAATGGCTCCGAATCAGGTAATAAGTCGCCATTCAAATCACGTGAATCGGTCATGGTACGAAATTTATAGCAAATGAATGGTTTGCTATGAAATCCAGGCCGCTGTTTCTGAAAGAGAATTGGTATCAATTATTCCACTTGCGAAGTTGAAGAATTGGGTTACATACAATTATTGAATTAGATATAGAGAATTTATTTTATTTCTCTTGATGAGGATAGCCGCATTGAATTAATTTCAGAAAAGCAGCGACAGGGAATTCTCCGCTTGCATCAAAAAGCTGGAAATCCTTTCCATCCTGAAACTTAAAAGATGCGCAATCAGAAAATGTTGGGCCTGAAATCTTCTTGTCATTATCGATGATGGAGTTTTTCTTGATCAATGGACCCCCAAGAATAACAATCCATTTCCCCATGCCACCCGCATCATTCACTAATGTTGATTCCATCTCCGTCTCCATAAGTGGTCAATCATGAACATATCCTGTTTCTCCCACTCCATCTGATCTATCGAATTCCTTCAAGGTTTTCCAATTTGCCGGCTCTGCCGGGACGAATGAAATGAAAATTCCAATTTGGCGCAGGATAATTTGATAGTCTGATCGAGAAACAATGCCTTACTGCAGAAAAGATTTCAGCAGGGCTTTCGCTCCAAGCTTGATTAATCGGGGTTCGGTCCAAATCAATCTCAAAAAACTTTGCGTCAATTCATCTCTGTTCCATTTTTCAAGAATATCTTTGAACTCCCCTTTTATCAGGCCCAGTAACTCGTCATAATCTACTTGGCTGAACCGGTTAAGAACCTGTCGAATTAAAAGATGGAGGTTCAGCTCGATCTTTAATTCCCATAATGCCTTAGTGTAGTTTCTGCCATTGAGAATTGCATGAGCCAGAGCCTTTGCGCCATGCAAACCTGTGACAACTCCCCCAACGGTAGTAACCTTAACTTGAGCGGCTGCATCTCCTACCACAAAGATATTTCGATCATTAGATAGAACCTCCCCGGCAAATCCAAAACGGTGCATCGGCACCATGGCAGACTGAAATTCAAGGGGTTCCAGGTGTCTGTTTTGGAGGAATCTGGTCAAACAGACTCCGGTTTGACAAGCATCATCAGCGATGAGGCCTACGATAGCGGTCTGTTCAGATTCCGGAATCAGCCAGTAGAAATATTTCGTATGATTCGAATCGAACCATACCTGGCAGGTGCTTGAATCCCTCTGCTCATGTAAAAATACTTTTGCTTGAAGCAATGCTGTCAGGCGATGCCCATTACGGGAATCACCACCACTGACAGCGCTCAGACCTCCATCTGCACCGACAAGGACGTCCGTACTCGTCTGCACTTCTTCATTCGTTTCAAGGTTTCTAAAGTGAACTGCAACCTTTTTGCCAAATTTGGCAAATCCTTCAAATTGATGAAGAAGCTTAACCTCTGTACCCGCATCCTCGGCCAAGCGGGCAAGGGACTTTACAAGCCTTTCTCTTTCAATAACTAGATCGGGAGAACTCAATTCCAGCCTGGCAGATTTAGATCTGGAGAAGAGTTCGATATACCATACTTCATTGATAATGGATTCTTCAGGGAAGAAATCAAGGACATTCTCTAATTCCCTTGTGACGATGAGGGTCCTCGGTGGCCAGCCAAGGATATCTGTTTTATCGTAAACTTCAACTTCAACCCCTTCTTTGGCCAGAAGATACGCCGTGAACAAACCTGATAGAGATGCCCCAATGATGATAACTTTCATAGGATGTTATGGATGGAGTATTGCTTGTAGAGTAACTATTGTTTGCACAAATATTTAATTCGAAACAGAAAAAAATGCAATAATTTTATTAGTTGAAAAAGGGAAGGCCTATCGAAGGTAGGTCGTCAATTTATGAGGAAAGGAGGCTGGTGTGAAGACCAGAGTTAATTTTTGACATCTTTTTAAATAAGCTCCTGCCTCTTATAGGATAATTTTTCGAAAAGAAAAAGAAGGTTCAACCCTCCCGGGATGAGGAGAGCAAAAACCAGATAACTGGAGAAAAGGCTGATTGAATAGATGATCAAAGAGAGAAGACCTCCTATCAACCCGAAACCATCGAGCATTAATACGGCTCCTCTCTGGCCTAATCCGAGGTTATATAACCGGTGATGAGAGTGGTCTTTCCCAGGATGAAGAAAAGGGACTAAACCTCTTCTCGCTCTCGAGAAGGTGATTAGGGTCGTGTCAAAGATGGGGACAGACAAGATGAGGATCGGAACCATTCATCTTGTCAAGAGGGGAAGAAATTCATGATTGGCTACCCGCAATCCCATAGAGGCCAACATGAATCCGAGAAAAATGGCGCCACTGTCTCCAAGGAAGATCTTGGCTGGATGGAAATTATAGATGAGGAAAGCAAGGCATGCTCCCATAAG
>JACAEV010000082.1 GCA_013388645.1 Syntrophaceae bacterium | reverse complement strand
TATCCTTTTCTCTGGGAGGCCTCTAATATCGTTAAACCTACGACCTGGTCTCCTCTATACCTAATGAGGATCCCGCTTTTTAGCATCTCCGAATCCGTTGCTTTCTGCGGTCTTTTGAAATTTATGTAGAGGACATCAGCCTCCTTATCATAGTCGATCCACATTCTTTCCTTAGGAAACTTTAAAAGATGAGGTGTTGCCTTAAAAATCTCTTTGATCATCTCGTCTCTCATGACTTCTTTTGCCATAATATCACCTCTTTCTCTAAGTCCAACTTGCTTGTAAAGTAAGCGGTTATAACAAATCCGTCCTGCTTACTTATCTCTCTATATACTACTGCCAAAAATCTTGTTTTGGTAAATTTTCTTAATGCAATCAAAGCCCCCTTATAGCCTTCTATAATATAATCGGGGTCTTCAATTGCGTAAAGGACATCATCATAATGTCCAGCCAGGTCATCATGGTTTTCTGTGATATGAAACCATCTTTCTTCTGTTAATCGGATCGGAACGCGATTTTTTGATGTTACAATATCCATCGATATTCTCCAAATTTCCTTAGATGCTTTGCTTCCTCACCCTGCCCCTCTCCTCCGAAGGGGTGAGAGAGGTTTTGGGATATTATTCTCCTACTGTATGGCCACATATTCTGCAAAGGAAGTTGATTCGGGGATAGGAAGACCATCTTCCTGCATTCCTTTAATATGCATTTCAATGGCCTGATACATATTCTTCTCAGCCTCTTCTCGGGTGGCCCCTGTGGCTATACAACCTGGTAAATCAGGGGAATAAGCTGAATAATTCCTGTCTGCCTTTTCGATCACAATAAGAAAGCGGTGCATATTTACTTGACCTCCTTTCCCATCTCGTAGGAGGGATTTAACTGAATCAATGCATCGGGCCAAAGGGCGTGGTTTCTTAGGAGTGATTCCTCAATGAATGCCCTCACTCGGTCATCAGCAATGGAGAGGAAGCTCTGGATGTATTTGCTGTATTCGTTAATAACGGATTGGCGGAGGTCGAAGATGCTCATTTGAGTCTTCCTCACATCACTTCCCAAAATTGACCTATTTATATCAAAAATTCAATTTTATATCAATTTCAAGATGGTTCACAATCACTGGAAAGGGGACGTTGCTGACTGAGTTGAATTATTCTGAGGTCGAGTGGAGGTTTCAACCATAAAAAGGTGGCCCAGATTTCCCCGGTGGAACCTCCCGCGTTCTAAAAGAAAAGGGAGAAAAGTAATACGCCGAAACCCGCACCTGCTGACTGGCTTGAGAAGCATCGGGGAAAGCCTTAAAACGCAATTTTGATCATTGAGATATTTTGCTAAAACTGGTAAACTGTAGAATATTGAGAAGATAAATTCGAAGAGCGGTAGAGGAGGTAAGGTGATAAACGAGGACATGGAGGCCTGGCGGGAGACATTTGAAATCATGGCTGACAAAAAATTGATGAGACAGATTAAACAGGCCGATTTGGATTGGGCGTCTGGCGCGAAAGATTCCTATGTGTCATGCGATGACCTGAAGAATGCATGAAAATATCCCGCAATCAAGACTAAGGAGTGGACGATGAAAGGTGTTGAGTTCGTTGTGGATGATTCTGGGAAAAAGAAGGCCGTGTTAATTGACCTTGAACAGTGGGGAGAACTCTGGGAGGATTTCTGTGATGTTCTGGTTTCTGAGTCTCGAAAAAAAGAACCCACTGTGCCTTGGAGCGAACTAAAGGCCGAAATGAAAAAGGGAGTCCAGAAAGGTGGCTGAGTTCAACGTTGAATTCGTTGCCTCAGCGGCTAAAGAATTTCGCTCTTTATCGGCTGACCTTAAACACAGGGTCGGATTGACCATTGATTCCCTCAGGGACAATCCTTATCCGGTGGGTGTTCGGAAACTGCAGGGACACAGGCGGCTCTACCGCGTTCGTGTAGGTCAATACCGTGTCGTTTATGAGATTGAGGAGCAACGAAAATTAGTGTTGGTGACGAGGATACGTCACCGACGAGAGGCATACCGATAGAATAGAGGCGATTGCAACAATGAGCCCTGTTTACAGATAAGTCCTGCGTGGCACATAGTCGAGTTCTATGAGGCATAACGTCTGAACTTCGTCTGAACTTTGGTGAACGATATGCAAGGATTTCTGAGGATATGTAGGGATAAAAAAGGGCAGTCCAATTTTACTTAACTATTTGATATTATTAAACAAGGATTAATATTTTCTTAATAGTTGCGCTGCGTTACGTGCCGTTGGTTTTTGGTCTCAAAATCCCACGGGGCTTCCACCCCGTGTCGGTTCGATTCCGACCTCCGGCACCAATCTTTTCAGTAAGTTGCAAATTCCTCGAAAAATGAACTTCCATCCGTTTTGACCTAAGTGTGCTGAATTTGTGCTAACTCTTTGGATCGCTCCGACCTGTAATCCTCTAAAGCTCTAATACCTGACCTCAAACTTTCTGAATAATGATGGGCAAATCGCTGGGTGGTCGTGAAAGTTTTGTGGCCCATGAGCTTCTGGATTGTGTAGGGATCCACCCTTGAATCAACGTCCCCCTTGCAAGAATCAAATGGTTTGTCAATTTTTAAGGCCTGACACTATTTCTCTTTACTACCAGGGAGTGAATTTCAGGGAGGACGCATAGTCACATACAAAATAATACAAAGAAAAATTGAATCGAAAATGAAAATGTAATAAAATTTATAAATGGGTATGCTTGAAGGAATTCAGAGAAAAATACGGAAGCGGCATTACGAATTCTCCAAGCATGCTGTTGACCAAAGCATTATCCGGGACATTAGCGTCGCGGAGTTGGAAGAAGCAATATCAGGTAGATGCGAAATCATAGAAGACTATCCTGACGACAAGTATGGTCCGAGTTGCCTTATTCTGGGATTTACGAAGACTGGACGGCCATTCCATCTGCAGTGTAGCTATCCCAGCCGTCAACTGATTAAAATTATCACGATTTACGAGCCGGACCCGGATCTTTGGGTGGACTTCAGGGTTAGAAAGAAATGAGGTGATCAAAGATGAAGGAAACAATGATTGAAAAGGAGGTTACGTACACATTAGAATTCGGCGGAAAATTTTACATTATTGAACATGTACCAGCCCGGGTGTGCCAGGAGACCGGTGAACAATTCTTTTCTCCTGAGACGGTAGAACGAATTCAGGCCTTGATCAAGGGAGGAAAGAAGCCTTTGAGAGTGATTGAAACCCCAGTTTTCGAATACGCATGAACCAGGCCTAACAGATGCATGGACCACGCCGATGAAATAGTCTCGTTTCATTGCGGGTTTTTACCCTTTGCCTAAAGAGGGGGACGTTGGTTCTAAAACAACTTGACGGGTGAGGGAAAAGGAGTGGGGTTTCCATGTGTCAAGGAAACCCAATCTGGATGCCCCTGGAGGTTTGCACCGCATCATATTCTGGTGCCGAGATTGTTCATTACCTTGGGATCACAAAACCGTCCATTAATCGTCTCGCTTTTTTCATGAGGGACCAGATCTGAAAAATATTTTAAATTGTTTTAGAACCAACGTCCCCCTTTCGTCGTC
>JACAEV010000030.1 GCA_013388645.1 Syntrophaceae bacterium | reverse complement strand
TTTGAATGACCCGTTGACTCCTCCATTTGGTTTTTATAAAATCTTCCCATATAAAGATATCTCCAGGAGACGGAAACCATCATGAATGGTTTGGTTATCATTTTGGGGATCATTTTGTTGGTTGGGTTACTTTATCGTGAGAAAAAGAAAAACAGGCAGCCGACAAGTTTGTCGCAAGTTTACTGGAACCTTTGAATTGCCGAAATAGAACTGAATTGGAGGGACACTTTTGATATTTTTTCAGAAGGTGTCCCTCTTATTTTTCTATTTGGTTTCCTTGTACTGAATCTTTCCTGTCAGCTTTCCAATCCAATCCTTAAGGCTATCGATGACGGTTTTTCCTTTAACATTCAGTTTGGTTTCTGCGGTTTGTTTTGAAATCATGCTTTCCACCTTCGCCGTATAGACGCCCTTTGGAATAGGGGGTTGGCTGATCACTACGACATTCTCAAATTTTTCATTAAACGTCACATCCGCCCTTAAAAACTCCATGATTTTTGTTAGAGGAGGGACAGGAGCCTTGAAAGTTCCATCCTTCTGAATTGGAGCCTCAGCCGCAATCACTTTCGTCTCATTGGGTCCTTTGAGGGTAATTAACACAGAATCCCCTGTTTTAGGTTCAAACCCGGCCCCTTCGAAAACAACATTCGTATCCCTCATCTTTACGACTCCAAGGCGAATGGTCTCCGGGTTCACAATCATTTGTGGTCCGGCCATGGATGGGTCGAGCTTTTTGGGTGGGCTTGAACATCCCGAAACAATGACCAAACATGCCAGGATGATTAAGGTCCTAAAACCGAATTTTCTTTGTGTCATCATATTAATCTCTCCTCTTCTCATTTAATGAAAAAAAGACATTAAGCCTTCAGCCTCTCCCAAAACATCCTGGGTGAAACAATGTCCATATTCTTTACGCTTTTCAATCCGAGCAGCTCCTTATCTCCAGTGATAAAAAGATCAGCACCGCCATTCAATGCGGATGATAGCATTGACAAATCTTCTTTATCACGTATTTTAACATTGAGCAAAGGAGAAGGAGTTGAAAGTTGTGAATCTTGCTTGATGACTTCGATGAATTCAAAAATCATATTCTGTGGAAGGCCCAATGTTCTTCGGAATACGGTTTCCAATTCTGTTAAAAGTTTGGGTGATATAATGAGATGATGGTGACGAAATACTTCCCTCAACACATCTGCACAGAGCCCTCTTGTAGCGACGGCACTGACTAGGACATTGGTGTCAAGAAAAACCTTCATGAGATCTGGGAGAAAATATCCTCGTCGGTCAGTATCCCTCGGGCTTCCGCGAAGGGCATGATCCTTTTCCTCAATTCCTCAAACTGTTCGAGCCTGAGCTGCCGACGTAAAGCCTCGCGAGCAATTTCACTCCTATTCTTCCCCGAACGCTTGCTAGCCTTAGTTAGCAACTTATCGAGATCTTGATCCAATCGAATTGTTAATGACCCTGTTTTCATGTCTTACATTGTGAGACATTAACCTTGAAATGTCAAGTAAAAAGTGGAGTCCGCTTCTCCCATCCACGAGGTAAAGAAAAAAATTACTCTATCACCTCCAACAATTTTTCTACCAAAGATCGACTCTCAGCCTCAGGCAGACAGTATATCATCTCCGTAAATCTCTTTCTAAATTGAGCGATTTCTTTCGCCACGGATCGGTCATGAAGAATAACCTCACTCATATACCCTGCCAGTTGCTCGAAGTCTCCCTCTTTCATCCCGAAACGGGTCATCTCCTGAACCCCCATCCTCAGGCAACTCGCTGTCGTAAAGGCCTCGTCATCCGGGGCACCCTGGTAGTTGACAATGATGTTATTTTCCTCAAGCCGTTCAGCCATCATAGGCCCTTTTCCATAACCAACCCTGACAATCACCTGGTGGGTCTCTGTATATCCCCTCTTTGGGTCTCCTTCGACCGTCAAACCTTGCTCTTTTAGAAAACGAGCAAATGCCTTTGCATTTGTGATCACAGCTTTTTGATAATCCAATTTATACGCATTCATTTCATAGGCAGCAAGCAAAAGCCCAACCAGTGTCCCTAAATGATGATTGCTGACGCTTCCAGGAAATACTCGACGTACAATCGCCTCCCAGAGCTCTTCGTATTCTGTTCCCTCTGACATATTGCTTGAGATGACACCCCTCTGGGGTCCGAAAAAAGTTTTATGCGTGGAACCTGTAACAATATCTGCTCCTTCTTTAAAGGGTTCTTGAAAATAAGGCCCGATCAGTCCCAGGACATGGGCCATATCATAAAGAAGGATTGGCTTTGGATTCATAGGAGCAATCATTTCAGCGATCTCTCTCAATGGCTCTTTATAGATCACCATGCTCTTCCCAAGAATGATCATTTCTGGTTTGTTCTCTTCCAAAAGTTCTTTGGTTTTTAAAAGATCAATTCGGTAGGGATCCTCCTTCAACACAGGGAACGGAATGGTTGCTGGTCTCTCGGTTTTTGGATCATGAGCAATGAAGTCTTTCAGGGCACCCATGGGTTGGGCGCTCAGATGACCCCCTCGACCAATATGATGGTTGATCACCTTTCTGATTCTACGAGGTTCACTTCTTCGGTCCAAACGATTGAGGTAATCGACCATTCCACTAAAGACAGCGGCATTAGCCATCTGGCCGCTGACGACCCTCGCTTCCACTTCTGAGCACCCGATGAAACGCCGGAGTTCATCTGCTAAAAGAACCTCGATCTCTCCGATCAATTTCGTTCCTTGATAATAGAAGACATCGCTTTCTCTAAATGCTTTCATCAACCGGTGCTCAGCATATCGACCGGATGGATCTGAAATCGTCAGAAGCCTGACAAGGAGAGAAGGAGTGGTTTCCGAAGGAATGAGGTTGAACGTCTCCCTCTGTCTCCAATGAGTATTTTCAGCCACACGATGGATGAGCCTTTCGGACAGATCCTTTAAACTTCCCGTCGGCACCTGTATTTTCTTCGATCCTTCAATCAGGATCGGATGGGCATAGGGCGGAGCCTCTCCGGAGAGATGCCTTTCTACAATGACTGCTTCAAACTTCTTTCCCCGATGGAGAATTTCTATTCTCTGCCCTTCCCTCAAATCCGAATCAATATAAGCAAGTCCAATAGACCTCATCTTTTTTTCATCTGTAGGTTCTGAAAGGATTCCCCGATCCGAAAAAACCCAATAAGGCACCATGGTTCCGCTTGTAACATGGCCGACTTGTTCTTCCTTTACAAAAACTTCATAGCCCTGTCTTCCAATCCCCTGCCCAGTAATGGTGATCGGGAATATCTTTTTAGGCACTAACTGCCTCTCCTTGGGGGGTAAAGGTTTTCCACTCTCTCTCGCGGTCACCTCTTCAAATTGCCTTTTCAGAATATCCTTTCCGATGAATTCCCCTTTTAAGCGCGAGAAACTCATTGCCAATCTCGCTGCCGAAGGCACTGCATAAATGGGAATCTCTATTCCCTGCGGATCAAACCCCAATTCGTGACCGTAAAGCGGGAGTCCTGCCTCTAATCTCAAGGTGTCTCTTGCTCCTAAACCTACCGGAACAATTCCTTCTTCTTCACCAATGGCAAGAATCTTTTCCCATATGAGCTTTAACTTTTCCGCAAGCAAAAAGAGTTCGAAACAAATGGGTTCACCCGTATATCCCGTCCTTGAGATCGTTACCTGGACTTGTTCTCCCTCTAACTCACAAACCTTTAAACGATTTCTCCAGGGATCAGGAAGTTTGGTGAAATCTTCTAAAAGAATTTTTTCCAAAACTCTTTTGGTGTGAGGACCTTGTAATGCAATCATCCCGATTTCATCGGTCTTATCCTCAATCACCATATTTTTGAAACGTCTCTTATGATCGAGGAACCAATCCAAAACTTTCTCTTTATTGGCGGCATTCACCACCAAGAGATAATTTGATTCCAGAGAGGGATGCCCCTCCTCCAATCGGTAGAGGTAGGCATCGTCAATCGCGCCTCCGCCCTCATTCTGAACCAAGGTGTACTGGGCTACCCCAGGATCAAGGGCCATCGCATTATTTGTTAGGACGTGTTGCATAAAAGGAACGGCATCTATTCCCCGAATCAAAAAGCGTCCCATATGAGAAATATCGAAGAGGCCTCCGAATTTCCTTGTGTTGAGGTGTTCTTCAAGAATTCCCTTTTGATAAGCAACGGGCATCTCCCAGCCAGCAAACTCCACCATCTGCCCACCGTGTTCCTTATGCCATGGATAAAGGGCTGTTCGTTTAAATGTTTTTGGCATGTTTCAACTCCTAATTGTTTTCTATAATATTGCATTTTTCTAACATAATCTATCTAATTTTTCACGACAAAGCAGGGAGGAAAGAAAAAATCAAAATCGGTCAGAGGCAAAGATTACGAATTGGAAAACTCCACCTACAAACCTGGAGTGGTAAGTAAATCTTGGAATCAATGATTACCGAACGAAACAAATAGAAAAGGCAGGGCCACCGGGTGCCACTGCCTTCGCTTTTTGACAATTAAATATTGACCTATGGGGGGAAAAAGGGGGACGTTGGTTCTAAAACAATTTAAGATATTTTGTCAAATTTGCTGCTTCCCTGGACACAACCAGCCGATTAACCGCAGAAGTCGTCACCCCAAGGAACCGGGCAACCTCAGCCCCAGGATACCCCATCCTCCCTACCGCCAACTGACAAAATATCTTCCTTTTCCTCGCCACCCCTTTCTTCCGTATCCCCGATCGTAACTCCAGCTCTTCTACCCTTTCTCCTTTAACAATGACCCCCACCAAAGTCGGTAGATCTGGCACTTTACGAATCAGCCTCAGAGTCTCCTTCTCTCTTTGGTCAGCTTCTGTCAAAAGCCTCTGGATAAATCCCTTTCACCCCCAATACTCTCTCATCAGAGGCAACCTTCGTCCCTTTCCTCCTGATCGAAAGCACCTGCGACCATCCCCCTAAACTACGAATTAATCCTCCCCCCACCAATTCCGGCCTTTTCCCTTGCCATATCCCCTCTCTCACATATTGCTCATATTTCTTCACCGCCCGCCGCCCCTAACCAAAATAGGCAAGGATTACCCCAGCATCCTGCCAATCCCGCTTCACCCTCCTCATGATGGCCGAATGACCCGCCCAACGATATTGACCTAATTGGCTCAGGTTCCCAACCATCTCTACCCTCAACGGATTCAAATGGATATATCTCGTCAATTCCAATAGATAAGGATCGTCTTCACAGATAACGGATTTATATCTGTTCTGAAAAAGATGACCATGTCTCTTATGTCGCAGGTTAAAATTGACGACATGCCCCGTAAGAAGTTTCTGCATACTCTTAGAAATTGGCTACCGACTGGTCTGAACCAATAGATGAAAATGATTGGGCATCAAGACCCATGCGTAAACCATCCACTCCTTATTCTTGGATAATTCTGATAGTCTTTTCAGGAAATCTTCCCGGTCTTGATCCGTGCGAAATATTCTTGTCCGTTCGATACCCTAACCATCACATGATGTAAGGCTTCGGGAGCATCAAGTCTTGGGTGTCTCGGCATATGGGCACATTACTCCTTTTTGCCCTACCTGTCAA
>JACAEV010000113.1 GCA_013388645.1 Syntrophaceae bacterium | reverse complement strand
CAGTCCATAATTGTATGGACATTGAAGACCAAATCCCTCCTCCCCTCCCTTTTGTAAAGGGAGGAATTACCCCTTTGGCAAAGAGGGGTAAGGGGAGATTTTCAGAACGATATGTCTTTCCAATTATGGACTCCTTAGTAATTCTCTATTCTGCTAATTCTGAAAGCACTACTGGGATTTGGGTCCATGTTTGAAGGTCAGGGGTGTAATAGATATTCTCGCCAGAAGTTAATCCGGCTAAATCGGAACTTCCATCCCCATCAAAATCAGCTATCTCTTTCTTAATTTTTAACGAGATAAGCTCCTTAGAATCTCCCCCCTCTTCAACTTTAACAATTCCGAGGTATGGGACAAACCAACCATATTCATCCTTTGTAATAGTTCCATATACTGGAACCGTTACACTTTGGACAGCATGCAATTTATAGGCGTAAAAAGTTCCCAAAGGAATGGTCACATCCTCCTGACCTATTACAGTAATGGTGGAGGTCAGAGTCTGAGCATAAATTGTGGGGAGGGGACCTATGGTGACATCTACAAGGAAATTCTCTGTCCAGGTACCAGTTATTGGGTTTTTGAATATTTTGAAACAAGTATATAAAGGCGGGGAAGGAACAATCTTCACAAATTGGCCTAAACCACTATAATAAAATTCTAATCTACACAGCTTTAGGTCGGTTAGACTGGACTCAAGACAGGTCGTCTCCCACGCTATGCCATTTTTGATGCCCTCTACTTTAAACTGTGTGGTCGAACAAGGCGATGTACCCTTTGGTCTTACTTCCTCGGTATAATTTCCACTATATGTCCAAAAGTTCCCCACATTGAGAGACCAAAAAGATTGGCCGGGGTCTGCTGCATTGGCAGACGCCCCCAAAAACAAGCAAATCGTCAAGACGGTCACAAAATTTATTATAAGAATTCGTTCTGTTTTCATGGCTCCCTTCTTTCAATAAATTTTGATTCTATGTTATACGGATCTATTTTTTGTCAAGCATTTAAATTAAGATCTCTGAAAAAGTTCTTAAATTTCTGAGAATGAAGAGGCCTGATGGAAAAACTTTCGAGCGGATACCTTTTTAAATTAATGGCACTCATCTCCAATGCCTTGAAATTCATTCATTTTCAGTATAGCCGATCATGACCCATACATGAAGTGACCACATTCGAAAGTTTTGGAATAAGGTTTCTCCGTTCTCTTTTTTGAATTTTTCAAAGGTTTCAAATTCAATGGTACTTGCTAAAATTCGGGAAAAATGGTAGGAGACAGATACCATTTAGAAAAACGAAGCGATCATGAAGGTTGCGCTCATCCATGACTGGCTCGTGGGTATGAGGGGGGGGGAGCGGTGCCTTGAGGTTTTCTGTGAACTCTTTCCCCAGGCCCATCTCTATACGCTTTTACACCTCCAGGGTTCCGTTTCTCCTCAGATCGAAAAGATGCCCATTAAAACCTCTTTTATCCAATCTCTCCCTTTTTCAAAAAAGATGTACAGGAAATATCTACCTTTTTTCCCGATGGCGATAGAGCGATTCCATTTGAAG
This sequence comes from Syntrophaceae bacterium, assembly GCA_013388645.1. GTDB lineage: Bacteria > Desulfobacterota > BSN033 > BSN033 > UBA1163 > UBA1163. The sequence goes on along the minus strand of JACAEV010000113.1, from coordinate 4,271 downwards.
GGATATGATCTCATCCTTAGCTGTAGTCACTGCGTAGCAAAGGGAGTCATCCCTCCACCGGATTCGGTCCATATTTCCTATGTATTGACACCCATGCGATATGCCTGGGATATGTATGAGGATTACTTTGGAGGGAACAAAAGCAAGTTGATTCCGTTTTTCATTCATTACCTGAGGATGTGGGATGTGACCTCAAGCCACCGAGTGGACCATTTCCTGTGTATCTCGAAACATGTGAAGAACCGAATAACGAAATTTTATAGAAGGGAGGCGGAGGTAATTCATCCTCCTGTCGATATTAGTCGATTTAGAGTCCAGGAGAAAAAGGAAGATTTTTTTCTTGTGGTTTCTTCGGCTGCCCCTTATAAAAGGGTTGACTTGGCCATCAAAGCCTTTAACAGGCTTGGATTCCCACTAAAGGTTATTGCCTCCGGGCCTGAGGAGAAGAGGTTCAGATCCATAGCGAAGTCGAATATCGAATTTTTAGGATGGCAACCGGACGAGGTGGTTGCGGACTACTATTCCAAATGTCGAGCCCTGATCTTCCCAGGAGAAGAAGATTTAGGAATCGTCCCTTTAGAAGCGATGGCTTCTGGTAAACCGGTGATCGCCTATGGCAGGGGAGGGGCATTGGAAACCGTCGTTCCATACGATCCGTTGGGCAAAGGAAGGGGGGCTCCGATCGGTCTATTTTTTTATGAACAGAATGTCGATTCACTTGTGGGAGCCGTGGAGCAGTTCAAGAAGATCGAGATGGAATTCGATCCATTTGCCATTAGAAACCACGCTCTTCAGTGGGATCGTGAAATCTTTAAAGAAAAGGTTCGAAACTATATCTTTGATAAGACAGGGTTCAGATGCTAAAAAAGCATGCCCAATTCTTTAAATCTCTTTTTATTATTTTAGACCTATTTGTCCTCTCCCTCGCATGGATCTTTTCCTACGTTTTACGATTTTACACAGACCTGATCAAACCTCCAACATTGGGAATGGTCCCTTTTATGACTTACCTTACATTTCTATTGCCTCTATTGATGATATGGGGTTTGATCGCGGGGAGATTCAAATTATATCGACCCCGTCGAATGGAACATTTTTTTAGAGAATATGTCGATGTTTCGAAAAGTCTCACGTTGACCCTTTTTATCATGATTGCAATTATTTATCTTTTTGGAAGGTTTGAGTTTTCCCGATTGGCCTTCTTCTATTTTTGGGTGTTCAGTTTTTTGGGATTGATGTCCGAGCGATTTTTTACTCGAAAGGCACTTAAGGTTCTTCGAAGCCGAGGATATAATCGGCGGTTTGTCCTCATTGCCGGGACAGGGTCGCTCGGTCAAAAGGTTTTAGAGAAGATTGGACTTTATCCCGAATTAGGAATTGAGGTGGTGGGGTTTTTGACACATCACTTAGAGGAAGTGGGGAAGAAGATTAAAAATATTCCAGTCGTGGGGCGTTATGAGGATCTTGATAAGTTCCTGAGTAACATGCAGATTGATATTTTCTTTATAGCCCTTTCTATCCATGAATATGACTGTTTTGAAACCCTATTTCAAAAAGTACAGGGGCGTTTGCCAGAGATCAAAGTGGTGCCGGGATCTTATGAATTCCTGAGTTTGAGAGGGGGAATAGATGAATTGGGTGATCTCCCCATCATCAGCCTACAAACTTCTCCTCTCTATGGTTGGGATCGTGTCTTTAAGAGGGCTTTTGATCTGATTGTGGGAAGTCTGATTTTGGTGATTCTATCTCCTATCATGGTGACCATCGGCATTTTAATCAAATTGACCTCCAAGGGTCCGATCTTATACAAACAAGAGCGTTTAGGATTTGATGGTCTCCTTTTTCAGATGCTAAAATTCAGGACCATGCATGTCGGCGCTGAAATGGAGACCGGTCCCATTTGGGCAAAAGAAAATGATCCCAGAAGGACCAAGCTCGGTGCCTTCTTACGGAAAACCAGTCTGGATGAACTCCCTCAACTCTTCAACGTCCTCAAAGGAGAGATGAGCTTGGTTGGACCTCGACCCGAGAGACCAAATTTTGTTGAAGAATTTAGGAATAAAATTCCTCTCTACATGCTTCGGCATAAAATTAAGGCAGGGATGACGGGTTGGGCACAGGTCAATGGGTGGAGAGGAAATACTTCTCTGCAAAAACGAATCGAGCATGACCTCTATTACATTCAGAACTGGTCCATCGGTTTTGATCTGAGGATTCTATCGATGACTCTTTGGAGGGGATTCTTTAGTAAATCAGCCTACTAGTTGAGAAAATAAAAGTCTTTAACCATTTTTCATGACTATTCAGTAATGAACGTGCAATTGAGTAATAAGTATTTTTATGTTAAACCCCAAATGAATGAAAATAAAAATCATTCAATGAAATATTTCATTGATAGTAAGGCCATTAGGAAGTTTTTTGAGCCTTTTTTTTAAATCCCCCTTCATCCCCCTTTTTCAAAGGGGGATGATGATGGGGTCTCCCCTTTAACAAAGGGGAGTTGGAGGGGATTTTCCAAAAATTATGGCTCAATTGGAGATAAAGAATGAAAAAATCAATCTTGCGATACTTTTCCTGCTCTCCGTCACTCTAAGCCTCTATCTTTTCTTTCGAACTTATGTCATTTCACTGGACGGGGCGTTCCAATATATCCCCATTGCCAAAGATTTTGCCTCAGGTCTTTTCGGGAAAGCGCTCACCCATACCCAGCAACCGCTCTATTCTTTTTTGATCGCCATGATTTCTCCATGGGTATCTGATTATGAATTGGCAGGGAAGTGGGTGTCCACATTTTTGGGTATTTTTATGATCTTTCCAGTCTATTTTTTAGGGAAGCGAATATTCGACGAGAGAATTGCATTCCTTTCCACTCTACTTTTGGTCATTCATCCTTTTATCCGAAGGGTTTCAGCAGAGGTTCTTAAGGAATCGACTTACCTTTTCTTTCTCGCCATCGCCCTATGGTTTACATGGAGAACGATTGAGAGGGGGAAGAAATTTTCATTTCTTTTCATCCCGCTCTTCTCTACCCTGGCTTATCTGGTCAGGCCCGACGGTATTGAAGTACTGTTCATTACTTTCTTTTACGTTCTTTTTATCAAGAAGTTCAATGGATTTGGAAATAAATGGAGGATCGTCCTCCTGATGATTTTATCCTCCCTCCTTCTCTTCCTCCCTTACCTCATCCATATAAGGGGTTCGACAGGAATGTGGACCTTGAGCAAAGTAAAAACGGTTGGAGGGTTTTTAGGCTTGCAAGGGATAGACCTTAACGTCCCCTTCATCGATAAAATCCTCTTCAGCCTTAAACGTTTAAACTTGGAGATTCTCTTCAACTATCATCCCCTGTATCTTTTCCTTTTTGCCATCGGTTTCATCAAGGGTGCCTCTTCTCATTTTAAGCAGGGGGAAAAGTACCTTCTCTCTTTTTTGATCGTGCATTATATCGTTCTATTTTTTTTGGTATTCAATATCACTGATTGGTCAGATAAGGGAGAGATCCAGTTCATTGGTTTTAGTGGAAGACATGTCCTGCCTCTTCTCCTCTTTTCCATTTATTGGGTTGGAGAAGGAGTTTTAGTTGTTTATCAATGGATTTTTAAACAATTAGAATCACATCACAAGCTTTTTGGTTTGGAGGCCACAAAAAGATCTCAATTATTATGGGTCATTTTATTTATTATCATATTGGGTACCATTCTCCCCAAAACTTTAAAATCACATCGATATGAGCGTCTGCCAGAGAAGTGGGCGGGGGTATGGATTAAAGATCAATCTGGAGGAGGAGCCACCCTTTTAACCACTTTGCCCCGTGTTGCTTTTTACGCCGGTGTGAAATATGAATTGATTGATTTTAAAAATGATTCGTTGGATCAGATCAAGATCTCTATACTAAAAGGAAAGGCTTTCTATTTAGTCATTCGTGGAAAAGATCTCTTCATTTACCCAGAATTATCAGAGTCAATTAATAAGAGTTTTATTGAGGCCGTTCGATACGAGGAAAAAGGAATGGATAAAGTCATTGTCTACAAAAGGGTAAGGTAGTTCAATCAAAATCCCATTTCCCCTCTTTTTTAAACTTTTGCTTGAATAAGGGGGAGGGTTTTGTTAAAAAATACTGGAATATAGGAGCAGAAACTATGGCGAAAGTGCTGGTGACAGGTGGGGCTGGATTTATTGGGTCGAACCTGACGGAATCCTTGCTTAAAAGGAAACATGTGGTTCGGGTGCTCGATGATTTTTCAACGGGGAAAAAAGAGAACCTGATTTTT
>JACAEV010000064.1 GCA_013388645.1 Syntrophaceae bacterium | reverse complement strand
TTTGTTATTGTTAATGCTCTCATGGTATCCCTCCCGAAAAAAGTTTTTGAATACTTTTCGGAAGGTATTATACACAAAACCCCAAATTATGTCTACTTATTTATGACGTTCACTATAGTTATATTTATAATCATTATAGTTTTTCTTTGGCCACCAGTAAGAATTGTTCGTAAAGCTGGATATTCTGGGTGGTGGGGTCTTATAGTGCTAATTCCAATTCTTAATATAGTGATGACTTACATATTTGCCTTTTCTATGTGGCCTATTTTACGGACAGAAGTATCAAAGATAAGAGCAATTTAAAATGAAGGAGGCATAAATTTTTGATACGAGAGAGAGAATCATATAATTAGGAATTTCTCATTGGCCGTTTATGGATAATTTTATTATTTATCTTCGGGGTCTTCTTAATACTTGGTTTTGTTTTAGGAATTTGGAAATCTGAGCCGATTCAACGTAATGTTTTCCCTAAAGATTATTGGGAAAAGAAAATCAGTGAATTAGAATTAAGAATCAAATTCTATGAAGAAATGTTGCAAGATGCTGAGGTTGAGTTGGAAAAGAGACAAATCATAGAACAAAAGACCCAATTAAGCAAAGTGTTGGAAAGCTCCGCAACTGCTAAGGAAATGAAGGCTGAAATGCAGCAATTGAGAAATGAAGTGGAGATGTGGCGTAAAGGAATACATGAAGATAGAAAACATCTTGCTCAAGCAATACAGGAATTTTCAAAATACAAATAAAAAAGTTGCTATAGGGAAAGAGTGAATCTAATGGCTAAAGAACCTCGAAAAACTCCCGAAGAAGAGGAACTCAATAAAAAATTAGTCGAGTTAAATGAATTAAGATCAGAATTAGCTCAGAGGGAATTGGACTTGGCGACACTTCGTGGTGAATCGAGAGCCTTTGAAGCACGATATCTTACTATTGTAGGAATCCGTTGTGCCGTGTTGGACGAAATTGAGGCACAGATAGCTGAACTCCAAGCCCGCCTGACACCGAAAAATAAGAGTTCAGAAGAACGTGCGACACAGGCTCGTGCCAAAGCGAATGAATCCGCACAGTCTATCAATGTTGAGCAAGAGCCTGTGGCTGAAAAAGGCTTTTCCCCTTCGGATAACTTGAAAAGGCTATATCGTGACATCGCTAAAAAAATCCACCCCGACCTTGCGACAGGGGAAGAAGAACGTGCTTACCGTCAGAGGCTTATGGCCGAAGCGAATCGTGCATATGAAGATGGTGACGAGGCTTGTTTAGAAGCAATACTACATGAATGGGAAACCAGTCCTGATTTTGTTAAAGGAGAAGGGGTTGGAGCAGACCTTATCCGTGTTATTCGTAAAATAGCTCAAGTTCAGGGACGACTAAGGGTGATTGATACCGAGATTGCCCAATTAAAACAATCTGATCTCTATCAATTAAGAATAAAAGTTGAAGAAGCTGAGAACGTAGGGAGAGACTTATTGGGAGAAATGGCTTCCCAACTGGATGGGCAGATTGCTTTCGCTAAACAAAGCCTGGATAAAATGAAATTTAGAAGGAGTCGGTGAGCATGAGCATTGATGAGGATGAAAAAAGGAGGGGTTTAATCCCTTCGGGTAAGCGAGGAATCGAAAAGCGTTCTTCAGCACTAATAAGTAGAGGATTAGAATTAGTAAAAATTATTGAAAAGGGAAAAGATATTGATTTGTTCCCGATTATTGTGGATGGGAAATATGGTTATATTGATAAGGGCGGAGGTATAGTGATACGACCAAAATTTGATGTAGCATATTCCTTTTCTGAAGGGTTGGCACTTATTGAGGTTGCGGGTAAGTATGGATTTATTGATAAGGAAGGGAAGATCGTAATTGCCCCAGAATTTGATTTAACTCGAAGTTTTTTTGAAGGTTTGGCATGTGTAATAGTTAAAGGTAAGTATGGTTTTATTGATAAAATGGGGAAGATAATAATCACTCCACAATTCGAGCAGTCTTTTAGATTTTCTGAAGGATTGGCATCGGTATTCATTGGCGATAAGTGGGGTTTCATTGATAAGACAGGGAAGATAGTCATCAAACCAAAATTCGATGTCGCTGGGCAGTTTTCCGAAGGATTGGTAGACATAAAGATTGACAACAAATGGGGTTTTATTGATAAGACAGGGAAGATAGTCATCAAACCAAAATTCGATTTTGCCTGTTGGTTTTCTGAAGGATTGGCATCCGTAGGGATTGGCGATAAGTGGGGTTTTATTGATAAGACAGGGAAGATAGTCATCGAACCACAATTTGATGTTACTGAGTGCTTTTCTGAAGGGTTGGCATTCATAAAGATTGACAACAAGTTTGGTTTCATTGATAAGACAGGGAAGATAGTCATCGAACCACAATACGATGCTATTGGGAGGTTTTCTGAAGGATTGGTAGACGTAAAAATTGACAACAAATGGGGTTTTATTGATAAGACAGGGAAGATAGTCATCGAACCACAATTTGATGATGCCGAGGATTTTTCCCAAGGGTTAGCACTCATAATAATTAACGGTAAGTTAGGTTACATTAATCAGCATGGGAAATATATTTGGAATCCCACAAATTAAAATTAAGAGTGGCTTATTCTTGGAAAGGATCGTCTACTGAAAGAGATCTAAAGTTTCCAGTTTAAAAAATACTTAAAACAGATACCTACATGGAAAAGGGCTAAAAAATAAAAGGGAAAATGACGAGTAACGAAATTGAAAAGAACGTTAGAGAGTTGCAGTACGCTATTATAGTTGCGGAATTGAATTATGAAATATGGTGGGTTTACAAGGAAAAAAATAGCCGTAAGCTATTCGTAGCTGTTCTGGATGATTATCCTCTCTATTTTAAGACCTCTCTTCACGCCCATTTCGTGGCGATGGTAATTTCGCTTTACCGCCTATATGAGCCACGAAAAGACACAATTAATCTTCCGCAGCTACTCAGCCTTCTGAAAAAGCACAGCAGAATCTCAGATCAAGAGATCAAGAGCATGGAATCGGATATCAACAGCATGAAGCCCTTGTGGAAGAAGGTGTCTATTCTTAGGAACAATTTGTTTGGGCATAGATCAAGTAAACTTGTTGATGACGATGTCTGGGAAAAGGCGAGTGTTACACCCAACCAATTCAAGAAACTCATAGACGATTCGAAGAGATTACTGAATAGAATGACACGTTTATGGGATAGACGCAGTCACGCCTTCAACTTGTCGGCCACTTCTGACACCTTGCGGTTGTTGGAGGACTTGAAGAGACTGAATGAGGAAAACCTATAACCAGGGCATGTAGCGAATCAGCCATCAGGTGGTCTCTCAGTCTTTGGTAATTGTAAAATAACTTGAGTGTGGCCAAGAAAATCATTACCAGATTGTTTATAAAGAAAGGGATATTCAATGAGCAGGAGTTTTTAGAGATGATAAGGATGGTGGATAGGGAGATGAAGAAAGAGACAAAAGTATGAACGAGAAGAATGGAGATTATATTGAAGGTGGAAATATGGATTGGTCAGAAAAGAATGAAGTAGATTATTGGAAATTTTTGAAGAATATTAAAAAGAATAAAATAAGAAAGGTTTTCATTTTTTCTACAATCGTAATATTTTGCCTCCTCATCGTTCTGAAATTTCCCTTCATAGTTGCTGTTATAACTGGCATTTGTATCGCATTGATAGGTTGGGGAATTGAGACCCATGGAAACGATGCAGATTCAAAACCAAATGTGGGGACACTGGGGGACGTAGTTTACTTCTTTCACTTTTTTTTACCCATCCTCACCTTTCAATCGCTCATAACTCCTCGCATCCATCCTTCGCCCCGCAAGGCGGGACTAAGGAGGACAGGTAACGGCCGCCTCGCCCACCAGAGATGGAGAGTGGAAATGTGGCCGTGGCGAAGGGATTTTTCACGGGAAGATTCAGAGCTTACTTCTTTGATGGGCAAAAAGTCTTCAATTAGACGGCGATCATTGGTGCTCATGGTTGGTTAGTTTTCTCCTGGTTTTTCACTTTTCCCCCCTCACCTTCCTCCCTGCCTGTCGGCAGGCGGGCTCTCCCGCCAAGTGAGACGGATAGATTCGCCAGATGGCGTCTTTGGCGTCTTTGTGACGTAAACAAAGGGGACGTTGGTTCTAAAACAACTTAAGTCGGACCTGCTGGGTTGAATTCTTGTCGTTATTTTTCGCTTCAGAAGCGTCATCCGCCCTCACCTTTCACTTTTCTGGTGTTCTTTCTTCAAGCCAGATCTTGCAGATGTTTTTCCAACCGATGCGGCGCCATTTCTTAAACACCGCCTTCAATTCATCCAGATCTTTTGCCTCAAGAAGATCTTTCTGTGCAGCCTTTAAGTCTTCAAGAGACACAATCGCTGGCATAACTCTCCAAAGTTACCCATTTTTGCCTATTCCGCTGAATTCGGCCAGTCTGGCTTTGGGGTCAAATCTTTATCCTTGACTTTGGCCACTTTCAGTCAAACAATCTTATCTCTCTCTTATAAAAACACCAGTTTGCAAAGCGCCCGCCTACAGTAACCTTTCGGTGGGCAGACTTGGGGCATAGCGTTAATTTACTTCCGTAAATCGCAAGGCGTAAGGGGTAAGGCGTTAGCAATTACAGAATCGATTAGCTTGCCTTTTTAACTAATTTAAGTTCCTTTCGGACTACCTCCCTAACAATCTCTTGGATGGGTCGTTTATCCTGCTTGATGTAATTGCGCAGAGCCTGATTGATCTCGGTCTGATATCCACGGCCTTCACGCTCAGCTTCGTCTCTAAACCACTCCAATATATCCGTATCGATGAATATCGTGATTCTGGTTTTACCCCTTTGGGGGATCACAGGCCCTCGTCTGCCTTGACTAAAATCATATTCTTCCATCATTTCATCCTTTTTGCTCATAAATCCTCCGCTCCTTTGGAGTTGCCTTCCGTGCCGAAATTAATCTGATTGCTTCCTCCCCCGAATAAGCGTAAACAACGACAAGTATCCTTCCCATAAGATCTGATCCGACGGTAACGAACCGTTGTTCTCCGTGCCGGGCATCCTCAATCGTTAACGCCATCGGATCATCAAGTACTGTAGCGGCATGGGAGAACTCGATGCCGTGATTCCATATATTTGCTGCGGCCTTTTTGATATCCCAAACAACGTTCATATTATATGTATTTTATATGTATTTGTCAATTTGAAATATTATCACCTTGAGATTCCAAATTGGTACCTCAAGATGATTTTCGAGGTGGTCGCAATTTGCGACCAGTTAGGCTGGGTCATTTCCATAGCCCTATCAAGAAGTTCTTCCTGGGCGGCCCTTTAGGTCTTTAAGAGACGCAATCGCTGGCATAACTCGCCATAGTTACCAATTTCCCAAAAATATATCAAAAAGCAGATATTATAACAATCTCCGTGAGTTTATGTTCACCCGAGGAAAGAATAGGGGTTTCTTATAAATTCTTGGTCTTATATTCCCTTTTCAATCACAAAAAAATTTTTTGACGGAATCCCATGAAGAAAGCTAAAAATTTTTGAAGGAGTCCCAACAAAAAGACCTAAAAAAATTTTTAGGACTCCTGTTTATATCCGCGAAAGGGAGACTCGACTGACCCTCCCATATCTTCGGGATGGTGGTGGGATGACGACTCATGGAGGTGGGGAGAGGGGCCATGCTTACCCAGGGTATTGAATATAGAATGATCCGGGTCCGTTCTATTTCCGTTGGTTTTTACATAGTCCTGAATGGCAAGAAGGGTTGGTCCAAACCTCCTTCCTTAGTTGAACAGTTTGTGGTAGATTTACGTTTGAGTGGGCATCATCCCATCCTTCCAGCCATGAGACGCAACCTCATGACTTTTGGGATGAAGGCTCACTCACTTTCTTCCCCCTTCCTAACTTGTTTTCATTCCTTGAAGGATAAACTGAAGCAATTCATAAGCGTCCCGTGTAATTCTATCGTATTCTTCCTTATCGGTAATTCCCATAAATGTTGCCACTGATACGGGTCCAATCGATTTCACATACTTGAACTGCTCTTCTATGTTTCTCAGGGCTTCCTTCATCAACCCATGACTCCCCAATTTCTTTAATTCGGAAAGAACCGACTGAGGGCCTTCTTTGTAATATCGGGCAATCATATAAAGATCATAAGCATCTTTTTCACTCGTCCTCTCACCTAAAGCAATACCTTTCATCACAAAACAGGCTGTTACATTTGCCACCTTAATGTCCAACTCGATGTTCGCACCACTTGAAATTGGCCCCGATAAATGAATGATTTCTGTTTGATCAAATACGATATCAGTCCCACGCCCTTTCCTGGCGAGCATATCCTGTATGACCTGATGTCTTCTTCTCTTGGGTGCGCCACCATACTCAGGAGCCAAAAAATCGATTTGCACTTCTATTTCTTCTCCATCCTCAAAGATAATCTTCTTTAAAAAACTTGCCGGGATATCTTTACCCAGGTTGTCTTTTCTATGATAGAATCCCCTATCCTTCAGGATCTCAAGAATGGTTTTATATGCGTCTGTCGGAATTGAAAAGGCGTCCAGGGCTATATCAATATCCAGTGAGCCCACATGCTGGTTATATTCTCCCCCAGGAGATGTATACTTTTCGAGAAGAAAATAGGGCACCCATCCTCCAATGAGAACGATTTGGTTACGGTAAGGTTTTAAGTAGGTAAAAAGGTCTCGCATGACGATGACGCAAGCCTCTATTTCTCTCGGTGAGTATTCGCTCTTAAGCTTCATCTCAGAATTTTATGACCCGCTCTCTTAAAAACTCGGCCTGTTCCCTTCCACGGCCCTTGTAATTGTATAAATCAAGATAAATCTGGATTGGATTAGCAACTTTTGTGGAATCAACTTCCTGGGCCTTATAATACACGCCTTCATCATAAGGAATAATGATCTGCAGATTCGCTCCTGAAGGAACCTCTTTTAGGTCAAGTTCTTTTTTTATTTTTTCAATATCACCGGTAAAGTAGGTTGTGGCAACATTATACCTTGTGAAGGGTGCCAGACGGTTCCCTCCGGAAAAAAGGGTGAAGGCATATTGCATTCCATTGGTCCTCCATAATTCTGCAATCTGTTTTTCAATTTGGGGTATTTGCTTCATTGAGTAAAAACTTAATATCCTGTTTTTTTCAAACCGATAGTTGTCTTTCCACAAATCGAGAAGCTTTGTTTTATCGAGGGTTCTCACGCCCTTTGATTCTTCCCAGAACCCTAATTCATCCAGTTTCTTGTTTACTTTTGATACCTGACCGAGACTGACAGAGACCTCTCTTGCTATTTGCCGATAATTTTTTAGAGATTCTTCTTTCCCCTGAAGCAGATAGAACCGCAATACCCGCTCTCCTTTCGGGTTAAAAAGCCCAGTGAGTTTACCCAGTGCCTTGAACTTGTTTGGTTTGCCTTCTATCTCAAGATAGAAAGAATTGAAATCGAGGTAAGCATTTCCAGATAGATCCAGGAATCCGATTCCGATTTTTTTGCACATCTCTTTTCCAAGCTCGGATATGTAAGGAGCAATAATGACCGGATATCCTTTCTTGCCCTGTTCGGTCATTTCCAAAAGCTGCAACCCTTTTTCTCTTATCTGCTTCGGGAATCTCTGACTGACAACCTCGCAAAGAAGCATTTCCTTCTCTGCACCGATCTTCAAACGTAACGCCACATCCACCTTTCCTTTTTTCCCTAAAGGATATTCAGGTATAAGAGCAGCATCCCTGAGTCTGGGAAAAAGGTTTTTGAAATCAGCCTTGAATTTTTGCTCAATCTCTTTTTCGGTCATAATATGTTCACCAATTTAATTATGTTCACCATTTAGTGAACAATATAATTTAAATGAACTAAAATGTCAAGCAAATTCTCTTGAACAAACAATAGACAGAAGGCAAGCTCTACACCAAGAATCAATGACGTTCAACACGGAGTGGAAAATGTTCAGCTCTTGAGCGTCTGTTTTTTCCTATCGATCTCCCCGTTCCGATTGTCGCCTACAGGAACCCTTAAGACAGAGCTGCGTTTGGCTCAATATGTATCCCTTAAATAAACCTGAGGTGATGGTCCCCCTTGCCCAAGATAAATTCAATTCGGATGGCCAACTGATAGATCCGAAGACAAAGGAAAAGATAATAGAATTACTCCATTCGTTAGTGGTTTGGTCCCGGAAATTGAATAAAGAATAGACTTCCTTTTATCGGTGTTCCCTCAAGCAAACATGAGTTTCTTACCTTTTAAGTTCTTCGGGCTCTTTTATAGAATTTCAGGATGCCGGAGCTTCTGGTAAAAAGAAGTTGAGAGATATATCGGGACAAGCGGGTTGTGGCCGGTCACCCGGTCCTTTACGGCGAGAACCGTTGTCGGGGCCTTTGCATATTTGAAAAAAAGGGAATCGTGTCCCACACAGAGGCCAAGAAGAATATTAAAATCCGTTTTCTCCTCATTGAACAATTTAGCCTGGAAGATGGGATTACACATCGACTCATCGGTCCCCCGGAAAATCTTCTCTTCATCTTTGATTCCGACCCGTTCTTTCGAGGTTCTCCCAGCCTTACAGAGAATCGAAATCACCTCGAATCCGTGCATTCTCAAAATCTCCTGAACCACAGATGCCTCTTTGGCAAGGCCGATGCAAAAAGCAAGTCCGAGCTTCCTGCACTTCATTTTTCTTAAAAATTCAATCATTTCCTCCATCCGGGTTTTGGTCGGTTGCATGACATAGGGCCGCTGGTGGCGATTGGCATAGCATTCCCCTTCCTGAATGGATGCCTGTCTGGCAAATTCCTTGATGCCAGGGCGTTCGTACTCTCGATTCGCCCGATCAAGAATCTTTTCCTGCGTCAATGTGGGACAACCCTTGGAGCCGATGCCTTCTTTGGCCATGCATATCTTCTTGGTCACTTCTAATTTGCATGAAGCGCAATCCATAGGAATTCTCTTTTTTCTCTTTTTCATATGAAACCTCCTTCTTTCTCAACGTTCCTGAAAAAATGATGCACGACCAGCCACTTCAAGAGCGGTCACCTCCATTGCAAAACCGGTCATCCGGTCGAGTGATTCGAAGGGAATTTTATGGGAGCTCTAAATTTCTCCTTGGATCGATATCTCCTGACGATGAAGAGGCGTGAAGGCAGGATGTTTAAACCTTTTCAAAAATGGCTGCAATCCCTAACCCCCCTCCCCCACAAATGCATTCCAGACCATAGCGGCTGTTGCGTCGTTTCATCTCGTGAAGAAGGGTAACCAGGACCCTTGTGCCGGTGCAGGCGATGGGGTGCCCCATAGAGATACCAGACCCATTGACATTGATTCTTGGATAATCTTCTTCTTTAAGATTCATCATTTTCAAATCGGCTAAGACCTGTGCTGCAAATGCCTCCTGGATCTCAATCAAATCGATCTGGCCTAAACTTAAATTTACTTTTTTTAAAGTTTTTTCTACAGCGATCGGCACAGTATGGTAAGTCCGACGCGGATCTGCACCGGCCACGGCAAAGGCATTAATATAAGCCAACGGCATCACATCAAGTCTATTAGCCACCTCTTCTGAAGTGACCACACAGGCCGCTGCCCCATCGTTCTCAGAGGAGGAGTTTCCCGCAGTACAGACTCCTCCCAGAATCGGCTTGAGTTTGGCCAATTGTTCAAAGGTGGTATCTTCCCTTGGGTTCTCATCGCGGTCGACCAGCACCGTTTTTCCTTTAGAATCTGTGACCGGAACGGGCACCATTTCTTCTTTAAATTTACCTGACTTGATAGCAGCACAGGCTTTTCGATGGCTTTCCAACGCCCATCGATCACAGTCTTCCCTTTTAATCCCTTCTTCTTTGGCCGCGGTTTCAGCCCAGGACATCATCGAGGGCAATATTCCGTAACGCTCCTCAGGTTGAGACATCACCCTCGCCCGCTGGATTCGATCATAAAAGGGGATTCCCCATATGGAGAGATCTCCATGCCCACGGGGCATCCCCTTTTTGCCACCAATTCCCCACTTGATATCCCCCGGGACATAAAACTCGGCTGTGCTCATGCTCTCCACACCGCCCGCTACAATGATCGCAGCATTTCCACTTTGAATCTCCATCGCTGCATAACAAATCACATCCAGTCCGGTACAACAACGACGGTCCAGCGTGATTCCAGGAATCGAATCGGGCCAACCTGCTTTCAGCAGTGACATGCGGGCAATATTGACATACTCCCCACTTTGATAGGATTGTCCAAGAATGACCTCATCGATCCGTCCTGGATCGATCCCACTTCTTTTGATCGCTTCATTCAAAACCAATGCGCCTAAATCATAGGCAGCCACATCCTTTAAAGCCCCCATGTACCTTCCCACGGGTGTGCGGACTCCACTGATGATCACAGCTTTTTTCAAGATTCTCCCCTTTCTTTTGATAACGTTGTTTTTTCCCCCTCTTTGTTCCCTCAAGATTGAGCGAACCCATGTAGAATGGGCTTTACCACAGGACCAAAGGAATTAAACTGCGAATGTCCTCCAGCCTTTCAAGTTTACTTATCAACGAGACGAGCTTTTCTCCCTTTTCTCTTGATAGCGGTCTTCTTGCATAGTCTAAACAATTCCAGAAGCGCTCCATGATCTCTTCTCGGGTTAAGGGTCTTTCAGCAAATCCCGCAGCAAAATCTATCCGTTTATTATATTTATCCCCACTTTTAGTGAGGACTTCCATCTCTACGGCCGTCTCATCTCGCTCATTAAGGATAGGGTCAGCCTCAACATGGATTTTGGGGATGATGTCCATGAGTTTTGGATCCCGGATGAAAGGTTCTTCAAAGTGTTCTAATTGTGAATTTCTTCGGAGGAGTGCATTCGCCACACAATATCGTATATTAAACTGAGCATTTACCCTTGGATTATCTCCTATTTTAAATGGCCCTCCCACGAGTTTAAAGGCATAGGGCGTCACCTTGACATTGATTTGAGAAACATTGTTTGGCGTAATCTCATATTCTCTGACCAGATCCAGCATGGCTTCAGTGCTTGAGATCGTATCTCCACAGCTTGGAAACTTTTTGAACATCGTCTTATTGAATTCAAATCTCCTCCCAAGCTCACCCGATACGGCAAGGGGATCATATCTGTCTTTGGCATACAGATGGAAATAGCCGTATATCCCTTCAAGGAAATGTTTAGGCCCTGTGAACCCCTTCTTTGCTAACTGAGCCGACAGTATTCCTCCCTGGGCAACGAAACCCTGAATCAATCTCACTGACAGGGCACCTTCGATGTTACTCTGAAAGCTCCCTCCGGACTTATTAAAAGCGATGGCTAATGCATCCCATGTCTGATCTTTGTTCAAACGGAGTATTCTGCTGGCAACTGCGGTTGCGGCGAATATGCTGCAGATCCCTGTGGGGTCAAACCCATCATAATCTGAAACGAGATTGATCCGGTCCGCCACCTCTGCACCCACAACCAGTGCGGTCAGAAATTCTTTCCCACTGCAACCTTTGGCCAATTCTGAAGCTGCCAGACCGGCAGGCACGGCAGATGCGCCCACATGCATTCCAGGCCGTATCCCATCGTCGAAATCCAGTGCACGGGCCATGTAACTATTCACGAGGGCAGCATGATGAGCCGGCACCTTATCTCCATAGAGAAGAATCGTCGCCTCCTGAGTCCCACCCCACTCCCTGATTTGATCTCTTAACGCTTCACACCCTTCGAGCGTTGCACCGGCAATCGTCGTGCCGATGATGGTGAGAAACAAATGTTTGACCGTATTGACTACTTCAGAAGGCAAGTTTTGGTGCTTCGTTTCTAAAATAAATTGAACGAATTCTTCTTCGGTCCCAGGCATACCCTTCTTCCTTGGCTGATCCCTCCTTTTTGTATGTATCGTTCAATCCTTTTTCACCCCATAAGAGACGGCAGAAAAAGAGAAATTTGAGGAAATGCCACCAATAGGATTACGCAAATGATGTCAGCGGCAAAGAAAGGCATGACGCCTTTGAATATCTCAAAGGTAGAGACATCCTTTACGATTCCCCGGATGATGAATACATTTAGGCCAATGGGCGGAGTAATGAGACCGATTTCCACCACTCTAACCACCAGTACCCCAAACCATATGGGGTTGAATCCCATCTTGACGATGATCGGATAAAAAATAGGAGTGGTCAGCAGGACCATCGGCATGGAATCCATCAGGCACCCAAGGATGATGTAAATGAATAAAATAGATGCCAAGATGCCAATCGGGGGAATGGGGAGATTGGCTACAAATTCAGCCATTTTCATGGGTAATTCAGAAATTCCCAACCAATAATTCATGATCATCGCACCGATGAGGATCGAAAAAATCATTCCAGTTGTGCGCCCTGAACTGAGCAGGGAACCAATGAAGTTCTCTCGAGTAAATTGTCTTCTGCCGAGCATGATGAGGCAAGCCCCCAATACGCCAACCGCCGAGGCTTCCGTTGGCGTAAAGAACCCCCTATAAATACCACCGACCACAACGATAAAGAGGGCAAAGACAGGCCACGTCTTTTGAAACCCAGAAATCCTCTCCCGCAAGGCTGTTCGCGGTGCCGGAGGCGCCCAATCCGGATGGATTTTAACAAGAACATAAATCGTCACCATGTAGAGAGAGGCCTCAAGCAATCCCGGGAGAAAGCCCGCCATGAAAAGTTTACCGATCGATTGCTCCGTCATGATTCCATAAATGACAAAGATGATGCTGGGCGGAATCAGAATACCTAAAGTACCACCGGATGCGATCGTCCCTGTCGCCAGCTTCACGTTGTATCTGAATTTTCTCATCTCCGGCAGCGCAACAGACGCCATGGTAGCGGCCGTTGCAGTGCTCGAACCGCAAATGGCTCCGAAAAAGGCGCAAGCACCTACGGTGGCCATGGCCAGACTTCCAGGGAGGCCTGCAAGCAGTTTGTGAACACCGGAATAGAGGTCCCCACCAAATCCTGATCGGAATGCAATTTCCCCCATAAGCACAAACAGGGGAATAACGGCAAAGTTATAAGAAGCCGAATACTGATAAGGAAAGATCCCAAGGACATTAAAACCCGCACCCAGACTCATCATGTAGACGGCACCGCAAAAGCCGATCAGGGCCATCCCATAACCGATAGGCATCCCCATAAACAAGAGCAAAAAAAGGATAAAGAGACCGATCAGTGAAAGAACGAACAGGTCCATGGAGCTATTCTCCTGTAAGCCATCGACTCAGGGATTCAAGTACTTCCACGAATAGAACCAAAGAGACTAAAATCATTCCGAGAGTCACCGCCAGATAAAAAGGGTAAACGGGCACATGAAGGATTGGAGAAACGAGATGCTCATGACGGAGCTCAACCGCCCGTACGGCATTTCGCCAGGCGATTAAGAGAACGAGGCCCAGGCTGAGAAAAGAAACTCCCATCTCAAGAAATGCCTGGGCCTTTTTGGGAAACCGAGAAACCACGAGTTCTATCTTGACGATGTTCCCCTCACTTTGAGTATAACTCAACGCTGGAAACACCACGACCACCATCAGAAACATCACTAGCTCGTAGGTGCTCATGAGTGGCCGGTTAAACAGGTTGCGCATCCCGACATCACATAAGATCAGGAGCACCATGACCACCATACTACCCGCACCTGCGATCAAAAAAATCCTTCGGCAGAGGCGCCGAATCGCCGTCGCCAATGCGGTAAGCTTCGTTTGATTTTCCATTCTCCAAAACCTTTTGATTAAGGATGATATTGCTTGGTATATTTCGCTACCAACTTCTGAGCCTCACTTAAAACGGCTTTACCAGGCAGTCCCTTCGCCTCCGTGTCGGTCACCCATTTATCCCATATCGGCTTACAGATCCCCTTCCATTTCTCTTGCTCCGCTGGAGGCAGGGGAATGATCTCTTTGCCTTTCATTTTCCGGACCATCTCTACTCCCTCCTTACCAAAGCGATCGAACTCCTTGCCGAAGAATTCCGAGCCAGCGGCACCACAATGCTGGTCAATGCTCTTCTGGATGTCGTCCGGTAGTTTCTTCCAGACATTCTCGTTCATGATAAAGATGAGCGCTGGTTGATAGACATTTGAGGTGGTAAAATATTTGGATACCTCATGGAGTCGATGCCCAATGCATGCCTCCCAACTGATCATCCATCCGTCAATGACATTCCTCTCCATGGAGGTATAAATTTCGCCGGGTGGCATGAGCACTGGACTTCCACCCAATGCCTTGATCATTTCCTGGGGACTGCCGCTCAGGGACCTAATTTTCAGACCTTTCATGTCCTCCGCAATGCGGATGGGCTTATTTGAACCGATCGGCGTTGGAGAATCGGAATACAGGACGAGGACCTTCACACCCTGGTATTCCTTCCTAACTTCTGGGAACTTTTCGTAAAGATCCCAATAGACCCGGCTGCCCACCACGGCACTTGGCAGACCCAAGAAGGGAAGCTGTATGACATCGGTCAGTGGAAAGCGTCCAGGGAAGAAGCCAGGAATGACGCAACCCATATCGACCGTGCCGGATTCAATCATTTTGTAGGCCTCCATGGGAGGACCCAAACTGGCACCTGGATAGAAAACGATATTAAGCCTCCCCTTTGTTGCTTCCTCCACTTTTTTGATCCAGGCCTTATAGAACTCAGCATGCCCCCCGACAGGGGAGGTGTGGAAGTAACATCGCAGTTTGATCGGTTGTTGAGCGTGAACCGTCAAAGAGGTTGATAGGACCATGATTAAAACCAACAATAGACTTCCGAACAATCTCAGGTAATGCTTCTTTCTCATCTGACTTCCTCCTCGTATAATATATTTGTTAGTTTGTTTGAGTTATTCATGGGTGGGTAGATAACTCAAACTAAATGGCGACTTCGACTCTATCACACCTCCTTTCCGATAACAAGCTTTCGCCCCTGAGATGTTTTATCTCAGAGCACTTCGGCAAACAACTCATTGGATAGGGGGATTTCAATTCTCATTCCCCACAGGAATCCAAACAGACTTTTTATAATTCTCCACGATTTGCATGATACGGTCTTTCGGCCACGTGGGATCCCAGCTTAATCCTAAATCTTCGTTCACAAATACTACTTTCAGATCGGTAAAAAAGGGTTTGCCCTCAATGATCGTAAAAATATTGCACACTCTATCTCTCGCCCTGCAATCATTACATTTACCGGTAACCGCACATGGGGTCTTAGATTTTCTCCCCCCCAACTCCACAGACCTGATCCGGACATGATTGGGAGCAATGATCTTTCTGATTCGATAAAACGCTTCATCCACATCCTTAACAATTTTGTTCCTTCCAATTACAATAATAGAAGTGGGGTGCCCCCAGACCATTCCGGCAACCCGATTTCCAACTGCATCCACATTGACCAGCTTGCCGTCTTGGGTGATTGCATTTGTCCCCGTTAAAAAAATGTCGCTCACCGTTGCCTTGGTGAGCGTATTTTTATGCTGTCGCAAGGCATCCTTTGGATCGGCCAGGGGTCCCTTTGCCTCGAAAGGATCCAGCACCCTGTTTCCCCTTTCTTTCAAAGCTTCTGGTATCCTCAACTGTCTGATGGTCGTTGAATCTCCAATTCCTACAACAGCATCACGGGGAATCCAACCCATGATTCTGAGAATCGCTTCCTTAGAATTTTCCGAAACAATCCCAGGGATATGTCTTGAATGAAGAGATGACAAAATTTTTTTAATTTGACCATTCATTTAAAAGCCTTTTCATCTTCGATATTTTTTAACGCCTGGCAGAAAATGAAACGATCTCTTAAGGTTTTCTGATGATAGCCAAAGACACCCTTGCCCGTTCACAGAAGTAGAGCCCCTTCCCTTATGACTGAACCCTACGCTTCCCTTCAAAAGAACATAAACGGAGGTTCATCATTCCTCTTTAAACAGCTTCAACATTGATCGAGGGAATTCCCACGGAATTGGCGGGTACTTCTTCGTCCCCCAGCATGGATACCCTTTCAGAACCTCGTGCGCCGCCTCGATCGCCTTACCCATGTCATTCTTATACCCCATGAGGTTCAGAACCGAGCATATGCAGGTGACCGTAGCCATGACACGCCCTTCTCTGAAGACCGGGTCAGCCCCAATGGTCCCAAGCCTCCAAGAAGGTGGGGTTCCCGTAACGGCATGGTATACGTAAATTCCATACTTATTGTCCAGTAATTTTCTGAATTCCGACTCGTCAATACCTGGTGGCATCTTGAAGGCAAGCGTCAGTTTACTCCTGAGTTCTTTTTTCTTCGTTATGGTCTCGACGCCTATGGCATCAAAAGCAGCGTAGAATGCCTTGGCCGCGATTTCACACCTCTTAAAGCGCATCTCCAGCCCTTCCTCCAGCACCATATTCAGTGCCTCATCAGTCGCCAGCATGATGATCGTCGCGGGTGTGAATGCGGGCTGATGAATGGAGTGCCAACGCAAATAGTAGGGGATGTTGAAGTAAACGCTTTTAGGCGGGTTCTCTTCTAAGTACTTCTTCGCTCGGTCGCTTACGGATAGGAAGCAGAGGCCTGCTGGCCCACCCATGCCAATCTGGCTGACGCACATACAGCAGTCAATGCCCCATTGATCAACAGGGAGATTCACTGCACCCCCAATGGCATGTGCATCCACCAGAAAAAGGGCGTTATACTTGCGGCAGAGTGCTCCCATCTTATCAAACCAGCTGAAGGTGATGCCCGTGGCGGTTTCGTCATAGACAGAGAAGAAAGCCTTAACTTTTCCCGCCTGCTTAAAACCGTTTTCAATTTGTTCGAAAGAGGGTTCATCGCCAACGGGAGCCTCAATCTCTATCGGATTAGCCCCGGCATTCCGCACGTATTCACAGAGTAATCTGCTGAATAACCCACAGGTGGGAACAACAACGTTATCGCCTGGCTTGAAAAAGTTAATGCCTATTGCTTCCAGCCCGCCGGTACCCGACGACGTGATCACCATGATGTCATTCTGAGTCTGCAGGACCTGTTGGACCTTTTTGATGAGACGGTCCTGGAGCGGACCAAATGTCTCGCCTCTGTGATCAGGTTCTGGTCTATAAAGAGCGGACAAAACACGCTCAGAAATATTTGACTCACAACCCATCCACAACTCACCCATGATAAGGGCCTCCCGAAATCTATTATCGCGTCCCAGAAATAGGGTGGCAAAGTCTCTTGATTTTCAGAGTATCGAATCTCCTTTGCCATCCAAGCAAAATGCCAATTGTTGAGATGTTACTGGTCCATACCTTGTTCGATTTTGGTCATCAGGCTGTCTGAAAATCTTTTCTGCTGGAGGCGAAAGCACCGGCCATCGATTTCAGAAGCTTGCTCCATTAGGATTCTCTATCACCTTATATCCCGGGGTGCGAGCGACACCGTAGACCCGGCGGAACTATCCTCGCGGTTCCCGTCAATCGATTTTCGACCGACCTCTAACATCTCTTCTTGTTTTTTCTTAGATAAAATTCCCGTGCCATGATAATACTCGAAATCTTGCAAGCAACAGAGGAGATAGGAGCTACGACTAAACGTTGAGGGAAAAGGAGGATCAAACTGATGTTTCCACCTCAACTCCGTATAGGCTTTCTGAATTTCAATAAAATATTCCAGCGGGGGCCTTGGCTGGTTGGCAAACGCAGATCCACTTTCAATGGTCCACTGATTATACCTCGGAAGCACTCCATGACTCATCAGAAAATCCCAACCCTCCGCAGTGGATTTCACTGCAGAGCTGACATCTTTGAACCCATTCGGCTGTGCCATTTCAACACCAATGACAAAATTGGGTTGAATTAACCCTCGACCCCAAAAATCGACCCCCCGAATTGTCCTTTTGATCCATTCGTCACGTCCAATCAACTTACTTTTACCTGGACATATCCAGGCAAACAGGTCTCGATCCCAAACCTCTATATTGGGTTGAACACTGCCAACACCTGTATCATGGAGCCTCTTCCATCCCTCATCCTCCTGAGGATCGATTTGAAAGGTAGACGGAATCCACACCTGCAATTTTTCTCTCATTGCATTTAAGCGAGAACAATAAAAATCTAACTCGGTCTGCCCTCTATATTTTCCCAAGATCGTCCCGCCCGTGATCACGACCGCCAAACGATAGCGGGGTTCTACCTCGATAGCAATCTTGAGTGCATCTGCAAGCACACTGGGTTCGAGTCGGGCGACGACATCCTCTTCCCCACCTTTCTGAGCCTTAAAAGTGGCATTGATGTCACAAAAAAGGCACTGCCCACCTTTATTCCAGAGCTCACAATATCGATTGATGGTAATAAACATGTACTCGCCAGAAAACCCCTGAACCACTGCCGGGATGGGAATGCCATCTGCAAATTTCATATCATACCATTTCGGCTTCGGGTCAAAATAGATGCCCTTCGCGATCGTTTCCCCATCTTCTGACAACAGGAATTTCCCATCCTCTATGTCAAGGAGGTAGGGAGAATCGTCATGGGTCCTGATTTGGATTGGGCATCCATCGGAGAGGTGAAAACCCATCGGAATCCTGTCCTTGTATACCTTGGGAGTATTCGAATCATAAGAAAAAACGTGGAAACCTCTCCACAGTATGTCATCCCTTCGATTGAACTCCTGTTGTGCCTTTTCAGAGATCCTTAGCCCTTGTCTCAAAACCTCTGTTTTTAAAACGATATTTGGATGGACATCTGGAAATTGCTTGTACAGGTCTTCCATGCTCATTGAAATCCCTCTCTTTCCTCTATTTCCTGGTAAAGAATTTACTGTCTTTAATTTCTTCTTTCGTCAGTGGATTCTCTCGAAATCCGAAAGGAAAGTCATTGATATGGTTATAGGTTTAGATCTTATCTTAAATTGTTTTTAGAGCTTTAAGCATTTTAATCAACTTAATATCTCTCTCTTTACACACCTCCGCTTCCGTTCGTCCCTGATAGTCATAGAACCCCCTGCCCGTCTTAACGCCCAAATGCCCTTGCTCATATAATTCAAAAATCTTCTTCGGTTTGTAGTCCAGTGGGGTAAGTGGGAAGAAGGGTTTTTCCAAATTCCGAGCCGTCAAATCCAACCCCCCAAAATCGATTCGTTGAACTACGCCCACAACCATCATCCGAAGGGCAAGCCCCCACTTTGCCGCCTCATCCAACTCTTCCGGTGATAGACAATCATGATCCAGAAGATAGAAGACCTCCCGCTGAAGTGCAATTTGGAGGCGGGTGACTACATAACCAGGAACATATTTCTTGAACACAGCAGGTTTCTTATCGATATCCCTTAAAATGTTAACCATCAATT
>JACAEV010000029.1 GCA_013388645.1 Syntrophaceae bacterium | reverse complement strand
TAAGAGTTTCATATGGAAAATAAATTTGATCCGAAAAAGAGTTGTTTTTTAATAAAAGATTAACAATAATATGGTTATGAAGAAGAAAATTCTGATCGTTGAGGATGAGGAGAGCCTGAGGCTTCTCTACGAAGAGGAACTGAGATCAGAGGGGTATGAGGTTTTCACTGCTGGCAATGGGAAAGAAGCCATTCAGCAGTTGGAGACGGCCAAACCTGATTTGATCATCCTCGATATTGTCATGCCCATCATGGACGGGATGGAGGCCTTAGGGCGGATTGTCAGCAAAGAAAGAAAAATTCCCATCATCCTCAATACCTCCTACTCAGGGTATCGACAGGATTTTATGAGTTGGGCAGCCGATGCCTATGTCACCAAGTCGGCTGACCTCGGTGAATTAAAAAAGAAGGTCCGGGAACTTTTAAAGATTTCTTAAAAGCCCGGAAATCTCTGATTACCGGATGATGAAGCGATTCCACCGATTAGAAATCCATGGAAACTAATGAAAAATCTGTGGAATCATTTTTTGCAACCTCCGTAATCAAGAGAGCGATTTTCGGTTTTTCAGAGCTCTCTTTAGAGAAGGGAAAGCCGAATGAAGAAAATCCTTGGGATGATCTTAGCGGGCGGCCGAGGGGAAAGACTTTATCCCCTCACTCGTGATCGAGCGAAACCTGCTGTCCCATTTGGAGCCATTTATCGGATCATCGATTTTACCCTCTCTAATTGTATCAATTCTGGAATTCGATGGATCTATGCCCTCACCCAATATAAATCGACCTCCCTTCATCGTCACATCCAGTTGGGATGGAACATCCTCTCTGCACCATTAGGAGAGTTCATCGAAGCTGTCCCGGCCCAGCAAAGAATTGACGAACACTGGTATCAGGGAACAGCCGATGCCATTTTTCAAAACATTTACACATTACAAGTCGAACGGCCTGACCTGGTGTTGATCCTTTCCGGGGATCACATTTATAAAATGGACTATCGGAAGATGATCGCTTTTCATTTGGAGAAAGGATCGGATTTAACGGTTGCGGCCATCCGGATGGATTGGAGGCTTTCCAGAGAATTTGGCGTGATTGAGGTGGACCGAGATTGGCGAATGGTTGGTTTTCAAGAGAAACCCGTAGAACCCAAAACGATTCCCGGGGATCCTAAAGGAATTCTGGCCTCCATGGGAGTCTATATTTTCAATACCGAAGTGTTGGTGAGGCGGTTGATAGAAGATGCTCGATCAGACTCAAGTCACGATTTTGGCAAGGATATCATTCCCATGATGATTGAGAAGGACCAGGTCTTTGCTTTCGATTTTAGAGAGGCGGATTGCGGAGGCACAGCATATTGGAGGGATGTGGGGACGATCGAAGCTTACTATGAAGCGAACATGGATCTGATCGCCGTCACCCCTCAGCTTAACCTTTATGACCCCCAATGGCCCATCTTCACCTATCAACCTACCTTTCCCCCTGCCAAGACAGTTTGGATTGAAGAGGGCAGGGTGGGGACTGCTCTCAATTCAATCCTCTCCAATGGTTGTATTATAAGTGGCGGAAATATCAAACGATCGATCCTCTCGCCCAATGTGAGAGTTCACAGTTATGTGGAGATTGAGGACTCCATCCTTTTTGAAGGGGTGGATGTCGGAAGGAATGCGAAGATCAGGAGGACGATCATTGATAAAGAGGTTCAGATTCCTCCAGGGATGGAAATCGGTTATCATCTGAATGAGGATGCAAAGCGATTTACCGTAACTACTTCCGGGATCGTGGTAGTTCCCAAAGGGATTCGACTTTAAAGCCATTCTATCTCCCCGTCTTTCTACTTGACTCAGAGAATGAGAAAATTTAATATGCACAGTAGACCAGTCTAAAATTCCTTTTCTTGTTCTATGGATAGAACTTATGCTGGAAGGTGCCCATCCCTATCCAAAGGAATTTCTTGATCTGTACTATAAAAAGAGATGGTGGCTCGGCATTCCATTAGGAGAGATGCTGGATCGAACTTGTGACCTCTACCCTAATAAAGAGGCCCTGGTGGCTGAGGGAATGAGGTTAACCTATCGGCAACTTAGAGAATGGACCAATCGAGCAGCCCTAGCGTTTCTCCAGTTAGGGATTGAGAAATTGGATCGGGTTTTACTTCAAATCCCCAATTGGGGTGAATTTGTCTTTGCCTATTATGGGCTTCATAAAATAGGTGCCATTCCTGTCATGTGTATTCCCCGATTCTCACAGAGAGAACTGGAACATTACTGTGAGATGACCAAAGCCAAGGCATGGATTGTTCCTCTGAAGTTTGAAAAGATTGACTACCGACCCATCATCGAGGATGTTCGATCTCGATCTTCATCTTTAAAAGATATTCTTATCATTGATTCCTATTTGCTGGAAAAGGATACATTACCCGAGGGGACGCTCTCTTTCAATCACCTCTTAAATAAGGTTGACCTCGACCAATATCCCAAAGATTATCTCCAATCTTTTAAGCCGGATCCTGAAGAGGTATGCCATTTGATGCCAACCGGAGGAACCACCGGCCTTCCAAAACTTGTGCCGAGGACCCATAATGATTGGTTCTGTAATGTGGAATATCGGGCCAAAGCATGGCAACGGAGCCCTCACGATATCACTCTGATCGCCACCCCCGTGACGCACAATATGGCGATTGAGGTCTCTATAAACCCCTCCTTTCTCACGGGGGGAAAAGTGGTGATGATTCCCTCCACCCGCCCCAAAGAAATCCTTGAGGCGATCGGAAGGGAGAAAGTCACGACCACCATTCTTGCAGTTGCGCAGGTGCAACAACTGGTTGATCTCCCTGACCTTGATCAATACAATGTTTCATCTTTGGAGGTGATTGCTACGGGTGGCTCTTATATGCCTCCGGAGACCATTCGAAAAGTTTACAATAAATTGAAATGTAAATTTTATAATGTCTACGGTAGTTCAGAGGGACCCTGCACTCAGACCCGATTCGAAGACCCAGAAGAGGTTGTTTTTCATACGGTGGGATGGCCCATCTGTCCTTATGATGAATTTAAAGTGATCGATTCCAATGGTGGCAACCTTCCTCCTGGAAAAGAAGGAGAGCTGGTGGTCAGAGGGCCTTGTATCTTTCGTGGATATTACAAATCAGACGCTGAAAATAAAGAAGCATTTACATTCGATGGGTTTTATCGCACGGGAGATATCGCTAAATTTGATGATCAGGGTCGTTTGATCATTACAGGGCGGAAGAAAGATATCATCATTCGTGGGGGAGAAAATATCAGTACGAAAGAGGTCGAAGAGCTCATCAGCGGTTACTTTAAAGTGGAACAGGTGGCTGTGGTGGGCATGCCAGACCCCATTTTGGGTGAAAGGGTCTGTGCCTTCATTAAACCGAAGAAGGATGAAAAGATCACCTTCGAAGAAATCCTCTCTTACCTCAAGGGGGAAAAAGCCTCTGTGCTCTATTTCCCTGAGAGGATTGAAATGGTGGAAGAGATGCCTTTAACGAATGTGGGGAAATTCGATAAGATGCGGTTAAAAGAAAGCATAAAGGAAAAATTGAGACAGGAAGGGATCATCTCATAAGGCGGGGCAACTCCGGTGAAGAGCTCGTGGCTAATTTAAAAGAAGGGAGGTGAAAAATAGTCTGTTGATGTCACATAGGGCGGGTTATTGGTTATCAAAATGGTTGGGGTCCGAAAATTAAAAGAGGGCTGAAAATTTTTAAGCCATTTTTAATCTTAAACAGGAGGTAAGTTCAAATGAGAAATAAATCAATCCTTATCGGTCTGATGGTAATGGGAATATTGGTGCCTTCCATTGTTTTTGGAGCTATTGAATTAAAATTCTGCAACTATTTTCCTGTTCCTTCCCGGCAATCCAAAATCTGTGAGGAATTCATCAAAGATCTTGAGGCTCGCTCAGGAGGCGAATTGAAGATTCGTTACTTCCCTGCTGGGACCCTGCTGACCGCTCCCAAGATGTATGACGGGGTGGTAGAAGGGATTGCAGATATCGGTTTTTCAAACATTGGCTATACCTTTGGTCGCTTTCGGATGACAGAAGCTCTTGACCTTCCTCTCGGCTTTCCCAATGCTTGGGTATCCAACCATGTAGCCAATGATTTTATTAGGGAGTTCAAGCCAAAGGAATGGGATAAAATACACATGATTTCCATGCACACCAGTCCTGTCAATGTTGTTCTTTCGGCAACCAAACCGGTCAATAAGATGGAGGATCTTAAAGGGATGACGCTGAGGGGGCTCGGCTTTATCGCTGAAGTTGTCACTGCTTTAGGGGGAACCCCCCGACCCATTCCCACACCGGAAGCCTATGAGGCGATACAAAAGAGGGTGATAGATGGGCTGATGATCCCGATGGAAACGATGAGGGCTTTTCGATATGCCGAAGTGGCGAAGTATGTCACAGAATGCTGGCCCATCGGACAGGTCTATACCTTTTATTTGGTGATGAATAAAGACTCATGGAACAAGCTTTCTCCCAATCTTCAGAAGATCATTAATGAGTATCCTTTTGAGGAGAAATTGGCAACCATGTGGAATGAAATAGATATTGATGGGAAAAATTATGGCAAGGAAAAAGGCTTACA
The DNA here is from genome assembly GCA_013388645.1 of Syntrophaceae bacterium. GTDB lineage: Bacteria > Desulfobacterota > BSN033 > BSN033 > UBA1163 > UBA1163. The sequence goes on along the minus strand of JACAEV010000029.1, from coordinate 41,345 downwards.
ATTTATTGAACTGCCGCCAGAGGAAATTGCGAAATGGAAGAAAGCGGTTGAGCCTGTTTTAGATAAATATGTAAAATCCATGGTCGCCGCAGGGTATAAAGAAAAGGAGACCAGAGAATTGATTAATTATGCCAGGATGCGAATTGAGTACTGGACGAAGAAACAGAAAGAGTTAGGGGTTAAATCGTCCACCGGTCCAGCAGAGGTTCGGGTGAAGTAATCATTCTTTTTACGACATTCTTCCCCTGGGGGGCTGTGTCATCATCATAAGGAATAGGGGAGAGGCGGTCAGGTTAAAAAGATTTAGAATACGGGTCTTTTAGGTGATGAGAAATCGTCGCTCGGTTAAATCGAATTTTTTCATTCCTTTGGCACGCCTGAACCCAACCAGTTAAAGGTTACCGCTCTAAATCTTTTCACCTAACCGCCTCTCTCCCTTTTCGATTAGTCTGTTTTTCCATCTTACGATACAGCCGCTAAAGGGAGGAATGTTCATGAGGTAGAAAAGAGGATGAAGTTTGAAAAATGGTTAAATCTTTTGGATCAGTTTACAAGGTCATTAAGTCGTTCCCTTGAATGGGTTGGAGTCATCGGTATTTTGCTGATGTTTCTTGTCAACTTTATTGATGTCGTGGGGTCAAAGCTCTTTTTATGGCCTTTTCCTGGTTCTGTTGAAATCATTAGTTTTTCTCAAATCATCGCGATTGCTCCTGCCATTGCCATTACCCTTATCCTTGGTCGGCATATCCGTGTAGAATTTATCATTGACCGGTTTCCAAAGCGTATCCGGGCGACGATCAGCAGTTTCAGTTCTTTCTTATCATTGATTCTCTTCGTTCTCATTCTTTGGCAGAGTTATCTCTATGGGATGTCCCTTCAAAAATCAGGGGAGATTGGTTCCACTTCATATTTGCCTTTTTACCCTTTTGCTTATCTCATCGCCCTTTGTTCTATTCCAGTCTGTTTGGCTTTTTTGATAGAAGTCCTCAAATCATTAAGTGAGGTATTCAGTCATGGATCCAGTTAGTGTTGGGATCATTGGGATTGCTTTACTCGTTTTCCTCTTTCTCCTCAGGGTACCGGTTGCCTTTTCCATGGCTATTGTTGGATTCCTTGGATTTTCTTACCTAAGTTCTTTTCATGCAGGTCTCAAACTTCTCGCCCGGGACTTTTTCGAGCAATTTTCAAGCTTTCCCCTTAGTGCGATCCCGATGTTTATCCTGATGGGGTCCTTTGCGTTTGCCTCAGGGATCGGTAAAAGACTTTATGATGCCGCTTATACAATTTTGGGGAGCCTTCGAGGCGGGCTGACGATGGCCACGGTCGTTGCCTGTGGTTTCTTTGCTGCCATCTGTGGGTCCACAGCCGCTACAGCCGCCACCATAGGAAAAATCGCACTTCCAGAAATGAAAAGATACCATTATGACGATAGTTTCGCTACGGGCTGTATTGCCAGTGCAGGGACACTTGGCATCCTCATTCCTCCGAGCACTATTTTTCTTGTCTATGGGATTATGACCGAGCAGTCCATAGGTAAACTTTTTGTCGCCGGAATCATCCCGGGGATGATCCTCACCTTCTTATTCGTTATAACCGTAGGTCTTCTTTGCTGGCATAACCCAGCCTGTGCCCCGGCAGGAGCTTCTACAGATTTCAAACAAAAGGGGAAAGCCCTGATAGGGATTTTTGAAGCCTTGATTTTATTTGCTCTGGTTATAGGTGGGTTGTTTTTCGGTTGGTTTACCCCGACTCAGGCAGGAGGGATTGGCGCAGCCGGTGCTCTGATGATTGGTCTGGTGAGGCGGCAACTGAGCTGGCGAGTCTTTATTGATTCGACGAGGGATGGATTGCGGACCTCTTGCATGGTGCTCTGCATCATTGCAGGAGCTACGGTATTCGGCCATTTTATGGCTGTCTCCACCATTCCTTTTATTCTGGCTGATTGGGTGGGGGGGCTCCCGTTACCCCCAATGGCGATCATGGGGGTGATTGTCATGATTTATCTGATAGGGGGCTGTTTTATGGATGCCATGGCTTTGGTGGTGCTTACCGTCCCTGTGATCTTTCCGGTAGTGGTCAAACTCGGATTTGATCCTATCTGGTTTGGTGTGATCATTGTATTGGTCAGCGAGATGGGAGTGATTACGCCCCCTGTTGGGGTCAATGTCTATGTCATTAAAGGGATCGCTCCAGAGGTTCCCCTCGAAAAGATTTTTAAAGGAATCTTTCCATTTCTCATTGCCATATTTATTAATGCAGGCATATTGATGGCTTTCCCCAAACTCGCCCTGATCTTACCTGGTTTGGCAAAATAAGAGGGTGATTGAATTTAAATCAGATCTTTCACATCACTGACATTGATCTCGATCATCCTCACCGGAACAAGAATTTGCACAGCATTCCGATCAACGGCTTGAACGCCCCAAAGAGTCGTTTTAATTCCTGAGCAGCTTTTTTGATCGTTTTGATTCGTTTATCAAGTATTCTTCTTTTCCTGTAAATCATAAATTTCATTTCTTACTCAACATGGCCTATTGGTTTACTGAAAATATTAAGACAGACAAGTTATGTTTTGAACGATGAATAGATGTCAGAATAAAATCAAAAAGAAATGGGCCAATATAGCACCCCTTTTGATGGAATTTCCGAATTCTATTCGGAAAATAAAAATGAAATGATTGCATCATTGTTCGATAAATAAGCTAATAATCTTAGATGGTTAAAATATTTTTTTAAAAAGACTTGACAAAAAAATTTACTTTTATATTATGATTTTGATAGAAATCCCGAATCAAATTTAATAAAGCATTTAATCATCCCTGGATTACATGAAAAAAAAATTGAAATTTACTAAAAATATTTTTAATGAAAACCAAGAATCCGAAAAAAAGAAAAAGATATTAGCATCCGCAATTAAAATCATTGGGGATAAAGGTTATCAAAATGCTACGATTGCTGAGATCGCTAAGGATGCAGGTATCGGGGACGCCACCATTTATGAATATTTTAAGAATAAGGAAGACTTACTCCTGTCCATCCCTGTGGAAGTCACCAAAGAACTCATTCCCCAAATCAATGACCATATGATGGGGATCAAAGGGGCTTTAAATAAACTCAGAAAGTTCATCTGGTGGTGGCTTAATTATGTTGAGAAGAATCCAGGATATGGTTCCATTGTCCTCCTTGAATTAAAAACGAGTAAAACCTATGTGTCAAATGAAGCCTATCAGGCAGCAAGGAATTTTTATAAAATTGTCCTTGACATCATTAAGGAAGGCCAGGAGGAAGGAAGTGTCAAAAAAGAAATCAATATTTTCCTGGCTCGCAGCATTTGTGTTGGAGCGATTGAGCATATCATCATTCGATGGTTATTGAAAGACAGAAGGTACTCTCTCACCCAATATGCTGATGAATTAGCAGACCTTCTTATCGATTCCTTTAAGAAAGAGGAGTCCACTACGTCGAAAGAGCCTTGAGGATAGATGAAGAAATCTTTTGGATGAAAAGAGGCTAATTTTCCAATGAAAACATTTGGAGGAGATCCTTTATCGATGAAGGATCCGAGGAGATTTTATGCAATCATCTTTTTTTAATGACTTGGATGGGATTATCGAGTTCGAATATTTAGAACCGAAAACGACCAAAGAGGCATGTGCTTGGCTAAATCAGTATCAGGAAAATGCAAAGATCATAGCAGGGGGAACGAAGTTAATGGCTTCGATGAGACAAAGAAAAATTACCCCCCGATATCTTATTAACCTAAAGAGTATCCTTAATCTCGAATTTATCACTGCGGATGAAGAGGGGTTAAGAATTGGAGCATTGACGACCTTATATGCCATAAGCCAATCCTCAATAGCCAATGATAAAGCCAAAATACTGGTCGAGGCCATCCAACAAAGGGAACCGGGAGTGAACCAAGCGAGATGGGCTTATTATATGGCCACGATGGGGGGGCATCTCTCTCATCCAGCCTCCTCGGTTGATATTGCCCCTCCTCTCATCATATTGGGAGCCAAAGCAGTGGTGGAAGGACTCAAGGGATGGAAAACCATTCCTTTGGAGGATCTTTTTGATCAAAATGGGGAGGCTGCCTTTCAAAAGGATGAGGTGCTTACCGAGATTCGGATTCCAAAGCTGTCCGCTGACATAGGTCTCGTCTATATGAAAAGTGGCGGATCTTCAGGGGCTCCCACATTCAACACAGCGGTTTCACTTCAATTAGATGGGAAGCATGTCAATGTTGAGGAACTCCGGATCGTAGTAGGGGGGGTAACGCCGAAGATCATGGAGGCCAGGGAGGCAGTGGGTTTCATGAAAGATAAACCGATCGATAATGACTTGATAGAAGAAACAGCCCGCGCTGCTGCGAAGGAGGTAGGCGGAAGATCGGATGCAGAAGCGGAAGGAAGAGCTCAGGAGTTAATTGAGGAGGCCATTCGGCAGGCAGTGGATCGCGCCATCGGTGAATTCGCTTTAGGCTATTAAAAAATTTTTTCTCTCCCGATGATTTTTTTAGAATTTAAGAGAAGCCTAATAGAAAAGGAAGGGTAGAGAAAGCAATGAAATGTTTATATGGTAGGCAAGAATGTACATTTCTAAAAAAGAAGAAGTGCCCAAGGGAAAATGAATGCTTGTTTGCAGGGGAATTGAAAGCAAAAATGAAACAAAAAATGAAGAAAGGAGGGGTGGAAATAGAGGATGCTGATTCAGGAGAAATTTATCGTCAAAGCATCGATTAAGAAGGTATGGGAATTTGCCATGAATCCAGAAGAGATAGGCCGTTGCGTTCCCGGATGTGAAAAAATCGAAAAGATCGATGAAAGACGATATCTTACCATCGTACATGCAGGGGTTGGCCCGATCAAGGTTCGATTTAAATTCATATCTACCATTACAGAGATGGATGAACCCAAACACATCCATTTAGAGTCACAGGGAGAAGATCTCGGAAAAGCCGGAACCTTTACGCAGAGGAGTGATGTTGACCTAAGGGAAATTGGGGAGGATGAAGTAGAGGTTTCCTACATATCCAATATCAATATTGTGGGTCGACTCGCCACATTTGGGGAAAGGGTCATGAGAGCCCAGGCTAAAAAAATAGGAGAACAATTTATACGGTCTTTCAAAGAAAAGATTGAGGCCCAAAAGGAGATCAAATCATGAGAGACTTTGAATATCTTCCAACGAAAACCGTTAAGGAGGCTTGCGCTTTAATCTCTCAATACAAAGAAGAAGGAAAGATCCTTGCCGGAGGGCAATCACTCATCACCCTCCTCAGACAGAAACTGATCAGCCCTTCTTACTTAATTGATATAAAAGGAGTAACAGAACTTGACTACCTAACCTTTGACGAGAAAAAAGGCCTAAGGATGGGAGCATTGACCACCCATCGAGCCATCGAGAAATCACCCCTCATCCAGAGCAAGTATCCTGTTCTCTCCGAGATGGAGAAGAGTGTCGCCTCGGTTCAAACCAGAAATTGGGGCACAATCGGTGGAAATCTTTGCAGCGGGGACCCCATTGGAGATCCTGCACCCTCACTGATCGCATTGAATGGAAAGATAAAAATCGTCAGCTCAAGAGAAGAGAAGATCGTTCCTCTGGCGGAGTTTTTTACGGATTACTTTACCACCATTCTCGAGCCAGATGAAATCCTAACGGAGATTCAGTTGACACCCCCGGTTCCTCATGCCGGTGTGGTTTACATGAAATTTAGCACGATTGAGGCAGGAATAAAAATTGTATCAACGTCTACCTGTATCATCCTCGAATCGGATAAGATGACCTGCAGGGATGCAAGGATTGTAATGAGTGCAGTCGCACCTGTTCCTTTAATCGCCAAGAAAGCAGGGGAATTATTGATAGGGAAGAAGATCAATGATGATCTGATCGCGGAAGCAGCTCAGTTGGCTTCAGGGGAGACGAATCCGACTTCTGATGTTCATGGCTCTGCCGAATTCCGCAGGGAGATCGCGAAGGTGTTAGTCAGAAGAGCCGTTAAAGAAGCCTTTGAAAAAGCCAAAAGGACTTAATTTTTATCGAAGGAGGGAACATCCATTATGGATATTGCAAAAAAAATATTAAAGGTAAACGTCAATGGGAGACCTTACGAATTGTTGATCAAGCCTAAGACCACCTTATTACAATTTTTAAGGAATGACTTGGGTCTCACGGGTGCAAAGCAGGCGTGCATGGATAATTCATGCGGGGCCTGTACAGTGATCGTCGATAAAATGGCTGTCAAGGCCTGTTCTGTGTTGGCCCTACAGGTCAATGGGAGAGAGGTGATGACAGTTGAGGGATTAGCTTCCAGAGATGGGAAATTGCACCCTCTTCAGCAGGCCTTTCTGGATTACCACGCCTTCCAGTGTGGGTTTTGCACACCAGGAAAACTCATGTCTTCTAAGGCCATGCTCGATGAGAATCCCCATCCTAATGAGGAGGAGATTCGAAGGGATATGGAAGGAAACCTGTGCCGGTGCACGGGATACACACAATATATTGAAGCGATTAAAGCTGTCGCACAGAAAAAGGAGGTGGCAAAATGACAGAATATTCTGTAGTCGGTAAACCATTGCCTCGAGTGGATGGCATCGCAAAATTAACCGGACAGGCCAAGTACACAACCGATATTGTTCTTCCGAATATGGTTTATGGAAAGCTGTTAAGAAGCCCCCTCCCCCATGCAAAGATTGTCAGTATCGATATTAGCAAAGCGGAAAAATTAGCCGGTGTTGAAGCCGTGATTACGGGCAAGGACACCTGGGGAATCCGCTACGGTTTTGTGGATACACCCACTTACCCAGCGGAAGAGCGCCCTTTGGCGGAAGATAAAGTCCGGTTTGTAGGTGAAGCTGTGGCAGCGGTTGCAGCGGTCGATCCTGACATTGCAGAGGATGCTTTAGATCTCATCGAGGTGGAATATGACCCTCTTCCTGCCGTTTTTGACCCAGAAGAGGCGATGAAGGATGGGGCACCCCAAATTCATGGAGAGATTACCCGGACGACGAGTTGCGCCTGGGAGGATTGGGGCGTGGCGAGAAAATCACATTCCTATACCCCGATCAACAATGTGGCAGGAAGAGTTCTTATTTCATATGGCGATATTGAGAAGGGATTTGCTGAAGCAGACCATATTCGTGAGGACCGGTTTTGGAGCCCTGCGACATCGCATATGGCCATGGAGCCACATACCATAGTAGCCAGCTATGACCCTTTTACGGGGAGGTTAGAGGTATGGCTCAATCACATGGCTTATGAACTAAAAAGATACTGGCTTCATAAAACATTGGGAATTCCAATACAGAAAATAAGGGTTCATCAGACCTACATCGGAGGGGCTTTTGGGGGGAAAGCAGTCATCTTTGACTTTGAAGTCCTTGCGGGTTTCATTTCAAGAAAGCTCGGAAAACCGGTTAAAATAGAGCTGACCCGGGAAGAAGTCTTTTCCTCATGCCGAAACAGCATTCGTTTCGACACGACCCTCAAAACAGGTGTGAAAAAGGATGGGACGATCGTTGCTCAACATGTAAAAGTCATCGTCGATGCTGGGGCTTATAAAGGGAGTGCTGCCGTAGCCATGTTCTTGAGTCACCAGTTCTCTGAGCCCTGTTTTAATCGTCGCAATGTGAGACATGAAGGAGTAGGGGTATACACCAACAAGAACTTTGGTTTTGCAAAACGAGGGCATGGTGCACCACAGAACCGTTTTGCTGTGGATTCCCAAATCGATATGATATGCGAAGATCTGGGGTTAGACCCAGTAGAGGTGATTTTAAAAAATCTCAGAAAGAAGGGGGACATTCTCCCCAATGGCGATAAGTTAGAAAGTTATGGCCTGCCCAAGTGCGTCCAGTTAGTGGCTGATGCGATTGATTGGAAACAAAAAAGGGGGAAACAGAGAGATAAAAATCGCGGGGTTGGCATCGGAATCAATGGAATGTTCAGTGGTTCCGGTTACTGGCCTTTTGCCTGTGCTGCGATTGTCAGACTTAACCACGATGGTACGATCACTCTGATGGAAGGGGATTGTGAATTCGGTCAGGGAGCGGATACCACCTATTCCCAAATCGCAGCCGAAGAACTGGGGTTGCCCTTGGAGGATGTGAATCTGATATCAGGGGATTCAGAACTTTGTCCGATGAACTACAGTAATTTCCTGAGTGGCGGAATGTTTGTAGGTGGAGGGGCAGTATGGTACGCAGCTCACGACTTAAGACAGAAGATTTTAAAAGTAGGAAGTGAACTGTTGAAGGTGAAAATGGAAGATTTGGATTTGAAAAACCGCACAGTCTTCATCAAGGCAAAACCCGAGAAGTCCCTTACTTTTGGCGAAATCCTTAGATACAATGTTCAAAAACATTTAGGGGATCCTCTGATCGGGATGGGTTACAAAAAGGCCGTACCGGAAATAGAATTTTACCCCAGTCTATCCAAGGGAACGGGAAGATTCACGGACGCTTACGGTCTCGCAGCAGCTACCGCAGAAGTAGAAGTGGACCGAGAGACGGGAAGGACTAAAGTTCTCAAGATCTGTATTGCTGATGACTGCGGTTATGAAATCAACCCGGCCTCCATCTATGGCCAGATGGTGAGCCAGGCCGTAATGGGAATGGGGGATGCCCTGCTCGAAGAGGTGATCGATGAAGGAGGACGGGTGATTAATCCGAATCTGGTGGATTACGAAATCCCAAGGGCCTTCGATGTTCCAGAGATTGTGATACTGAATGGTTGTGATTATGAACCCAAAGGCCCCTTTGGGGGCAAGGAAGCAGGGGAATGTGCTCGAGCTGCTGTGATCCCAGCCATTGCAAACGCTATCTATGATGCCGTGGGCGTGAGAGTCCATCGGGTGCCCATTACTCCAGAAAAATTACTCAATGCATTGAAGGTAAGGGAAGGTAAGAAGTAATCGGTTTTATAAAACTCGACCAAACGGTATTGGGTATGGAGGCTATCAAATTATTGGCAGAAATTGGCACCCCTTTAGTTGGAAAGCTGTTGCTGTTCGATGGCAAAATAGGAGAATTTCTATTGTCCTATTTGAATAAAGACAGCGATTGTCCGATTTGCAGAAAATGAGAGATTGGAAATCAAATTATGGTAGTGAAAGTAAAGACCAATTTTTTTGGCCAGCCAGAACTTGAAATAGAAAATCCCACATTGAGAAAGATATTGTTAGAGTTATCAAACAGAACAGAATTTTCGATAATCAACCCAGTAAGTAATCGAATCCATGGTGAGTTTAAAGTTTACCTAAATGGAGTTGAACAGGAAGATACTTCCCATGGAATTGACACAGTATTAAAAGAAGGAGACAAGGTCGAAGTAACACTCATTGTATTATCAGGAGGGTAAATAATCTAAAGATTAACAATTTTAAATTAATGAGTTTGATCTGAATTGAAATTTGCTTTCATCCTGCTATCGTAAAATTGAGGGGAACGAAAATGGAAAAAGTAATTATGTGGAAACCGGAATTGGAGACGATGCCCAGAGAGAAACTCTTGGAGCACCAACTTCAGCTATTGAGAAAGCAGATGGCCTATGTTTATGAGCGGGCGCCTTTCTACCGGAGGAAGTTCGATGAAGCTGGCGTGAGGCCTGAACATATTAAGACCTTAGACGATGTCAGTAGAATCCCTTTCACGGTTAAAGATGAGTTGAGGCAGAGCCAGGAAGAATTTCCTCCTTTTGGGGACTTTCACTGCATCACACCAGATCAAGGAGTAAGGGTCTTTCAAACCACTGGAACCACGGGAGTCCCTGTGCGGTCTTTATTGAGTAAGAGGGACTGGTTGGAAGTTTACTACGACCAGTTCATGTATTTCATGTATGGGTATGGAATTACCAAGGCGGATTCGATTTTCATCCCCTTTAATTATGGGCTTTATTTAGCCTGGTGGGGAATCCATTCATCGTTTGAGCAAGGAGGGGTTCTCGTCATCCCGGGTGGTGGACAGAGTTCTGAGGATCGCATCAAAAATATCATTGAATGGAAACCTACTGTCGTTTGTGGAACACCCACTTACATTCTTTTCCTCGGGGAGACGGCTAAGAAAATGGGGGTGGATCTATCCAAAACCACTGTTCGGGTTGTCATTACAGCCGGAGAACCAGGGGCCCAGGTCCCTTCGACAAAAAAATTGATTGAAAGCACTTGGGGTGCAAAAAATTATGATGACATCGGGTCCACGGAAATTTCCAACTTCGGTTTTGAATGTGTAGCTCAGAAAGGGACGCATGTGATTGAAAGTATGTTTATCGCTGAAGTGATCAATCCGCAAACGGGTAAAAATCTGAACCCAGGTGAAGAAGGGGAGTTGGTCCTTACGAACCTTTGCTGTGAATCCATGCCTCTGATCCGATGGCGGATGGGCGATGTCGTTAAATTCGATGTCAAGAAATGCGATTGTGGAAGAACCTTCCTTCGATTGGTGGGTGGGATTATTGGACGGTCAGACGATATGTTTCAATTCGGAGGTGTCAATATCTTTCCTTCAGCCATTGAAAATTTTGTTCGCGAAACGAAGGAGTTTTCAAATGAATATCAAATCTTCGCACCTAAAATGGGATCAGGAAAACATCTTAAGATTCGCGTTGAACCCTCTTCTCCATCCCTTTCAAAAGAGGAGATGGATCGAGCGGTCAAGGCATTCAAAGAGATTTTCAAATTTCGAATCGGGGTCACCCCGGATGTAGAAGTGGTAAAGATCGGGGAACTTCCCCGGTTTGAGGGTAAAGCCAAACGGGTGATCCGGGAGTCTTAAGGTTTAAACGAATGGAGGTGGTTAAACCAATTGGATGGAACAAAGCTTTAGGAGATTGACAAAGGTTCGGACATTCGTATAATGAGACAAAATCTTACAAGAAGGAGGTCGCTATGCAGAATAAATCTTTGGTCAGTCATATTGGCACAAGGTTGCTCCTGATGTTAATTATTTTAACCTTTCTATTTTTTTTAAATCCGAAAGTATCTTTCGCTCAACCCATTGTTCTCGGTGTCCCTATTTCACGTGGATACCCAGATGGCGTTGACGCAGAACGAGGAATCACATTGGCGGTGGAAGAAATTAATGCTGCGGGCGGTGTGAATGTTGCCGGGACCAAACGTCCTTTTAAACTCGAAATTAGCGACACCCGCGACCTTGAGCCGGGTGTCCCGGTGGCTGAGGCTCTTCTGGCAGTAGAGAGACTTATTATAGAAAAAAAGGCAAATTTTATTGTGGGGGGGCCGATCCGTTCAGAAGGGGCTCTGGCAGCGATGGATGTATTGTCTAAACATAAGACCGTATCGATATTGTCTGCTGGGGTTTTAAGCCCTGCCTACCATAAACGGGTTGCTGAAAATTACGATAAATATAAGTTTTGCTTTCGAACCACTGGGAGTGTTATCCCCATGATCGAGGGGACCTTGGGAACCTTTGAGTCCTTTAAAGCCAAAAAAGGATTTGATAAAGCTTATATCATGGTGCAGGATGTCGCCCATGCTCGAGCGGCGGGCAATTCCCTGAAAGAAGGACTCGAAAAGAAAGGATGGAAAATCATTGGTTATGAGATCTATCCAACCGGAACCACCGACTTCTCTGTTGGCCTGTCCAAAGCGAAAGAAGCAAAGGTCCAGGTTTTAATACCGTGGTTTGATATGCCTGAGGTCTCTATTTTGATGAAACAGTGGTATGATATGAAAGTCCCAGCCCTCCCCATTGGTTATATTCATGCCCTTCAGGATGAAGGAACTTGGAAGGCCACCGACGGTAAGGTTGCTTACTCAGTGGTCCTTTACGCGAAGGCAGGTTCGGTCGCGACCAAGGCCATTCCCATGAGCGAGGCCTTTGTTTCAGGCCACAAGAAAAAGTATGGAATAGAACCCAGATCAGAATGGACATCGACCAGTTATACAGTGGTCTATATTCTAAAGGACGCCATTGAACGAGCGAAGAGCCTTGAACCTGAGGCCATCATCCCAGCCTTGGAAAAAATGGACATGATGGGAACTTACGGGAAAGTGAAATTTGACCCCAAGAGTCATCAAATTATTGAAAATGGTGATCCCAAAGAGACAGCCGTGAGCATGTGGGCCCAATGGGTCGATGGCAAGAGAGTAATTGTCTATCCAGATAAAATTGCTACGAGAGCTTTAGAGTTACCCCCCTGGATGAAGTGAGGCGAGATGAATATCTTTATTTTCGGGCTCGTCAACAGTGTTATCTTGGCTTTAATCGCCAGTGGCTTTGCTTTGGTCTATGGGGTCAGTCGATTGGCGAATTTTGCTCATGGGGCGTTGTATATCTTGGTAGGATTTGCCACCTGGCTCTTCTTAAACCGGCTGGGGATCAACTATATCGGCTCGATCCTCCTTTCCATCATCATTGTGTCAGCAATTGGCGCTGCCATCTACCGTTTGCTCCTTATCCGGGTAAAGGGGATGCCGGCATCGGAGATCATTGCCTCCCTGGCCATCGGCATCGCGATCATGGAGTTATTCCGATGGAGGGGGTTTATAAGCGAGGCTTATATGCTCCCTCCTTTTGTCAAGGGCTCGGTCAATATCGCTGGGGTCTTCATTGACTGGCAGCGGCTCATCATTATTGGTGTGGGATTGGGGATGATGCTATTTCTATGGCTATTTACCCATCATACGAAGGTAGGTTTATCTCTGAGGGCAATCGCTCAGGATAAGCATGCCAGTATAATGTCGGGCATCGAGCCGGACCGGACTGCGGTGATTTCATTAGCCATGGGCTCTGCATTAGCTGGTATCGCGGCTGTTGTCATCCTCCCTCTGGGTAATATCACCGTTGAAACAGGATATATGGTTCTAACCAATGCTATCGCGGTGTGTATCATCGGAGGGCTGGGAAGTTGGGCAGGCGTTTTTGCTGGTGCTTTCCTCTTAGGGTTTACCGAAATACTAACGGCCGCGCTGATTGGGCCCCAGTGGCAAATGGTGGTGGTGTTACTATTCATTATTCTAACCTTGATCCTCAAGCCTTCAGGGCTTCTTGGAAGACAGAAGGAACTTGAGGAGAGAGTTTAAAAATGGTTTTAGGCTAAGGTTGCGAAGCAAGTTTTGTGTAGAGTCATCGATTTTAGGAGAAAAAGTCAAACCCAATGGATAAACGTAAAGAACGGTTAGACCGTGGAATCAAAGTACGAACCGAAGGCATCTACGCAATTTCTTCATGGCGAGGAATTGCCTATGTCCTCCTTCCAACGCTCTCGTTTATACTAGTCATGTTGACCCTTCCTTTGATCGTACCTTCCACGACATGGCAACGAATTATGACCATTGCCTGTATTTTTGCTTTGTTGGCTTTAAGCTTTGATTTTCTGGCTCATTTTGTCGGGATCGTCTGTTTAGGGGGTGCTTTTTTCACTGGAGTGGGTGGATATATATCCGGTCTTCTCAATTCGGCATTTGGGTTACCCATGGCCATCACCATTCCTATTGCCACAATCGCTGGGGGAGCTATCTGTACTCTTTTTTTAATTCCCTGCTTGCCAATACGAGGCATTTACTTTGCCATCGTAAGCCTGATGTACCCTATACTATTTCATAGGGTGATTCAGGCTCTTAATATTTTCGGTGGAACGGATGGTTTGCCTGGACTTGCTACTTTCCCCAATATATGGGTTGAGCTTTACTCCATCATACCCATTACCCTCCTCCTAACTTTCGGTCTGAGAAGATTAGTGAATGAAGACTTTGGGATAGTACTGCGCGCAATCAAAGATAATGATCAAGCCGTCAGGGCTTCAAATATCAATATCGCCTGGTATAAAACGAAAGCGGTATATATCGCCTCAGCGATAGGCTGCTTTGCTGGAGCCTGTCTTGCTCACCTCTACGGTTGGGTGGGGTTATCCTTATTCGCTTTAGATTTTTCCATATTCCCCATTGCTGCTACCGTAGTGGGAGGGGGGGGCACGTTGGTGGGTCCCATTATAGGAGCTTTCATCTTGGCTCCATTATCAGAAATGCTTCGAGCCTTTGGGCCACTCCGGGTGGTCTTTTACAGCCTTATTTTAGCAGGTCTTGTCATATACAAGACAGAGGGGTTGCTTCCTTTTTTGCAGAGAAAATATCATCAGTTTGAGCGGTGGACAGAAGTATGAAGGAAGATTTTGTTCTCCAGGTAAAAGGCGTGAATAAATCATTTGGTGGAGTGAAAGCCGTCGACAATGTGAGCTTTAACGTCTTCAAAGGCGATATTCTCGGGATCATTGGCCCCAATGGGTCAGGGAAAACCACCTTGGTCAACCTCATCACTGGTTTTGTGAAGGCAGACTCGGGGACGGTATTTGCAGGGGAAAAGAAATTGACAGGATTAGCACCCGATAAAATTGCCGGTCTCGGGATTGTCCGCACCTTTCAGATACCAAGACCGTATCACTCCTTATCTGCCATTAAAAATTTAGTGGTCCCATTATATTCTTCAAGGATTATGCGCACCATTGGAGGGAAGCTGGGAGATCGAGATACCGTTGCCTTGGACATCTTAGAGGAAATCGGTTTTGAGCGGGACGCCCATGTTCCTTATAAACTCGCCTCTGCTTTTTCTGAAGGCTATCTCAAACGTCTCGAGTTAGCGAGATGCCTGGCTCTGAAACCCCACGTCATTATCATGGACGAACTCTTCTCGGGGTTGAGCGTCAGCGAAATTGCAGCGATGATTCCGATGGTAGAGAGACTTCAGATGAATGGGATCACCATCATGATGGTGGAGCATCGGGTCAGAGAACTTTTCCAATTAGCCAATAGAGTCATGGTCATGAATTTCGGAGAAAAGATTGCAGAGGATGTCCCGGACAACATCATGAAGAGCGACATCGTCAAGCAAGCCTACCTGGGGGTAACGTAGGACTATGCTGGAAATCAAAAATCTCATGGTTTTTTATGAAAACGCTTTAGCCCTTAATAATGTGACCTTCACATGCCAAGAAGGCCAAATCACCGGAGTTTTTGGACCTAACGGCGCAGGCAAGTCAACCTTGATGTACACGATTTCAGGAATCATCCTCGATATGAAAAAAACAGAGGTCATGAGAGGAGGGGAAAGAATAACCATCCTCGGTGAGATCCAATTCAAGGGTGAGGACACCACCCACATTAAACCGAATGAAAGAACAAGAAAAGGAATTGTCCTTTGTCCGGAAAGACGCCGAATTTTTCCTGAAAGTAGTACTCTTGAAAACCTGAAAATAGGGGGTTATTTGGCAACACGCCAAGAAGCGAAAAAGACCCTTGAATATGTTTTTAGTCTTTTCCCAGCCTTGAAAGATTTAAAAAATAGGGAGGGTGGTTTCTTGAGTGGCGGGGAACAGCAAATGCTCGCCATTGGCAGGGCATTAATGGCTCAGCCGAAGCTATTGCTCCTGGACGAGCCTCTCATGGGACTGAGCCCTGCTATCCAATCGAGATTGGTTCAAGCGATTAAAGAGATCAATGAGAGAACTGGAATTACGATATTGATCACTGAGCAATACGCTCAACCTATTCTCCCAATCGTAGATCATGGGTACGTGATGGAAAAGGGGACCATTGTTTTAGCTGGAACAGCGAAAGAGCTCACGGATAATCCTCACGTCAAGGCCGCTTACCTTGGAGCTTGATTTGAGATGGGGTGATTGGTGTTTTATGACCATAACCATACAAGAGAATAGAAGCATATTTGGCGTGATTGAAAATATTTGTGAGAAATATCCTCATAAACCGGCGATCATCTATTTAGGTGAAAAATTCTCCTACTCTAAACTGAGAGATTTGGTGCGGAGATTTGCGGGGGCTTTATCTGATTTGGGTGTAAGGGTTAATGATAAAGTCATGATTTATATTGCCAATTGTCCTCAGTTTCTTATTGCTTATTTTGGAATTCAAGAGATCGGTGCAATCCCAGTTCCCGTTTCCCCCATTTATACCCCTTTTGAACTGGAGTACATGATTAATGATTCTGGGGCCGAAACAATCATTTGCCAAGACACAAATTTCCACTACGTAACAGAAGTATTCGAAAAAAATAAATTTAAAAGGATCATCGTTACGAACCTTGTGGATTTACTTCCTTGGTGGAAGCGAATAATAGGGGAAGCACTGGATAAGGTACCCAAAGGGGTAGTCCAGAAGACTAATCAGGTATATTTTTTTAGCGATATCATAAGAAGATTTCCGAACCAACCACCCGAAGTGACCATTAACCCAGAGGAACAACTTGCCTCCATTCTTTATACGGGTGGAACGACAGGATCTCCAAGAGGGGTACCAAGTTCTCAAGCTAAAATGTTATGTTCATTAAAGGATTTAGGAGATTTGACAAAGAACCATATTCCAGAAGCGGGGAATGATGTCCTCCTCGTTGCCACCTCTCTTTTTCACATGATGGGACAAGAGGCCGTACTGGGTTTGGGATTAGGGAAAGGGATTAGCGTCGTGTTGATGCCTATTCCTCAAGTAGACGCCATCTTAGACGCGATACAAATGTATAAGGTGACTACCTTTGTGGGAGTACCTGCACTCTACCGTATGATCTTGGGAAATGAAAGAATAAATTCGTATAATCTCAGCTCACTAAAATATTGTTGGTGTGGGGGAGACGTTCTCCCTTCCGACGTTTTTAAACGATGGTATGAAAAATTCAATATTCCTTTATATCAAATCTATGGTACCACAGAAATGGGCAGTATCGCCCTAAGCCCTTTAGATAAATTTCCAGTGATCGGAAGCATAGGGCTTCCAATACCATCGAAGCAAATTAAGATCGTCGACTCAGATACATTGGAAGAGTTGCCCGCCAATAAAGTGGGGGAGCTATTGGTCACATCTGAATATGGAATCCAGAGGTGTTATTGGAATAAACCTGAAGAGACTGCAGAGTGTTTTGTAGAAAGAGACGGGAAAACATGGAATTTAACGAACGATTATGTTCAAGCTGATGAGAACGGGAACTTGTTTTATGTCGATCGAAGTGCGGACATTATAAAATATAAAGGGTACAGAGTTTCATGCTCAGAGATTGAAGCAATTCTGCAAAGCTTTAAAGTGGTCAAAGAGGCTTGTGTCATCGGGGTTCCAGATCCCGCCGTAGGAGAACTCATTAAAGCGATCGTGGTGCTCAAGGAAAACACACGGGGAGTTGATGCCTCCGAACTAATTAAGTGGTGCCGTGAAAAGCTTGCTCCATATAAGATTCCTGACTACATCGAATTCAGGGACATGTTGCCTAAATCTAAAGTTGGCAAACTGCTCAGGCGGGAAATAAGAGAAGAAGAACGAAGGCGATGGCTAAGGAGAAAATAACCCTTCCACTTCAGCCGCTTCTTTTTCAGATCAGGTCTTTGACGTCACTGACATTGATCTCGAGCATTTTTAACGAGGCGAGGATTCGTTCCGCATTTCGGTCGATGGCCTGGATTCCACCGGAGAGTTGTTTGAGTTCCTGAGTTGCCTTCTTAATCGTCTTGATCCGAGTATCAAGTTTTCCTAATTCCCTTCGAGTCATTGTGCACCTCTCATCTAATAAATTCGAAATCCCTGCCTGCGGTAGGCAGGCGAAACAAATCCATATAATGTAACTCAAGGCTTTAACCTTGATTAAGATCAACCCTAAAGGGTTGAGTTACAGATTTTCACGCCATGCGCCATGCTCTATGCGCTCTGCTGTTCAGTCGTGTTTCCTCAAATCTTTGAATCGTTTCGCCTTCACCTCATAACGAGGCAAAGAATTATAAGGATGAACTTCGATGTTGTAACCGAGATTCGTTTTCAATCGTAATTGGTCCTTCAATTGGGTAAGGATTACCTCCTGATTTTTCTCTTCTTCAGGTAAAATTTCGATCTTGAGGGTGATCTGGTCCAGATCTCCTTTCTTCGTCACGATGACTTCATATTCGTTACTCAACCCCTTGATCGAGCGGACCACTTCTTCAATCGCAGAGGGAGCAATGAGCACCCCTTTGATCTTCGTAATATCATCTGCCCTTCCAACCACCCCTCCTTTGATAAGGCGGAATGTTCTTCCACAAGGGCAGGGGTCCTTCGCCCATTCCGCCACATCCTTCGAATCGAATCGGATACAGGGTTGGGCAATTCGATCAAGCGCCGTGATGACAATCTTCCCTTTTCGCCCTGGCTCTTCGATGATTTCTCCTGTTTCGATGTCCTCTAACTGGACAAGAAAGAGAGCTTCATTGATATGGAGACCACCGGGTTGCGCGGTGCATTCGAAGCCCCAAGCTCCAATCTCTGTTGCGCCTACATGGTCATAAACCTTTGCTCCCCAGACCTCTTCCATTCTCTGTTTGGTAGAGGGAATGCTGGCGCCTGGTTCGCCGGCACAAGTGATTTTTCGTATGGTCAGATCGCGTGCTGGATCGATTCCAAGTTTTTTCTTGGCGGTGTCCGCCATTCCCAAGACATAAGTGGGAGTCGCCATCATGGCATTCGCTTTGAGTTCTTGAATCTTAAGAATCCGAGCTTCTGTATCGAGGACACCGCCCGGAATGACTTCGCAGCCAATCTTTTCGGCTGCATAATGACCTGCCCAGAAGGCCACAAAGATATTGTATCCAAAGGGAAGAAATACCCTATCCATTTTTCGGTAACCTTGGGCATAGAGGAGGTAAGCCCAGGCTTCTGACCACCACTCCCAGTCCTGCCAAGTATCCGGCTGATAAACAGGTGTTCCAGTGGTTCCGCTAGTCTGCCGGAATTCGGTGACCTCCTCCAGAGGAACACACAGAGCGTCTCCGTAAGGAAAAGGATCCTTTCTCTGGATATCTCTCATCATGGCCTTTTCCACCTTTGGGACTTTGACCACATCCTCATAAGATTTGATATCACCCGGTTCAAGACCAGCCTCCTGATAAAGTTTTCGGTGAAACTTCGATCTCTCATAGGCCCATTCTAAAATCCTCTTAAATTTTCTGAGTTGAAGGGATCTCAGTTTTTCCAATGGAAGCGTTTCGATCGCTGGATTCCAATATAGATCTTTCTGATTTGAGTATGTCTTCATTTCTCCCGCTTTTACCCCGTTAGAAAACCCCGCTGCTTACAGCAGGGATGAAGATTCAATTCCTTTTAGAGCGCACATGTGGTTTAATGCCCCATGTGAACCTCCCCATTGGAAAGTCGAATACTTTCTAACGGGGTTTACCTCCTTGTCTTATCCTCTTATGCATAAGGAAGAAATTCTTTGCCTAAGATTCCTTGGCCTATTTCCATTTTGAGTGTGGCACTGGCAATTTGTACTGCTTTGATATCTCTTAAATAACGCTCTAAAGGAAGCTCTCTTGAATATCCTAATCCTCCATACACATCCATGGCATCGTTTACTACTTTATAAGCGATCTCCCCTCCAATCAAATTCGCCATGGCTGCCCAGGTGGAGGCTTCCACCGCATTTTTTTCAATGAGGTGAAGAGCTTGAAAACATGTCAGCCTGGCGGCTTCGAGCGAGGTGAAGTCTTCTACTAATTTGAATTGTATGCCTTCAAATTTGCCTAAAGGCTTCCCGAACACCCTGCGATTTCTTGCATAATCCAGTGCCTCTTCAAGGGCTTGCCTGGCTGTTCCCAATGCAATCAGGCCAGTCAGAGCTCTTTGCTCCTGCACAGTAGGTGTTAGCATGGATAACGCATTGTTCTTTTCTCCAATCAAATTTTCTGCTGGAACCCTCACATCACTGAAAGCGATGTTCCCCCATCTGGTGGCTCTCCAACCAAAACCCTTAAGCTGTTGAATGTCTATTCCTTGTCTGTTGGCTTCGATAAGGATACAGCTAATCCCTTCCCTCCTTTTTTCATCTGTTTTAACAAGCACGATGTAGCCCTGGGCAATTTCAGCAAAAGTAATCATCGACTTCTCGCCATTCACGAGGTACTTGTCCTTCACACGTTTTGCTTTGGTTTTAATGGCTCTGATATCTGAGCCTGCTTCTGACTCCATGGCTGCAAAAGCGAGGATACATCTTCCCTTGGCAATATCCGGCAGGTATTTCCATTTCAATTTTTCTGATCCATACAATAGTACTCTTCCAGTGATATTGGAACCACAAAGGATGATGGCACAGTTGTGGTCATATCGAGCGACCTCTTCCAGGGCGATTCCAGTAGTAATCAGGTCCGTCTCCACCCCACCGTAATCTTTCGGGAGACGTAATCCTGTGAGACCTATTTCTGCCATCTTTTTTACAAGCTCCCAGGGAAATTCCTCTCGACTATCCCAAAAAGAAGCCTTTGGTGCTAATTCCTTTTTGGCAAACTCATGTACACTTTTTTGAATGATCCTCTGTTCTTCGTTCAATTCAAACAAGGTATCCTCTTAACCATTACCCCTTCGATCAACCTCTCCAACTTGAAGGGAAGGGGTAGTCGGGTTCGATTTTATGAATCCCTTGACCTTTTGTCAACAGTAATTAGAATATAATAGACTACTTCTAAAATTAAAAACTTTTGTTAAGAGGGGTACCGCATGGCCAACTATATTGTCCTTGGGACCTGGGATACAAAGCATGAAGAGCTCGATTTCATCTGTCAAGAAATAAAGAGGCAATCCCATCAACCTATTCCAATAGACTTATCCACAAAAAAAAAGATGGACAGCAGAGAGATTGCAGTCAATCAATCCATTTTGAAGGCGAAGGCGAGGTTGAGAGAATTAGAAAAAAAGAAGCCTATCTCAGGGGTCATTTCAGTAGGTGGGGGGACCAATCTTTTCATGGCGACTAAATTGATGGAAGGTATTCCGTTATTTGTTCCAAAGGTCATCATCTCAACAATGATTGTCAATAGTATCCAACAATTTAAGCCTTATCAGGATATCCTTTATATCCAGTCTCCCTGCGACTTTGGGATGTTGAACCCCATCACAAAATCCATTCTCACAAATGCTGTCAGGATGTTAACCTCTTTTCTTGGAGGTCAACCCCGACTTGACAAACCCGCTATTGCCATCACTGGCTTTGGGATCACGGACGGATGCTTCAAAACGGTAAAAAATTTCTGGGACAAAAAAGGTTTTTACCTTATCCCCTTCCATTCCATTGGAGAAAATACGATGGCCATGGCAGAACTGATCCAGATGGGTTTTTTTAAGGGGATCTTGGATCTCACTCTCCATGACGTGATGGATCATATTGTTGGAGGGGCATATGGGAAGATCAACAAAAATAGGCTTTATGCTTATCTTTCAAAGGATCTACCAGCCGTCATTTCCCCTG
Source organism: Syntrophaceae bacterium (assembly GCA_013388645.1). Taxonomy (GTDB): domain Bacteria; phylum Desulfobacterota; class BSN033; order BSN033; family UBA1163; genus UBA1163. The sequence continues at coordinate 20,127 of JACAEV010000029.1, read as the reverse complement.
GAGGGTTGGATACCATTGCGTTTCCTAACGATCATCCCTCCCTTCCTCTCTTTAGGAAAAGGAAAAGATATCACCACGATTTCAGATGGGGGATTAAAGCGAGCAAAGAGGAAATCATCAAGGCTGTAAAGTGGATTGGAAATATTCTAAAAGAGACACATCCTCAAAAATCAATTTTTTTAATCCCTCTTCGAGGTTGGTCTTATCCTGGAGAACCGGGGAGGGAATTCTATGACCCGGAACTCATCCAAACGTTCAAGAAAGGGATCGAGAAGTTCATCAACGAAGAATTCGTGATGAGTGTTGACCTGTCCATCAATGATTCCAAATTTGGGCTGTCGGCTTGCAAATATTTAGAAAATTTGCTGAAGGCGTAAGGAGGGGATATTTCCCTCCACTTGCCATTCTTCCTGCACCTTATACGATGCGATGAATTTTGAGGTGGCGTTTTTTCTTCGCCCCCAGCTTACCCGATTCTTTTTCCTTTCTTCTCGATGCCATCTCACTTTTGGCAATCTCTCTTCCCGTCTTAGTCAGAAACCATTCTTTTATTATCTTTTCTAAGAAGTTAAGATAAATTGACCGTGGCACATTAAATCGCTCTGTCTCCACTTTTACACCTGTTCGGGAATATCGCCAAAGTTTATCCGCATCCTTAACAATTCGGTCACTTAGCGAGATGGCTCGCTTTCTCGAATCATGGCCTCCAATGATGTGGGAGATCTCATTTATTTTGATAGGAAGGTAATGCAGGTCGTTGAGGAGGATTCGGGCCATTTTGGCTCCCTCCCGTTCATGTACCCTTGCCAACTTAGGATTAGATGGGTTGGGTCCAAATGCAGTGAGGTGAAGATGCTTGGGGATGGCTTTCCAGCCTACATCATGAAGAATAATGGCAGGGATGACCACGTCTTCCTCCCCCTTTTCAGATTTTAAAAGTTTTAAGGCATATCGGAGGGCAATCCGTGTGTGAATGAGATTCTTTCTGGTTCGCAGAAAAGGTTTTGCAAGTTCGTAAATTTTTTTATAGGTCGGTTTTATATTCACGATTTGAGAACTCTTAACTCTAAACTCTTAAGGCAACCTCTAAAAATGTCATTCCTGCGGAAGCAGGAATCCATAAGCTTTTGAAATTACTGGACTCCCGCTTTCGCGGGAGTGACGAATTAGGAATTATTAGAGGTTCCCTTAATTCTTAAATCTAACTTTTTAAAACCCCTTCATCATTTTTCCCAACAGATAAGGTAGCTCAATGCGACCAGTTGGAGCGAGGATACGACTGCTATAATCCGTCACATATTTCGATGTTAATATCTTTGTAATTCGCTTGTATTCATCGCTCTCAAGGGCTTTGGCAATAGCGACAATACTTGTCGCAGTTCCTTCCGCAACGATATAGGGACTGGGTCCAACCACTACATGCCATCCTCCTGTCATCTTTATGCCTAATTTTTCCATCGTTGGGAGATGATCCTCTTTAACAAAATCTGAGTATTCCTTTTCTTTTCCAGGAATGATATTAAAGTATTGGTTAAATTTCCATACCCTTAATTGAATCGTATACTGATCCATTTTTACTCTGCCGGTGGGTTTAAGAATTCTACTGCAATAGTTGGTGACATAACCTTGGACCTGAGCTGTGACCTCCTCATATTCCTCTGTTTCCATCGCCTTTTGAAGTTTTTGTAGCGAGTCCACTGTTCCCACCGAGATCACCCTGGGACCTTCTCCCACCACCACGTAAAAACCTCCAACCGGAGTGATACCGATCTTTTTCATGGTAGGAATGTAATGATTGATGGCAAATTTTGTGTATTCCTCTTCTTTTTCAGGAATTATGTCCCAGTGTTGATTAAATAAGAAAATCATCTCATCCCCCCTGTGGATTAAAAAATGCGAAGGAGTATCGGTTCGGAACTGGCAGTTACCTCATAGGATTTAAGCAAGGGTTCCTCAGTATACATATGCTTGAATTTGGCAACCAGTTTTTCATAGTCTCCGCTCTTCTCATAGGCTTCGACATCCGCTTTGGTATCCCAGGCGGTGATCGAGATTCCTTCATCTTTCTTATCTAAAGACTCAAGGAGATGAACAAAACGAATTCCCTTATGGCCTTTGTGAGCTGAGACGACCTCCTTATTGTAAAGCTCTCGTAGTTCTTGCATTTTTCCTTCTTTCAATTTAAAAAAGGTCATTCGGACATACATAAGTTACCTCCACATCATCGTGTAAAAGGATTGATATCAAAAGGTAAAGAGGCCCGTTTCATAAGTGACAATGAACGTTAAACGATGAACGATTTCCATCATTCATTGTCCCAAAGTAGGCTTCGTTGCCTGAACACATAAACTCATTTATGAATCATTATCTTCTGAAAAGGGAGGACATCATATCGATAATGATATCTGTATTGCTCTGTTTTGGTTTCCCCGCACTCGTCACAGGCCGGGTCTGGACAAGAAAAACATTCTCAGGGAAGGGGAGGTCAACATCGATGGCCCACTCCAGATCCTGGGCCGATTGATAGTGGGTTTCTGAAATTTTTCCCAAACGGACGATTTCAACCAGCTCTTCGTCCTTTAGGCAAAGCTGATTCTGTTTTTCAGGGGAGGGTGGCCTGCAAACCACCTTATTCCCCTCCAATTGATAACAGACCAGTTTCTGAGCACAATTCTTCTCCAAAATCTCGGACGTTTGTTTATCCACCAGGAAGTGATCTGGGGAAACCTCCCCTTTCACAACACTTTCCCCTAATCCCCAATTGCCTTCCACGACAATCTTATTCGCATCTCCCATGATCGGATCAATCGTAAACATCACCCCAGCGCATTTCGCATTGACCATCTTCTGCACTCCAACGCTGATGGTTACTTTGTCGTGAGGCCACCCAATCTGGTTTCGGTAAGCGATGACACGATCGGTAAAAAGGCTTGCCCAGCATTTCAATACATACTGGACCACTTCCCCTTCTCCTCTGACCCAGAGATAAGAATCATGCAAGCCGGCGAAGCTTGCCATCTTTGTATCTTCAGAGGTTGCACTGGATCGGACAGCCACAGGGATGTCTGGGTTGCCGCAGAGATCACCTAATTTTTGATAAGCTTCTTTGATCTCTTTTACAATGTTTTTAGGAATTGGAGTAGATTCAATTCGTTCTCGAATCTGACGTCCCGCTTCCTCAAGGGCATGGATATTCTCTGGCGGGATTTGCGAGAGGGTTCTCACGATTTCGTTTCGAACCCTCCCCCGATCAATAAACGTGTTAAAGGCTTTCGTGGTGACCGCAAACCCCGGAGGAACTCGAAGTCCGAGTCGAAGCATCTCCCCGAGATTGGCATTTTTACCCCCCACCTGAGAAAAGTCTTTGGTTGAACAGTTTTTGAACCAGATGACATTCTTCGTTCCTTTTTTTGAAGGCATATCATTTGTCCAGGATGAAAACGGCTCCCAAGTTTCCGTCAACCCGGATTCTCTGACCGGACTTAATCACCTGGGTGCCGGTGAAAACATTCATCACCACAGGGATACCATACTCCCTTCCAACAATGGCGGCGTGTGATAAACTCGCCCCTCGATCGACTACGACTCCATTAATCATACTAAAGACAGGCGTCCAGGCTGGAGAGGTGCTCATCGCAACGAGGATATCTCCTTTCTGGATGGTCGGTAAGTCTTCATCCCTGAGGACTACTCGAGCAATCCCTTCTGCCACCCCTGAAGAACCGCACGTCCCCATGAGGTCAGCCTTGAGTTCAGGCTTCGGCACGGGCATGCTTCCTACCACGACTTTGAGGGCGATGGGATCCAGGGATTGGACTAATCCTCCGATCGCCTGCTCCAAAGTAAATCCCTCTTTAAAGATGGCAGGGGGATTTCCATTCTGATTCCATTCCTCCCATTCTTTCCGTCGGCGTTGGACGATAGGTTTAAGATTGAGTTTATCAGGGTTAATTCCAGCTTTTCTTACCTCATCGGGCATGAGGAAGAAGATATCTTCTGGTTGATTAATCGAACCGGATTTAGCAAATCGATTTCCCAGTGCCATGCAGGACCGTCTCATCAAGGCATGGGTGTAGAGATCGAGATAATGGTTGTGTTCCTCACTGAAACGACTACAATTCTGAGCCACTTTCATGAGCATGGAAAACCAACTCTTCTGCTCAGGGGCGATCTTTCCCAAAACCTCTTTTTCCGCATCTTTCCTTTCCTTTTCGATCTTTTTACGGTCTTGGTCTAAGTCGAATTCTCCGCCTTTTTTTAGATACATTTTTACCGTTTCGAAGCCGGGTGTTGGGTCCTCTTGCCAGGTGGGAACATTAATCTCAGCCATTCGTTCCATCCGCCAGCCTGCTTCTTTTTCAAGGAATTCGTCAAACTCTTTCAAAAAAGTCTTCCCTTTATCGCTTTCCCCCAATTTAGCCTTCATCTGCTTCGAAGGTGTCTGCATGAAGAGACCATCGAGCCCCATCTCTTTTGCTTTCTTAGAGAACTCCCAGAGTCTGCGGTCCACCCGAAAACTTTCGTTATCAAAGCCGGCCACTAACTTATGGAAAGTGGGATGGGTATCGTCGATATGGAGCAATTGGGTGCAGAGTTGCTCAAAGAGGACATAAGGGGTATAAGTCCCATACATCATATGCATATGGATTTCCCACATCCTTCGGCAGGTATCAATCGTCTCCTCGAAATTTTCGAGAAGCTTGATGTTCGAAGCAGTACTGACGTCAAGAGTTTTCAGATTTTCATATCTTTTTAAAATCTCCTTAACGTAACCTCCCCAAAGGCCCTCATAATTCTCCACAAAGGGCCGAATGGCTTCTCTGAACTTCTTCTCCCTTTCCGCCTTCTCTTTATCGGAATCGACCATCAGAAGGGTGAGATACCCCCCTCCATCTTTAAAACGCCAATCCCATCCTTTCACTGTGGGAAGGGAGAGGGTTTCAGCGCCATACTGCATTCCATGTCGACAGAAATTGATCCAAAACCACCCGAACATAGGTGTCCAAGGGGGAACGGAGTGCGTGGCATCAAGAAACCACGCTGGTGACTGCTCTAAATCATATTCTTCCATAAAATCAAGTCCGGGTACGACGTCATAAAATTTCATATCCCCACCTCCTTCTGAAATGTTATAAAAAGCCTATGCATAGAAAATCCCCACCCGTTTAAGTGAAAACAAACACTTCGGTCTTAAGATCACCCCCTTTCCAATGCCTCAGGATTTTCAGCAATCGATTGACCTTAACGGAGTCAGATGAATGTATGGTTGTAGGTTAGATACATCGAACTATACCGACGAAATTTAAATAAATCAAGTCATTTTTCGAGCTTTACGACAAAACTTCCGATTTTGGCTCCGATCTCTGCCGCGATCGGTTTGCATTTTATTTTTAGCATATAGATGGTCGCCTTCCCCTCCACCTCCCCCTTCAAGGCTTCGTAATTCCCGGTTCCTTTCGAGATGATAAGATTGCTTTTGTTAAAGAGGTCTCTGATGGCAGGAGGTATTTCTTTCGGCACAAAGAATCCATTCAGGGTGAAGATCTCGTCGACCCACTGATCGGCATGGAAGAAAAGAGCGTCTTCCATGGTCGCATCCTCAAAAAAAGGGCCTTCTTTGACAATGAGGTTGATCTTTAAACCCATCTCTTTCAAGTGAGCCATCAAGAGAGAGTCAAAACCGATCTCGCCAGCATTGTCTGTGATATACAGAACCTTAGAAGCCTTCCGTGCCTCCTGGAAGAGAGGGCCGATCATGGCGGGGAAGAACGTTCTTCCTCTTAAAAGCCTTTTCACCTCTTGAAAGGCAAAGGCATCAGACGGGATGTTCATGGGAGCCACATTGCTTGTTGAGGCAAGATGGCATGCCCTCTCAAATTTTTGCTGGGCGGTTCTCCCCTTTTTAATATAATTTTCTGCTGCTCCCAGCAGGTTCTTGGCGAGTTGATTGTTTTTACGCTTAAGCGGTTGATAAAACTCAGAGGATTGAGAGATAAATTGAGGGATGGCATTGGTGAGCTTATTGCTTAATGAACCCACGTTGATTTCTGAATGAAATTCTCTTGAAAGAATTTCCAGAAGGGTTTTTGTTAATGGTAAGCGTTCCTCTTCCTTGGAGAGAACTCCCGATCTCTCACACACCCAACTCAAAAGACAAGAGGCGCATTCTGATTTTGGTTTCAAAAAATTCCTCCTTAAATGGTTAACTTCTTTCGAGGGTCTAAAGAAATTTTTTCACCTTGTCAGGGGTAATGGGTAAATCTCGTATCCGCGCACCGCAGGCATGAAAGATGGCGTTTGCAATGGCGGGTGCAGTGGGTACATCCGCATACTCCGCCATACCTGAGGCGCCAAAAGGTCCCTTCTGTCTCGGAATATTCAGAGTAATGACTTCCATATCAGGCATGTCTTTGGCTCTTGGAACCCTGAACTTAGCAAAACTATCGGTCTTTGTATATATGAATTCCTCCATGAGGGCATACCCGAGCCCCATGTAAATACCCCCGTGAAGTTGGCCCTCCATATTTTGGATATTGATCACTGTCCCCAAGTCATGGACAGAGGTGATTTTGAGGACATCGACTTTGCCGGTTTTTATCTCGACGGCCACTTCTGCCATCTGGATTCCAAAGGAATAAGTTTCCCAAGGGACTCCTTGACCGGTCTTGGGATCAGGTCTTGAAGTCACGGGCTTGTTGACCACTTTGTAAAGAGTGGGTAAGCCCTTTGCCTTCATCTCGTTATATGTTTTTACTCCGTTTTCATCCATGGCCTTTTTCAACTCTTCCACTGCCATCTGTACAGCTCTTCCCGAGACATAAGTCTGACGGCTTCCAGCGGAGAAGTTTCCATCCGGTGTGATCTCGGTATCGGTGGTAAAGACTTTTACCTTTTCCAAAGGGAATCCCATCGTTTCTGAGGCGATCTGCCAAAACGTCGTTTCTGCACCTTGACCCATGTCTGCAGCTCCGATCCAAACCTGTAACGTATCGTCAGGCAGTAGTTCCGCCCATGCCTCGGACTGATCTGGAGCACTCCGTCCCGGGCCAAACCAAACCCCTCCTAAACCAACGCCTCGTTTGATTTCTTGGGTGGTATTTGCTTTTGCTTCTCTAAGCGCTTTTTCGTAAAGAGGTTTTAGCGTCTCCATACATTCTTGGAATCCGATGGCGTGATCAAGTACTTGGCCACAGATGGTCGTATCTCCCTTCACAAAGCCGTTTTTTATCCTCAGGGCTAAGGGATTCATTTTTAATTCCAGGGCCAGCTCATCAAGGATCGATTCAATTGCAAAAGCGACCTGTGGAACGCCAAAACCCCTCATGGCTCCTTTGAAGGCGGTATTGGTATAAACAGCTTTTCCATATACCTTGGCGTGTGGAAAGCGATAAGGTCCCTGGGAATGGATCAAGCCTCGTTGCGTCACGCTATTGCTGAATGATTTATAGGCTCCTCCATCTGCTGTGAGGTCAAAATCCAATGCCATCAAAGTCCCGTCTTTTTTAGCCCCCACTTTTACTTTCATCAAAAAAGGATGACGTTTTGGCGTTGCGGCAAAGGTTTCACTCCTTGTATAGACGAATTTGACCGGTCTTTTCAGCTTTAAGGCTGCCACGCCCAGAATTCCGCCCACGGAGATATCTAATTTTCCTCCAAAAGCTCCTCCGGTAGGGGTTTGAATCACCCGTACCTTGTCCAAACTGAGACCTAATGCCTCTGAAATGGTTTTACGATGGGCATGGATGTTCTGGCTTGCGGACATAATGATCAATTGCCCGTTTTCATGGATATAAGCCACTCCGGCGTCGTTTTCGAGATATCCATGTTCAACGGTTTGCGTCCGGTAGGTTTTTTCAACTACAACATCTGCCTCTGAGAAACCTTTCTTCACATCGCCATGGATAATGGGCTGTTCGAAAAAGAGGTTCGACCGATCATCATGGACCTTTATGGCTCCTTCCTTCAATGCCTCTTCTGGAGTAAGAACAGGCTCCAGAGGTTCATAAGTGACCTCGATCTTTTCAATGGCATACGAGGCGATTTCTTCAGAGGTGGCTACGACAGCGGCTACGGGGTCTCCGATAAAACGCACTTTATTTCCGCAAAGGATGGGTTGATCATCACCAGCCATCTTTAATATATTGGTTCCTTTCACATCCTCCGCCGTGAGCACAGTTAGGACGCCAGGAATTGCTTCCGCTTCCGCCTTCTCAATTTGGATGATTTTAGCATGGTGATGGGGACTCCTTAGAACCTTGATGTAAGCACATCCGTCTACTGGGAGGTCAGCGGCATAAAGGGTTGTTCCTGTTGCTTTTTCAAGCGCATCGGATCGGGTCACAGGCTGGCCAATTGTCCCTCTCCCGGTCAATTTCAATTCAATGGATTTTGTTTTTCCCCTCAGATAAGAGGCTGCCAGTTCAATCGCCTCGAAGATCTTTTGATAACCCGTGCAACGGCAGATGTGGGGTTGAAGGGCCTTCTTTATTTCGTCTCTTGAAGGATCAAGATTTTTGTCCAGAATGGATTTTGCACGAATGATCATCCCCGGTGTGCAAAAACCGCACTGAATAGCTCCTGCTTTGGCAAAGGCTAATTGAAGAGGGTGAGGATTTTTAAGGGTTCCAATCCCTTCGATGGTCGTGATCTCTTTGCCCTGGGCTTTAACTACGGGAACCCTGCAGGAAAGAACCACCTCACTCCCAACCAGGACAGCACAGGATCCGCAGTGGCCTGCGGAGCAGCCCTCTTTGGTCCCGGTGAGCTTTAAGTCCTCCCGAATGACTTTCAATAAACTTTTTTGGGGATCCACGATGACTCTTCGAGGAGCTCCGTTTAAGATGAAATTGATCTCGTGCATTCGTTATGACCTCCCCAGGGTTAATGCATGGCCCTTCCGCCATCCACCAATAGGGTCTGCCCGGTGATAAAATTGCTTTCATCGGATGCAAGGAAAATGACCGCTCCCAGAAGATCGTTCGGTTGCTCTAATCGTCTTAAAGGAGTTTTACTCACATCATATTTCGTCACATCAGCCAGATGGCGGCTCGCTTCTGTATCTGTAAATCCTGGTGCCACTGCATTAATGTTAATGTTATATGGACCCAATTCAATGGCAAGGGCTCGGGTTAAACCAATCACCCCTCCCTTGGAGGAGACATAGTGGATAAAACCATGGGACCCTGTGAAGAATACTTCGGAAGAGAGATTGATAACCTTTCCTTTTCCTTGTTGTTTCATATAAGGGAATACAGCTCTCGTGCATAGCCAGGGGCCTTTGACGTTCACCGCCATCACCTGATCCCATTCGTTGGGGTCTATCTCTGTGAAGGATTTTCGAACCAACCCATCGTAGATGGCTGCACAGTTGACTAAGATATCAATCTTACCAAAGGCCTTAACGGTTTCCTCGGCGATCTTGATCGCATCCTTTTCGATTGCGACATCAGCCTGAAAAGCTTTTGCCACCCCGCCCAAAGTTTCAATCTCCTTGACGGTTTTTTCGAGATTGACAAGGTCCTTCCGAGTCACGGCCATGATCTTGGCTCCCTCTTTTGCCATTCCGATTGCGAATTCCCTTCCCAAGCCTTTGGCCGCTCCCGTTACAATTGCCACTTTATCTTTGAGTCTCATCTTTTTCTCCTTGAGAATCTTATTGGTGAAACATTCCTTCCCAGCTATTGCTTAAACTCTAAACACTTAACGCTAAATCCTAAATAAATCCACAATCTAAAACTCAAAACATCATAAATTATTGATTTTTATTCGTGCTTTGCCTGCCGGGAGGCAGGGACGTTTGAGTTTGTTTAGAGTTTAGGATTTTGAGTTTAGGGTTTGGGTTTTTTACCAGGCTCTTCCTTTTTTCTCCCAGATTTTCTCCAACTTGAAATCTTCGGCAATGACCTTGAAACAGTTATAACTCGAGCCTCGAGCAATACCGCCTCCTGAATGCATATTGGAAGAACAAATATACATGTTCTTCAGAAAGGGAATGCGGTAATTGGAGAGGTCGGGAATGGGTCTGAATCGGTCGGCCTGGGAAGCAAACATCGCTCCCTCTGCCCATCCCCCTTCCAACATGTCGATGTTTCGCATGACCGTATCGTAGGGGGTGGTGATGAAAGCTTCAATGACATTTTCACGGGTCATGTTGGGGGCATAGATCTGCCATTGCTTCAGCATCAAATCCTCCACTTCTTTCTTCATTTTAAGCCATTGTCTCTCGGAAAAGAGATGGAGGGGGGGAGCGAATTCTTCAACTAAAATGGTATGTTTCCCATCAGGTGCCCGGGTCTTATCCCAAATGGAATCTGGCGCAGCCAGCATGTACCATTTTTCAGGAAACCCTTTGGTAAAAATGTCCGCTTGATATTTCCAGGAAATATATTCGGGGTCTTTATCCCCCATATAGAGTCGAGGTTGGCTACCGATATCCGGATTGAAGGAGACCGCTTTATATTTCGGGAGTTCATGCATGGCCATATTGCCCCAGTAAATCTGAGAGCGGTCGTAACGAATATTTCGAATGCGTCTGGCTACTTTTGGCGTCACAAAATTCTCTCCCAACAATCTGAAGATGGTCTGGGGAACTCCCAAATCGCTGACGACCAGTTGTTTCGCTTCAATCTCGATTCCATTAGAAAGCCTGACCCCCCTGGCCTTTCCGTTTTCGACCAGAACTTTATCGACCTCTGTCTCCACACAAAACTCCCCTCCCATAGCACTAAAGGCTCTCTGGAGCGCATGGGTAATGGTGTGTGTTCCTCCAATGACGATGGAGACGGATTCAAAAGAAAGGGTGAGGGCGATGACATGAACAAAGACGTAGAGACCAATCACATCGCCGGGGAAACAGCCTGTTGAAGTTTCAATGGCCCTCATAAAGAGGCATTGAAGCTCAGGGCTTTCAAAAAGGTCTTTGGCGATCTGAGAGCCTGTCATGAATTGATAAACAGGATCAATGCCATCCACAGGATCATCGCAGAGCTTTTCCAAAGCATTTTTGACTCCCCAAGGGGTGGGAGGGCTATATCGATATTCCCGAAAGGCCGCCCTCCATTTTCGTTGATATTTTCCCAGGATATCGAGATAGGTCTCCGCATCCGTTTTGGAAAAACGGGCAATCTCATTATAGGTCTTTTTCACATTTTCATTTGAGAGCTCCTCTTTTCCGGTCAAAGGGTCGATGACCTTCCAGGCAGAATAGCCAACAAAACAGGTTCCGTCCGGATAGACCATGCCTTCATTTTGATCTGGAAAGATATATTTAAGGCCGTATTCTCTTAAATTGAAATCAGTGTAAACAGGGTGAGTCCAGACACGAGTGAAGTGAGCACAGGTATTCTGGATAAAACCAGGGAGAGGAAGCTCTTCACCGCAAGCCCCTCCCCCTAATTCATGTTGACGTTCACAAACCAATGTCTTGAGACCTGCATGTTGCAAGTAGCAGGCAATGATCGTTCCGTGATGGCCTCCGCCAATGACAATGGCATCATAACTTGTATCCGGCATGGGTTTCCTCCTTTTCTATTCCTTTTTTTTCAACATTAATGAAATGGCGTAGTAGAGGATGGAGGGCTTCATGAGGAGCTTGATGAAGTTCCTCAGGTCCGCTCCTTCCAGGGTAGCTGTAATCACCCAATGGATGGGTTCTGAAGACTCGATCTTCAACTTTAAGGTTTCCCCTCCTTCTGGATCTTTGAAAAGTTGCGTAAAGGCTGCAACCATTGTGGTCTGGCCCAATCCTGTCGAATTGACTTTCATCTTTTACCTCCTATAACAAACCTTCTGCCTTTGCTTTTGTCACGATTTCAGGTTCTTTCCACCATTTTTTGATTCCAAGGTCTTGGGCGATTCGGTTGGCTGCATTATAACCTGCACCGTAGGTCACCAATCCTCCGGGGAAGGTGGAGGCTCCACAAACATAGAGGTTTTTAATCGGTGTAGCATATTGGGAGCAGAGTTCGTTCGGCCTCAAGTATCCCATTTGAAGAGGGTAGTATCCTCCCTGTTTGATCGATCCTTCGACCATATCTGCAAATTTGTTTTCAATGTCGAGAGGAGAGGCAATGTAGGTCCAGAGGATGTTCTCCTCACCCATGTTGGGTGCGTATTTTTTAAGTTTATCAATGAGTTCTTTGGCGTGTTCTTGACGGATCTTATACCACTTTTCAGGCCCCCCTTCCTTCAAACGATAGGGTGCATGTTCGGATATTAAACCGGTATGTCTTCCCGGAGGTGCTTCTGAGGGATCGAAAAGGGTTGGAAAGCAACAATTGAATCCGGATGGCTTCAGTTCCCCATTTTTTAAGGCCTTAAAATGATCGATCAGATTCTCTTCCGTCTCAAATCCAAGAACGTAAATAAAGGCTTTATTCAGATCAGGATTTGTAGAGGCAGCGATAAACTGGGGTGCGTTAAAGAGCGCGAGGTGGAGATCAAAGAGTGACCATTTTTCCCATTTCCAGTCTTTTGTACGCGTGACCAGATCTTTTGGGAGGTCTTTCTCACCAATATATTTGAGGAAGGTTTGATAGGGATCGATGCTGGAGGCAACAAATTTTGTTGCTTGATAAATCGTTCCGTCGTCTAATTCAACACCTTTTGCCGTTCCGTTTTCCACAATGATTCTTTTGATGATCTGACTTCCCAAGATCATTCCTCCATGTCGATAAAGGAATTTAGACATCAAATTGGCCATGTGGTGGGACCCGCCTACACAAAGTCGATAATTGGCAGCACGATTGACCATGAGGGGTACGAGGTAACCCAGTCCTTCGAGGTCATAGTCCAAGCCCCACATACAGGTCGCATAGAGCATCAGGGTTCTAACCTGGTTGTTTTCAAATATCCCATGGATGATATCGATGGGTTTTTTTTCAGAAAGTGCACTGATCTCTTGACCTAATGGTTTGGAGTGGAGTTTAATCACTTGTTCAATGGCTGGTTTGGCCATATCGTACGTCGCAGGTCCAAGAAATGCGTCCACATATCCTTTGAACCGTTTATAAGTGTCTCGATAGGCATCTGCGTCTTTTTTTGAGAATTGGGCAAAGGAAGCCCACGTTTTTTCTATATCCGAATAGATGCAGAGGCTTCGGCCATCTTGAAAGGGCATGGCCATGACCAGGTCAGGATGAATGTACTGGAGGTCATAAGTCTTATCCAATTCAAGATCAGGGAAGACTGGAGCGTAATCTACCATGGGATGGTAGATGGCATGAGTGTTATGGATGAAGCCCGGAATAGTGATCATCTCCGAGCAAAGGCCTCCTCCCATTTCATATCGCTTCTCTAAAATGATGACTTTCAGTCCCGCCTTAGCTAAGTAACATGCTAAGGTGAGTCCATTTGGTCCACCACCTATGATCACACCATCATATTGGGGCATATTTTTTCTCCTTTCTTAAAGATGGTTTTTCATAATTAAAAGGATAATATGTCTAAAAGCTATAATTTTATTTATTGACAAGTCAATATAATTATTTTTATAATTACATAAAAAATTTTAATGGAAATTATAATAATAGAATTATTTCAAATTGTTACAATGTATTAAACTTTTAATTTTTTATCACATTGAGCTTCATTATTGATTTAGGGGAATATCTTGAATCTAAAACAATTAGAAGTCTTTTATTTGGTTGCGAAGAGGAAGAATTATACCCGGGCAGCGGAAGAATTAAATGTGACCCAACCGGCTGTGACGATTCAGGTCAAATCTTTAGAAAAATCATTAAATTTGAAACTCATTCAACAAGTACGAAAGAGAATGCAATTGACCGAAGCGGGAGAACTCCTGTATCAATATGCTGAAAAAATTTTTGATCTGGTATCGGATGCCAATGAGAAGATGAGAGACTTCAAGAGGTTGATGAGAGGGACGCTTCAGATTGGAACGACTAAAAATTATGCACGCTACATCATGCCTTCTTTACTCTCCGAGTTCCAAAAGAGGTTCCCGCGTATCAAAGTGATTTTGGATGAAGGGAATTCGGAGGATATGGCAAAGAGTGTTCTGGATATGAAAAATGAACTTGCCTTTATCTCACAGTTGAACCTCGATCGAAAAATCAAATCGATTTTCTTCTCGACGGTTGAATTCGCGCTGGTCGTTTCACCTGAACACAGGTTCTCGCAGAGAAAAAGCATCTCCTTGAGAGAGCTCAATGGCGAGCCCGTGATTTTAAGGGAGAAAGGATCAGGTTCAAGAACAGCCATCCTGAGGAAATTTCAGGAATATGGAATATGGCCCTCTGTGATCATTGAGGCAAGCAGCTTGGATTTTATCGTGGGCTATGTGAAACAGAACAAAGGGGTGTCCTTCATGTTTGAACCGGATATCCGGGAAGAATTGGAGAAGGGGACCTTAAAAGTCATTACCATCGAAGAGGGTAACATTGTTTTTTTTACTGACATCATTTATCATGGTGAAAAACCTCTCTCTCCTCCCAGCCAAGCCTTCCTCAAGATGGTGAATGAGTTAAAAGGAGAATTGGCCCTCCCCCGTGCCACGGCTGCTTCATAAAGATTTCTTCACCCCGTTAGAAAACCCCACTCCGAGCAGCGCCGATGATGGCTGTTCCTTTTCCAGCAAACCCCGTTAGAGATTTATCTCTAAACGGGGCGAACACTGGGTTTAATGCCCCGCGTGAGCTTACCCATTAGAAAGTAGAAGATTTTCTATCGGGGTAGAGCTTCATAAATTGATTCACTGCTTCCTCAGCGAACGCAAGGGTATTCAGGTGGAGGTCGAGCTCAATGAGGGAGATCTTGGGTGTCAGATGAATTTTCAATTCATCGAGGAAGGCCTGATCCGCTTCTGGATCATAGAGAGGCATCCCTTCCTGGTCGAGAGAGGACCATCCCTTTAAAGGGATGAGCACAGCCACAGGCCCTTTTGATTGATTCAACTTTTTTGCCACTTCTCTTGCAATCTCTCTCAATTCTTGAGAATTCGTTCGGGCCTGAACCCGGAAGGCGTCCGGAACAAAAAGTTTCCTCCCTTTTATATTCTTTGAAACCCACAAAGGATCTCCACGATTCCCTCTCTCTAATGGACCGCAACTAAGCATATCGAAGCCACAAGGGGTGATGACCTGGGGAATGCCCATTTTCCCGGCTGTCTCAAGACGGTTTGGACCTGCAGCTCGATTTCCTCCTAAAAGTTCCTCTCCAACTCCAGCAGGAACCATGTCCATTACCCCTTGGAAGAGTCCTTCGCCAATTAAATCTTCCATGGCCCTATCCCCCGTTCCCTGAGCATGGAAAGGAATGACCTCAACTCCTTTCTCCTCCAAGAGCTGTCTAATATAGCCGCAACATTCTTCTGAAAACTTGAACTCTGTTAAAGCGATCAAGTTTTTCTTTTGAGGCGACTTGATCAGGGAGTAAGGACTCTCCTTCATCTCCACCATGCCACAGATTGCACCGGCTGTCCTCTTCAGAACGTCTTTAACCAATGGATTTAACCCTGCAATGTCCACCACGGAATGGATGATGGCAATATCTTTGGTTCCGAAATATTCTCCGGCGTATGCGGGCATAGCGGCTGTGCTGGATAACATCACCTTAGGAATGCCAAAAGGGAGGGACTTCATAACGGTTGTGGCGATAGCAGTGTTACTGGCTCCTCCAAACGAAACCATTCCGTCAAGTTCTCCATTCTCCAAGAGGCTTTTCACTTTTTTGATGGCCCCTTTAATCATAATGGAGGAGACCTGAGCTGTATCCTTCATCCTTCTCATCTGTTCAATATTTCCCCCTCCCGATTCTGCTATCTCTTCTGATGAAATGTCAGGGGAGATGGAAGGGGGGCCGCCTGTATTCGTATCGATGAGGATAATTCGGTACCCCTTCTCTTGAATAAGATCTTTCAAAAAACCCGCCTCGGACCCCTTCGTATCCAAGGTGGATATCATGACGATGGTTTTTTGTTTCAATTCCATTCCCTCCATTGGGTTCTTACATTTTAATATAAAGATTTCCTTCTAACATTCAGAAATCATTTCCCCCAAAACTCTTCCTTCCACTGGTGGGAGGGAAGGGAGGGAAAAACCTAATCCCCGCACCCGTACCCCCGTCCAAGGGGGAGGGTGAAGTGAGAGAAATTTATTTTGAGTTATGGTATGATAATTTTGAAAGTGAATCAATATGAAAAAGATTTTTCTCGATAGACGAGTCTGGAGGAATTCCAGGGATAATTGGGTCAGTTTTGAAAGCGACCCGAAACTGAGGGTCACAAAGAAAAATATTTACAGTCGGTGTGTCCCCTGCATTACCCACCTTTATCAACAACTGAAGGATGGAAAAGAAGAGATTGAATTGAAGGAGGCTTTTCACTGCTGGAAGGTGGTGGCCATCCTCAAGGATAAAGAGGAATGTCTCGAAGTTTTAAGAGAATATGAAGAAACTTTTTTGGGGGATCATTATGTGAAAGGGAAATTCGGTTCGAGCCAACCCACCAAATCGACCAAGGTTCTTATGTTTCACATTGAAGATGAAGATGAGAGAGATCGCATTTTGAAAGAACTTCGAGCTTGCGTTCAAAAAGTAAATCCCAACGCTCACGTTTTTTACCAAAGGGCCTGCACCAATCTCTATTATGATCTCTTGGGAGATTGGAGAGAGTGGCAAGAGGTCACTCCGGTTAAAAATCGGGATATACGGCCAATCCTTTTAGAGAGGATCAAAAAATTACTTTACTGGGAAAAAGGGAGCTAAAAGAGTCCCTCCTTAGTAAACCGCTGAACCTAATGTCCTGCCAGTGTGTTAACCCTTCCCTAATTTTTCCTTCTCTTTTGTGTAAGCCTCCTTGCCAGCTTCCAAAGCTGTTGAAATTAAGGATTTTTTTTCTTCGACCAGTTCTTTACCTTTTTCCACGGTGGACGTTACCTTGCTCTTTACCTCTTCCGCATAATGGGTTGCCTTTTCCTTCGCCTCATCTGCCAGTTCTTTAATCTTTTGTCTGGTTTCTTTCCCAGACTGAGGAGCTAAGAGGAGGGCGACTCCAGCGCCCACCAATCCACCAATGAAAAACGCCAGGATAATAGAACCTGTCCCGTGACTCCTTTCTTCATTTCCCATGGTTTACCTCCTTTTTGTCTCATGGTGAAAAATGAATAGATCTTATTCCTGTTCTACTTAAAAAAATTCTTTAGGAAATACCATGCTCCTGCTTTCACCCCGGCTTTAAGGCCAGAGGCTTCCACCACAGCCGATGACGTCATGTTATCCACAAAGTTTATTAGATGTTTTACGTTTCGGCTCATCCCTTTTACATCTTCTGCGATATCTTTTAATGCCCCTGAAAGAACTTTGATATCCCCACTGACCACTGTAGCGTTATCCGCTACGTTTCGGACGCTCTTTAGAGTTTCTTGGAGTTCAGCAACCGTTGGTTTTAGAGAATGTTCAGTCGTGTTCACCAGTTCTTTGAGAGCCCTAATGGCCTTCCTCAATTCTAACATGACCCACAGAAAGATAGCCACGGCAACCATTATTGCGAAGATGATTAATCCCAAAAAGAAATTGCTCATTTTTCCTCCTTCAGGTGACCCTGTAAATGAATAAATTAATTATATCAGATTTTTCACCTCTATGACAAGCCAATTCCCTCTTCACTGGTCATTCCCCAGAAGGTATGGAAAAATTATCCTCACCCATATTTTATAGAAAGGGCGAGTAGCTCTCAGAAACTTTAGAAAGCCCTCGTTTCATTTATAGGATCTCTCCCAAGCCGTCCAATGATATGTGGTGAAGCACGGTTGAGCCATTCTGCTAAAACTTTTATTTAATTATTGTCGAGGTACTTTTTTGAAGTTATATTAAAAAAATGGATGGAATACATCGGAAACCGTTCTGGATTGTTCTTTTCCTTTTTCTGTTGATCCTCACAGGGTCGTTGAGAACCTATGGTGCTCCATCCCCCTGTTGTCCTGATGATCTTGAATTTTCTTATCTCCTTTCCCCAACGTCTTCCCAGAGATATCACTATTTGATTCGATTTGAGACTTTTTTTTCAACCCTGTTAGAAAAGGAAAAAGGATTTTTCGTCATCCTCCCAGAAGATTATTTCCAGAATCCCAACACCCAATATCCCATTCTTTTTCTTCTCCATGGATATAATTTTCATCGGACAGGACGATGGACGAAGATTCACTCTCCAGAAAAAGCAAGAAGGCTTCTATGCCGGGAGAAAGAGGAGGAGTATCATTGGCTTTTTCATGAAGATATCGCGGTGATCGCCTATGCGATGATGGACTCAAAGCATCGATCCTATCGAGATTTAGAGCAATCTTTAGAACTCCGTTTCCGAGAACTTTCTCAATACAAAGGGCTTTCTAAAGGGGATTATGCTCCAAAGGAGATTGCCCAATCCATTGTTTCCCATAACCTTCACCCCAATGGAAGTTCGAATGACCCCTTTCGCCCCGTTCAGAAAATGGTCATCGTTCTTCCGGATGGGGACAATGGCTTTTATACCGATGAGAATGAAGGAAAGAGGCTATTCCCAGAAACAAGGAATCGGAACGCCTGCGATGATTTCAATCCAGGGGAGGCCCTGAACTACTCGCTTTTTCCCTTCCTTTATATGAAGCCGGGAGCGATCGGGAAGCACGAATCCTATTTTCTTGAACTTCTAAGGTACCTGGAATCTCAGTCTCCCTATCGAAAAAGGCTTCTTCGGAAAAGAGGCATGGGTGGTTTTTCAATGGGAGGATTTGGAGCAGTCAAACTTGGGTTAAAATATCCTCATCTTTTCCATTCCGTCAGCAGTCAGAGCGGGCTTCTTGATATCGAACTGCTTCAGGATAAATGGATGCTAAAAACGGTTCTCCCCGAGTTTTTGGAAGTATTTGGGCACCTGGAACCGCATCATCTCCCCCCCAGCTCTTCCCTTGATTTAAGACATATCCAAGCCAACAATCCCTTGGCCCTGCTCAAACAAAGAGGGATTAACCAGTTACCCAGTTGGCTCTATTTTGATTACGGATCAAAGGAAGGGTTTAAGGGGATTACAGAGGGAAATATGAACGTTGAAAAGCTGATGAGGGAAAGGAGCCATCAGGTTCCTGTCCAACCTTTTAATGGGAAATCTGAACACAATTATCAATTCTGGCGAAGCCGGACAGGCAATATCCTTCAACATCATTCCAATATCTTACAAAGTGTCCGGCCTCCCTCTGAATGAGATCTTTTTTACCGATCATCCATCAACGATCCATTAAAAGTAGGCTCAATTTTTCCTTGTCGATTCCGATACGCTCCCAGTTTTCAACATAGACTGGTTTTCCCTTTTCGTCATAAGGATCGATCAGGATTTTTCTCAAAAAGAAGGGAGATTTTTTTGAATGACAATCCTTGCAGCCTCGAGCCCCCAAAACTTCAGAACCCGATACCACATTATGGCTGAGAGAGAATGGGAGAACATCAGCCTGTTCGTGCCGGATCTTTTCGATCTCCCCTTTTTTATCCAACTGATAAAGAAACCCTCCCTTCATCAAAACAGGGTGGGAGGCGATCGAAGTTCCATATCGATCCTTTCCCTTCAGCGCTTTTAAAAATATTTTTATTTCATCAAGAGAATTGACTTCAGCAAACCCATCTCCATTGTCGTCTTTGAGGAGTGGTTTTTTTAATTCCTGAATCTTCCATAGGGAAATGGGTTTCACCACATTCGAGCTGGGATCCAGATCTCCCCAATAAATAACCAATAACGGTTTGGCAGGGACCATTTTACCTTTCCATTTTGTGACCATGGGATACCAGAGGCTTGGATTGACTCCAGGAACAGATCTCTTGGGATCCAGGGGGTCATTGGAGAGAAATTTCAAAGTATCATAGACCTGCGTATATCCCGTTGAGGCGACCTCATAAACCAAATCCGATGAAACCGATTGGAATGGGATGTGGCAGGTTTGGCAGGCGATTAATTTCAAGTGGCGTGGGGAAAAAGGATGTCTATATTTAGGTGCTTTCTTATTTTTGCCCTTCTCATGGCAATCCTCACAGGAGAACATCGTATGGCTTAAGTCCTCCCGGACCGTTTGCTGGATCGTACTGCCTTTTGCGAAATTGTGTTCCTTGTCACTCGGATGGCAAGAGAGGCATTGAAAACCCTTAGCC
>JACAEV010000063.1 GCA_013388645.1 Syntrophaceae bacterium | reverse complement strand
TCGGAGTTTGGCAAGTATCAGGGCTACTCCGAAACGATTTATGATGGAACCAAACGCATTTCCGATTACTTGATGCTTTCAAATGGAACGAGGTTAGCCTATGATCTCATTCTCCCTACGCAAAAGGGTGTTCCAGCCAACAAACCTTTGCCTGTCCTCTTTAAATACACGCCCTACCTGCGCACCTTCACCATCTTCGACAAGGAAGGCAACAACATTATTGCTGATCTGTTTAACCTTGGGTGGAAAGAAAGAGCCTATCTCCGAGTCCGCTATTGGTTGGACAAGCAAGGGCATCTCATGGACCCGATTTTCAGGACCAAGTTTCTTAAAAGCATACTTAAACATGGCTACGCTGTCGTCGTGGTCGAAAGACCAGGAACCGGGGCATCCTTCGGGGTGATGAATGCTTCGTTTGAGGTAGGTGCGAAAGAGGCGAACGAAATCCTAAACTGGATTGCGGCACAGAATTGGTGCGATGGCAATATCGGCATGTACGGCGACTCTTTTCAGGCAATGATCCAGTTTGCGGCGGCGACCACTGGCAACCCGCATCTGAAAGCCCTCTTTCCCACCTCAAGCGGTTTTGACACATACAGCTCTGTCACTTATCCGGGTGGAGTCTTAAACAAAACCTTTGCTTCCTTTTTCTCTTGGTCAACATCCGTTCTTGAACATCTGGTGACGCCTGTGGATATCGATAAGGATGGATCATTGCTCGTCCAGGCCCGAAAAGAACGCGGTGGTTCAACGCTTGCAAAGCAATCAGAAGTTTGGTTTAGAAAATTTCCATTCCGCGATAGTATCACCTCTGACGGAGTTAGAATCTGGGAGGGACCTGGCAATCTTTACCCCCTCCTTGACAGGATCAATCAATCACGAATCCCGGTCTACATGACGACTGGCTGGTATGATTTGTTCTCGGGTGCAGGCGATATGTTTCTCTGGTATGCCAACCTCACCGTGCCCAAACGGCTCCTTGTCCGTCCTGCGGATCACAGCGAGGTAGAAAAAAACCAGTTTGACCTTGACTTTGAGGCTGAAGTGCACCGCTGGTTCGACTATTGGCTCAAGGGCATTGACAATGGCATCATGAAAGAGCCTCCCATTCACTATTACGTGATGGGCGACTCGAAGAAGAGGGCCTGGCGGATAACTGCTCAATGGCCACTGGAAAACGAGAAGCTGACGGCCTTTTATTTCGCACAGGGAAAGACAGGGAGCATCGCCTCGGTCAATGACGGAATCCTGCGCCAATCCCCCCCGGACGAAAAGGATGCCTCCGATACTTACACAGTGGATTATTCGACGACAAGCGGCAAATACTCAAGATGGTATGCTGTCAACTGGCCCCGCAAATACCCCGATATGCAATCGAACGACCGGAAGGCCCTGACCTATACCACGCTTACCCTGGAGGCGGATGTGGAGGTAACGGGACATCCGGTTGCGCATCTTTGGTTAACAACCAATGCTCCCGATCTCGATGTGTTTGTCTATCTGGAAGAAGTGGGCGAAAGCGGCAAGTCCACCTACATCACCGAGGGAAATCTCCGGGCTTCTCATGGCAAAGTGGGCCGGGCGCCTTACAATAATCTCGGATTGCCCTACCATTCTTTTTATCAAAGCGATTTGGAGCCAATCAAAGTCGAAAAACCGCTCCAGCTGGTCTTCGGCCTGCATCCCGTCTCGTACCGGTTCCATAAAGGAAACCGCATCCGCATCACCGTTGCTTTTGCTGATGCCGACAACTTTGAGACGTCTGTGATCGATCCACCACCGAAGCTGAAATTGTTGAGAGACAAGAATCACCCGTCCTTTATCCAATTCCCAATCATTCAATCACCGTAAAATTACTCTTGACGGGGTATTATTTCTGGAGTTTATTTGGGGCATGAAAGTCAAGACATCTATAACCTTATCTGAGAACCTACTGAGTGCGATTGATGAAGCGGTGTTTCAGCGATTGGATTAAAGGTAACCTGCTCAGGTTTTGAGTCGACAGGCAGCATAAAGATAGCCCTTGTTGGAAGTTGCACAAGTCAACAAAAATAGGATAGGGTGAGGTTTAAAGATTACGGGGTAAAAGGTTGTATGGAAGGAGGATTTTCAAAAATCACGACCATAGGAAGGACTAAGGAAAATCTTGCCTTATTTCACTTTTGACGGAGCCCCCCTGAAAGGTTACTATAATAGCAAACCATAAGGCGTAAATTTCAGGTATGGAGGTATACCAATGGAACCTCAAAAAACGAACAAGGATGTTATGACCTCAGATTTTTCTACAATAAAGACGGATGCCAACCTTAAGGAGGCCTTTGAAGGAATCAACAAAATGCTGGAAAAGTCTCCCCATCCGCCCGGGCTGATCGTTATCGAAAATGACGGCAAATATGCGGGCGTATTGACTCTCGCCGATTTTATGAATGAACTTCGTAAACTTTATCGTGACGCTTGCGACAAGACCGAGGGAAAGGAATGGATGGCGAGTTTATTCACCGAGTGCGAACTCATCGGGATAAGGAAAGTCTATGAAATCTCGAGCGGCAAACGTCTGTCCATTAAATCTGGCGATCGTTTTGAAAAAGCATGCGAATTGATCTTGCACAAGAAGCTAGAGTTACTGGCCGTAGTTGATGAAAAGTCAATGCCAGTGGGGATCATAACCAGAAGACATGTGTTGACCGAGATAGGTTCCAGAATGTTCAAATGAATATGCAGAGTAGCAGCAACGGTTTAAGGGGCTGGATTTTTTCGCCTCAACCCTGCTTTTTTTCGAGCGAGGATCATGGAAAGATTTGGGCGACACACCCTTGCGCCGACTTATTTGCAATAGCGAGATGATCTGGATCATAAATCGTTACCGAAAAAGGGGTATTAAAAACTGTCTTCAGTTCATCGAAGCTCACCCCGTGCCTCATTAAATTGTCATCTGCCTTCTTTTCATCCTCGTTGAGATCCAAAAGGAGAGACGGCTAAGCGCATTGCGATGAAATGAGCATTAAGCGTCTTCACCAACACACGTTCAAAGTCGACGCAGCTTCCAAAAAGGAGGGATGTGAGGTGGATTTCAATCAACAACGGATCTTAGGTTGCACAGGGTTGAGCGTAGGACGCCTGGGCGTTGGCTCAAGCTATGGTG
>JACAEV010000028.1 GCA_013388645.1 Syntrophaceae bacterium | reverse complement strand
CAGAAATGAACCAAATAATAAATGCACCATGGATTGGTGTCCATTCTTAGGAGTGATTTAAATTAGTTTGACTTTACCAAAAAAGTGTTTATAATGGTATTAAATTCAAATTTTAATAACATTGGAGTGTAAATGGATTTATACAGTTTTAATCCTTGGTGGAAGGATGGAAAAGTTCCCCCAGAACTTCTTGGGAGAAAGAGAAAGATTTTTAATGAGATTTCTAAGTATGTAACTCATCGCCAGATATTATTGTTAACTGGGTTACGACGGGTCGGCAAAACTACCCTTTTATATCAGTTGATCGATAAGCTTCTATCGAAAGGAACAAGCCCTTATAGCATTTTATATTTTTCCTTTGACGAGATGAAATATGATCTCGAAGATCTTATGAAGCAATTCGAAATTGAAGTTCTGCGTGCAGACATTTCTAAAAAAAAGGTATTTTTATTCTTCGATGAAATCCATAAGCTGAAGGATTGGGTTTCAAAAGTCAAAATTCTTTACGATATGAACCCTTCTGCAAAGATATTTCTTTCCGGTTCTGCCCAGATTATGATGTGGAAGGGAACGAGAGAAAGTCTTGCGGGGCGTTTTTTTGATTTTGTCATTAAGCCTATCGATTTTAACGAATATCTTGAGTTCAAAAAGGTGGAAATTGACAAGAAGAGAGAAAAGATTTTTGAGAAGGATCTGAAGCGGCACATGGCCGGCTTTCTAAGATCAGGAGGTTTTATTGAGGCCTTGGCATTCGATGAGCCAACCCTTCGTAAATATTTCAAAGAAAGTTTGCTCCAACGAGTCATCTTTATTGATATCCCGCAGACGCTCAAACTTGATTTGCCAGAGCTTCTTGAGAAGTTATTAACGATCACGGCATCAAGGCCTGGATTCTATCTCGATTATAAGAATCTGGGCAATGATTTAAAAATCGATCAAAGGACAATTTCAAACTATATTTCATACCTGGAATATGCTCTTTTGATACAAAAACTTTATAACTATTCGAAAAATCTGCTCACCAGTGAAAAAAAAATAAAGCGCCTTTATCTGTGCAATACAGCCTTTACCTTTGCCCTGAACCCGGGGATCGAGTTCTCGCTTCTGCTGGAACAGTTTTTTGTCAATAGCTTTGAGGCAAAGTTTTTCTTGAAAACACCCCAGAAAGAGGAGATTGATATCATCGATGCTAAGGAAAAGAGAATTTTACCCGTTGAGATTAAAATAAGGGAAAACGTCAACAAAAGGGATGTAAAGAATATTTTCAGTTTCTTGGAGAGAAATAACTTACATCGGGCGCTTCTTATCACTCTTGATACTGAGGAAAAGTTTAAAAGAAAAAAACTTTCGGTAGACGCAATTCCGTATTGGAGATATTGGAGCATTATTGAAAAGATGAATTTAAGTTGATCAGTTTATAGATAGGGAAAGAGTGACCCCGAAAGTAGGTCTTTCGCCTTATTCCTCAATCCAATTTGTTAATTTGAGGCCTACCATTTTTTTGAAATGCTTTGTGTTATTCGTGACCAAAATTAAGTTATGGGATAGGGCGCAACATCCGAGGATGAGATCAAAATCGTCCAGAGGCGTTCCTATTTTTTCTAAATGGGGAGCGAAGCAGTCATGAAGTTGGAAGAACAAAAGAATTGAAATTCAAAATGTTGGATTGCAAGACCCCAACTTTTTGATTAATCCTGTGAAATCTTCTGAGCTTTCTCCCACTCCTGCCCCAAGCCGTATTTTTTTATTTTTTCAAGAAGTTGATCGAAGTCAATGCGATCATGGGAGATCGTAAGCATGCTGGCAATATCCCGCAAGTGTTTTTCTGATTTACCTTCACGAAAGTATTCGAGTTTCCTTAAAATGACGTATTCTGGAGGTGCCACCCATATGGGTTCCCCCTCAAAGTTTAATTTTCTACGGTTTAACATCCCCCAGTGATGAAGCTGATCCTCTCCCATTATATAGCAATCTGCCTTAAATGCTGTTTCAAGATGGATAATATTAAAATGCCCCCTTAAGGGACGATTAATCTCCACCTTAAGGCTTTCTTCGGGTGGGCAGTAAAACTCTTCAGGCGGGAAGACTTCTCCGACCTCTCTTGCCTCATCTTTTTTCAGTTCTATCACCAGGTCGATATCCTGTGTTAAACGGGGTTCTCCATATATAATCACAGCAACCGCTCCAGTGACCATGTAACGGACACCTATCTTATTCAGGCGAGAGATAAATATTTGAAAAAGATTAGGTTCTTGCATAGAGGAAAATTTCTCGGACTTTTTTTTGAATTTCTTTTTCGGTCCAATCCGGATGCTCATGATGAAGGGCGGTCGCCTTCAATTGTTTGGCCGAATAATAAAGCCTTAATGCTATCTTAAGCTTCTCCTCGGGAGTCATAGATTGATAGATTTTTTTCTGCAAAGCAATCATTTCATTCCCCCCTCCTCCACTTTCTTATCTCATACCCTTTATGGATTGTCAAATGAGAAGCGGAGGGGATTATTTTTGTAGGATTAGCATACTATCCAGAACTTCTTTAAAGACAGGGTAGGGCTGGGCGCCCCGGATTCGCTTCAATGCTTTCATCCTTGAGAAGCCCTGTTCCGGGGTCCCTATGAGAAAGGTAGGAGTCCCCTTGACTCCAGCTCTTTGCCCTTCGGAGAGATCTTTACGGATTTCATTGGTATATCTTCCGCTTTCCAGACAATCCTGAAACTTCACTAAATCCAGATGAAGGGTCATGGCATAACGCTTCAAATCGGTCACCTGCAGGGCTGT
>JACAEV010000055.1 GCA_013388645.1 Syntrophaceae bacterium | reverse complement strand
CTAAGGAGTCCATAATTGAAAAGACATATCGTTCTGAAAATCTCCCCTTACCCCTCTTTGCCAAAGGGGTAATTCCTCCCTTTACAAAAGGGAGGGGAGGAGGGATTTGGTCTTCAATGGCCATACAATTATGGACTGATTAGTAAGAGGAGAAATTTTTGAAAGGGTTCAAATTTAAGAAAGATCATCCCGAGAAAGAAAAGCTTATGAGTCAGGGGAAGGGGAATGAGAAGGAAAGTTTGTTCGACCTTCTCATTCATGACCTCACGAGTCCTTTGTCCATTGTTGCCACCACGGCAGACAACCTCCTTCACAAATCCGAACGCTATGGCCCCCTCACCGATCAGCAGAAGCGCATGGTCGATCGAATTTCCCGAAATATTCACAAAGCCCAGAAATTACTTCAGGAGATGATCGAGATCCTTCGTTCCGAGGAGGGGATATTTCAGAAGGATTTCTTTTCCATCGAGGAAACGCTTAGAGAATCCCTGCTCGATGCTCTCGAGATTACACATCCCCATGCCGCAGAGAAATTCTGTCAGTCTAAAAGTCAGGAGGAATTCCAAAACCTTCTCCATACCCATCACATTTCTATTGAGATGACAGGGAGATATTGTCAATCTCCTTTCTGCCATGATCAAAAGAAGGTACAGCAAATCCTTCGCAATCTGTTAAGTAATGCGTTGAAGTACAGACGGGAGAAGATGGGGGTGATGATCAGCGGTGAGACAGATCTCCTTGTTTCGGTTGAAGATGATGGCATCGGCATCCCTGCAGAGGAACAAGATGCCATTTTCAAACGGTTTGTTCGTCTAAACGATAAAAAAGCCCCTCATATTCAAGGACTCGGACTTGGGCTGACAGGGATTAAAACTCTGATCAAAGCGATGGGGGGGGAGATTGTACTTCAAAGTCAGGAAGGAGTGGGGACGCGATTTATTGTACGAATTCCTCCCATTCGCCCTTAAATGATTTCAGGGTCATTAACCCTTAGACTTTATTCTCTAACAGAGGAGGAAACATCATGACGGAGTCGACTTTAAACGGTAAAAGAATTTTGGCGGTTGATGATGAGCCAGATGTTTTAGCCATTTTGGAAGACGAGATTCTGAGCGCTGCTCCGAAATGCAAATTTGAGAAGGCCACGACCTATGAGGACGCCGCCAAGAAATTAGGATCGCAGACCTATGATCTGGTGATCTTGGACATCATGGGAGTTCGAGGATTTGACCTGTTGGATTTAGCGGTGAAAAGAAATTTCCGAGTGGCGATGCTCACCGCCCATGCGCTTACCCCAGAGGCATTGAAGCGTTCATTTGAAAACAAAGCTCGAGCTTACCTTCCCAAAGAGAAATTGGGAGAGATCGTTCCTTTTCTCGAAGACGTGCTGAAGTATGAGTATCTTCCGGGCTGGAAGCGGGTCTTAGAAAAATTGAAGGGATTTTTTGATAGCAAATTTGAGTCCGATTGGGAGAAGAAGACCGGTTTACTATGGCAAGAATGGCATAAATGGGAATAGTTGAGGGTAGGGGAAGAAGAGATGACTGTATGATAGATTCGGTCTTGAATGAAAAGTCAATCTTAGCCGTGGATGATGAGCCGGATGTCCTGGAGGTCTTGGAGGAAGAGATTCTTGCGGCCGCCCCGAGATGTCGATTCGATAAGGTGACTTCCTATTTTGAGGCTTATAAAAAGTTGGGATCCAAGCATTATGACATCGTCATCCTGGATATCATGGGCGTCCGTGGTTTCCATTTATTAGATCTTGCCGTGAAACGCAACCTTTTGGTGACCATGCTGACCGCCCATTCCCTGAATCCAGAATCTCTAAAACGCTCTATTGAAAAGAAGGCCAGGGCCTATCTCCCCAAGGAGAAGCTTGGAGAGATCGTTCCTTTCTTAGAAGATATACTGAAAGAAGTTGAGTTTTTAAGCGGATGGGCCCGTCTGATGAAACAGTTAAGCAAATATTTTAATCATCGCTGGGGCCAAAACTGGCAGAAACCCAATGCCGAATTCTGGAAGGAATTTGAAGAAAAGACCTCACCTATAAAAAGACGAGCATGAAGTCAATCGGTTACGGCTACGAAGCCTGTTTCGTTTAGCGTCAGAGGGTTAGGTCAAGTTCTTAAGACAAATAACCATATTCAATTTTAAGCCGAAAAGGAGGAGAGCTCATGGGAGGGTCCATTTTAAATGGAAAGTCGATACTGGCTGTGGATGATGAACCGGATGTGTTGACTGTGTTGGAAGAAGAGATAAAAGAAGCCTGTCCGGATAGCCGGTTTGACAAAGCGAGAACCTATGAAGAGGCGGTGGAGAGAATGATCTCCCTGACCTACGACGTCGTCATTCTGGATATCATGGGAGTGCGTGGCTTTGATCTTCTGGAATTAGCGGTAAGCCGAAACTTTCCGGTAGCGATGCTTACCGCCCATGCGCTCACCCCTGAAGCCCTGAAGCGGTCTTTTGAGATGGGAGCCAGAGCCTACCTTCCCAAGGAAAAATTAGGAGAAATCGTTCCTTTTCTCGAGGATATGCTCAAGTATGAATATCTCCCCGGATGGAAGCGCCTCTTTGAAAAGCTGGAAGGGTTTTTTAATGAACGTTGGGGAAAATATTGGAAGAAGTCCGAAGAGAAATTCTGGAAAGAATTTGAAGAAAAAACGTCTCAAAAAGGAAAGTGAGAGGAGGGAGGATGGAGATCAAGGTTCTGGGTTGTTCGGGAGCAGAGTTTCCTGGACATCGACCTCCCAGCTTTTTGTTAGATGGTCGCATCCTTTTTGATACGGGAAGCCTCACCAATCAATTAGAGATCAAGGACCAATTGCGGATTGAAAATATTTTCATCACCCATTCGCATCTTGATCACATCTTGGGGATTCCCTTTATTGCAGACAACCTCATCTTCAGGAAGAAAAAGCATCGGGTAAATATTTTAAGCATCCCTCCAGTGGTGAGAGTCATTCGGAAGAGTCTTTTGGACGGGTCCATCTGGCCTGATTTTACCGTCATTCCCAATACGCATGAGGGAATTTTAAGCCTGATCGAATTGAAGGCAGGACATCCCATCATGATCGATGATTACACCATCACTCCCTACCCCGTCAATCATTCCGTCCCGGCCACAGGATATCTGGTAGAGGATAAAAGTGGGAAACGATTTTTCTACACAGGAGACATGGGGCCCTCCGATCAGACATGGAAAAAGATGGAGGGGCAACCAATCCACTGTCTTCTCATCGAGGTTTCTTTCCCAAACCGAATGAAAGACGTTGCTTTAAAAACAGGGCATTTAACCCCCAGGTTGGTAAGCAATGAGCTCTCCAAGATAAATCCTTACCCAAAGAGGGTTTTCATCATCCATATCAAACCGCAATACTCCAAAACCATCCAATCGGAGCTTCAAAAGCTTAACCTTACGAACCTCCGGTTATTGAAGGATGGGGAAACCATTAAGATATAGAATGAATGGTATTTTTTCAAATTTCAGAAACTATTTACTCCTTAAGGAAGGGGAGGGAGATCCCTTTTCTATATACCAGGGCTTCGCAAGACGCGATCAGATGGTGTTGTTCGTCAAATAACTTAATATCATAAACGGCTGTCTTCGAGGTCTTACTAAATTCCTTCGCCTCCGCAATAAGACTGGTCTCCGGAGGGGGTGGGGCAATGAAGGTAATATTCATATTCAATGCCACAGCAACCGTTCCGTGGGAATTGGAGGCTGTCTCAAAGGCTTCATCGATCAGAGCAAAGATTGCGCCTCCATGAGCCATGCCCAGGAAGTTCTCCATGTCCGGAGTGAATTTCATTTCCACCTTGGAATACCCCTCATCCAGTTCTAAAAGTTTAATACCGAACTTCTGAGCGAAAGGTTCTTGTTTTACTTTTCTGAAAATGGCCTCTTTCACTTTCTCGTCCATAAGACCTCTTTTACAAATCCGTTTTATAGATGATAAATTTATTCTTCGTCAACAATGAACATTGTATTTGGGTTAAGGCTGAGGCGAAGAAGCCTGTCTGGTTTAGAGTCAAAAGGTTCCGTGGAAACCCGATCTTTGCCAATTTTTATTCCCCGCTCTCACTTTTTATTTCAACTCTTTTTCTCAATTGCTTTTTTCCAGAGAGGACTTTCTTTTCCTTTATTCTTTTTTCGATTGCTGCCAAGGAAACCGCAGTAGGGATTCGCCGTTTTCTGGGGCGATTCAATTTGATGAGGCGTTCGCGGAGCCTCTCCATTGCGAGCTTTCGATTTTCAGCCTGGGATCGATGCTCGGTTGCCACTATGGTGATCCCCGAGGGAAGATGCCTTAAACGGACAGCGGTTTCAACCTTATTTTTCCTCTGACCACCAGGCCCCCTGGACCGGTAGGTTTCCATGATCACCTGTCTCCTGAGGACCTCAGGTTCGGTATTGTATTTCATCGCCATAGATTGATAAGGTATAGAGCAAAGAATATAGAGCCTAAAGTTTTAAATCAGTCCATCGTGGTCCAGACGTCAGGTCTCTAATCCCTCCTTCCCTCCCTTTGCAAAAGGGAGGGATTCCCCCTCTTTAGAAAAGAGGAAGAGGGGAGATTTTCCAAAATATGTCTTTACAAAAATGGATTCATTAGTTAATTTTCTTACTATATCTGCCTTTCAAAGTAAACTGGATTTGACTCCAGTGTTCATTGGGTTCAAAGAAATTCAGACCAATTCCTTCCCATGCCGTATTTTTCTAAGAATTCTTTGATCAGTTGCTCGGCAACCACAAACCGTTGGACCTGATTGGTTCCCTCGTAAATCTGAGTGATTTTGGCATCCCTCATGTTCCGTTCGAGATTGCCACTTTTCAGGCAGCCATATCCCCCCAAAATTTGAACCGCATCGGTGGTGATCTTCATGGCTACATCTGAAGCAAAAAACTTGGACATGGCTGAATACTTTGTCGCCCGGGGAAGCCCTTTATCCAGATACCAGGCTGCTTTATAAACCATGGCTTTGGCCGATTCGATCAGGGTGGCCATTTCCGCCAACATAAATTGCATGCCTTCGAGCTTGGCAATGGGCTTTCCAAATTGACGCCTTCTCATTGCAAAAAGCGCTGCGATCTCCATAGCACTTTCTGCGATGCCCAAAGCCTGAGCGCCAACAGCAGGTCGGGACCGATTGAGTGTTTCCATGGCAATCTTAAAGCCCTCTCCCTCCTCTCCCAGTAAGTCTGATGAAGAGATGGAGACATTTTTGAATGAGATGGAACAAGAGGGAATGCCCCGCATCCCGATCTTATCATCTTTTGAACTGAAGGTCATTCCTTGAAGGCCCTTATCCACGATAAAAGCTGATATTCCCCGTCTCCCTCTGGGTGGACTGGTTTTCGCAAAGACAATATATTTATCAGCGACGCCTCCATTCGTCACAAAATTTTTCTTTCCGTTGAGGAGGTATTGATCACCGACTCTTTCCGCTGTCATTTGCATCGAGCCCACATCCGAACCTGCCTGAGGCTCTGTTAAACAAAAGGCCATGACCAGTCGGTCTTTCGGAATACGGGAAGCAAATCCTAACTTCTGAGAATCGTTCCCAGCGATCAGGATGGGGAGGGTTCCCACGCTCTGAACAATCACCAGAAGGGACATGGAGGCTGAGACCTTAGCGATCTCTTCCGAAATGATACAAAAAGAGGTGATGTCCCTTCCCATTCCTCCAAACTGTTTTGGAATTAAAATTTGAAGATATCCTTCTTCAAAGAACCGATGGGCGAGCCCCATTGGGAATTCATCACTCTCCTCAATTTCTTTGGAGCGGGGTTTCACCACTTTCTCGGCAACTTCTCTCACTTCTTTTAATAGGAGTTCGTATTCTTCCGTGAACTCAAACATAACCACCTCCGGAAAAGGATGGAATATTGTAATAATGGAAGAATGATGAACTCGTAAAAAGTCCGATTCACCCCTTATTGTCATTCCCGTGAAAACGGGAATCCAGTGAATTTAAATACTTCTGGACTCCTGCTTTTGCAGGAGTGACGGGTTAGGAAACTTTTTATGAGACCATCAAGAATGGAATACTGAAATTCAATGGTGAACCCAATATTCCATTATCCCAGTGGCGATGTTGAATTTTACCACAGAGGTAAATGAAATGCCAAGGAGCGATATTAAACAAAGGGGTGAGACCTTCGGGATTTGCGAGGGGCGGCAAGCCATACCAGGAGGATAGAGATGAGATTAAGTATGAGTGCGATCATGAAGGCCCAGAAGTAGTTTTGAGATTGATCATAAATATATCCTGGAACCCAGGCCCCCAATGCAGCCCCTAAGCCAATGACGCCTTCCAACATGCCATAGATGAGTCCAAAATGTTTGCCTTTGAATAGATCTGCGGTGATGGACATGAACATCGGAGCGGTCACTCCCCAACCCGCACCGAAAAAGAGAGCAAAGAGGTAAAGGAGCATCATCGCATGGAAATATTGGAATAGGAGAAGAAAGAGGATTCCTGATGAGAAGCAGATTCCTCCCATGGTAAAGGTGATCTCTCTACCCATGTGATCGGAGAACCATCCCCAAAAGAGTCGGAACCCTGCGGATAAGGCTCCGATTACGGCAAAAAGAGAAGCGGCCCATATTTTATCCACACCCAAATCAACCAAATATCGCACATGGTGAACGATAATGATATAGACTCCCAAGGTGGTGAGGGAGGGGTAGAGAATAGCATACCAGAATTGAGCGGTCTTAATTATCTCCCCTAATTCTTTGTCTCCATGAAAAAGAGGAGAGGATGCGCCTTTCTGGTTTTGCGAATCTCTCAAACCTACTTCACTGGATCGAGTCGGCAGATCGCCATCTACGAGGAGGCCCATTTCTTGAGGTCGATGTTTTAAAAAAATGGCATTGAGAGGAAGGGGAATCGCAAAGGTGAGGAGGGAAAAGATAAAAAAGGCAGACGGCCAACCCCGCGTGGAGATCAAATATTGTATCAATGGAACCAAGATGAAGATGCCAAGCCCAATGCCAACCGCAGCCAGACCATTGGCGGTTCCCCTTTTTCTTTCAAACCAGTGGGAGAGGATGACAGTGAAGGGAGCAATGCTTAAGCAGGTGACTCCTATCCCTACAAGGATACCGAAGAAAAGATAAAATTGGAAAAGTGTCCGGATTTGAGTGCAAAGAAGAAATCCCAGCCCTGTCAGAAGGATTCCTGGAACGATCACTTTACGGGGGCCGATTCGATCGACTAACGTTCCAATGACCGGAGCCATGATCATATAGGCGATCATGGCAATGGATTGAGCCCCAGCGGCCTCTGCGCGTCCCCAGTGAAAATGGTCAATGAGGGCTACAAAAAAGACAGAAAATGTCGTGCGAGTGCCAAACCAGAAGGCCATCGAGACCATGGAGAGGCCAACGATCACCCAACCATAATAAAACCTTCTTTTGGCTAAGTTCGATTTCAATTCCACTGATTGCATCGCACCTTGCAAATCATGAAAATAGTTTACGGGTTAAGGTTAAGAAGCTCGTTTCGGCTGCGGTCCGAAGGTCACGTAAAATCTTTAAAACGCATAACGCAACCCAACTCTTTTTGCGAAGCTGGCATCTTGGCTCCTACCGCTTTGAACCTATTCGATTCAAATTGAGCGATTCTCCCCTTGGGAATGGCAAATCGCTCAGATTCGGTTCGATTTGCTCCTTTACGGTCAATCAATCATGGGTCTTGATTTACGTTTCATTTTTTGTTAAGCATTTCAAAAAAGTTTATAACATAGGAGGGGCCATTGAAAAAGAGAGCAAGAAACTTTTTTATTTTGATCATGAGTATTCTCCTCATCACCTGTACTGGAGGGAGCAAGACTGAGAAAAAGGATAAGGTCGTCACCCTCGAAGAGCATTTTCAATTGGCTTACAGCGCAGCTGAAAAGGGGAATTTGGAGGAAGCGATTTCTCAATATGAAAAGGTCTTGGCGAAAGACCCAAAGAATGCCAGAGCCCACCTCAACTTAGGTATTGTTTATGGAAGGCAGGGGAAATCGAGCAAAGAGATTTCAGCGTATGAAAAAGCCCTCCGGATTGATCCCCAATTTGCTGAAGCCCATTATCATCTCGGGATCGCCCATCAGGGGAGGGGTAACCTCAAAGAAGCCATGGCGTCCTATCAGAAAGCACTCCAGATTCATCCCCAGTATGTGGAAGCTCATAATAATCTGGGGGTCCTTTATTTCAGAAAAGGGATGCTGAGCGAAGCCCTCGCTGAATACCAAAAAGCGATCGAGATCAATCCAAACTATGCCAAAGGGTATTACAACATTGGAAGTGTCTATCGGGAGAATCGAAAAGAAGAGGAGGCAAGGGCCTCCTTTGAAAAAGCCATAGAGATCAATCCCAAATACGCTGAAGCGCACTATGCCCTTGCGGTCATGGATTATGAGAAAGGGGAATTTAAATCAGCCATTGAGCATTGCGATCAGGCTGGGAAATTGGGGATGATCGTGGATCCAAAGTTTTTAGAACGATTGAAGCCCTACCGGTAATTACTAAGGAGTCCATAATTGAAAAGACATATCGTTCTGAAAATCTCCCCTTTTGCCAAAGAGGGGTAATTCCTCCCTTTACAAAAGGGAGGGGAGGAGGGATTTGGAGCATTATCCTCGAAGGATGAAAATACACCAGAAGTATGGGTTAGGGTTACGGTGACGAAGCCCGTATCGTTCATAAAAGGTTACGTTTCCCGTTTTTAATTCTTTAAACCACAAATTTGATGCCCATAAGGGATTTTTCTGCCTTTTTAATCAATTCTTCAAGCTTTTGGCGAACGGAGTCAGGTAAAGGTTCAGGCCGGTGGGTTTCAAGGATCTCTAAGGCTTTCTGCGTCACTCTTTCTCCATAGGTTTTACTTCCCTTCTCTTTCCACATATCCGGATTGTCACGGTTCATATATTTTGGCCGCCAGTGCTCCTGGCGATGAAGCCTTCGGGTCGACTCAGTCGTTAGAAAATTACCGCCTGGTCCAACTTTTTGGATCACCTCCATTGCGATCTGTTCTTGGCTGATATCAAATCCCCGGCGTATCCTTTTGACATAACTGATGATCTCACTACCCATGACGATGGTTGCAGGAGAGCCGATGAGACCCTGTCCCAAGTAACCGACATCATGAATAAGATTCGCTCCTTCCAGGGTTCCCATGAGAATTGAAAAGGTGGCTTCCATAGCCGCTTGTTGATCAAAACAATGGGCATCGCTTGCCCCTGCTGTCCCCCATACGGGAAGTCCATAATAATGGTAGAGATCGGTGCATGCAGAGTGAGTCAATCTGAATTCGGGCCCCCCATAAACAGCGGTGGAGGTAAGCATGTCCATGGTGGTGGCCACAAAACCGGAGATGATGGGTGCTCCTTTCGCTCTCCGTTGATGAAGAACCACTCCGCTCAATGCTTCTGCATTGGCCACCGTGATCGCTCCGGCAAGTGTGACCGGGCCGGTAGCTCCGGCCAACAGGGCAGGCGTATAATTGATAGGAATTCCCTTATCTGCGCAGAGGAAGAGTTTACGGATGGCGCTTTTTGAATGGGAAAGGGGGCTGGTCGGTTCCGAGTAGTGAATCAGGAAAGGTTTTTCTCTCAGACGGGCTTCATCCCCTGCTACCACTTCGGCCATCTGAAGAATCACCGATAGGTCTTCTGCACCAGCCGCTGTAAAAAAGATGGGCTTGATGGAGTTTTCTAACAATGCTTTAAAGCACTCGATATACATTAAATTTGTGGGGACATCCTGTGCCAAGGCAAAGGAGGCAATAAAATCGATCTCTTCAAGACAGTCACCGGTCTTCGCTGCATTGACCACATCCTGAAGACAGGAGCGCCTGAGCGATCCTGTCTTTAAATCGTAAGTGTAGATGAGATCGGTCCCCAACCCAAAATAGACATGGTCTCCCCCCAATTGCATTACTTCGTTTCCCTTCCGGTTATAAATTTGAATGGAAGAGGGAGCGCTATGAATGGACTCTTCAACCAACCCACGGGGGATTTGAAGGACATTTTCATTCTTCACCTGACATCCCGCTTCTTTCAACAGTTGGATGCCTTCTTCGTCTAAGATTCGAACACCGACTTTCTCCAACACCTCTAAGGTGGCCAGATGGATCTCTTTGATTTGATCCTCTGTAAGCACTCGATAGGTGGGAACACACTGGGATTTAAATCCAATTGCCATGCGCTCAACTCCTTCCCTTTTTCTTTTTTGGCCATTAACCGGCTATCCATTCTTTGGCTAATTCCGCGGCCCCTGGGGCATCCGGACTGTAACCATCGGCTCCGATCTCTAATGCAAATTGTTTCGTCACGGGTGCCCCTCCGACCATGGTCTTGACTCTTCCTGCGAGGCCAGCCTCTTTGAGCGCCTCGATGATCTTTTTCATGGTTGGCATGGTGGTGGTGAGAAGTGCGGACATCATGCAGATTTTCGCCTGGTGCGCTCTGACACTTTCCACAAACCTCTCCGGAGGGACATCCACTCCTAAGTTGATGACCTCGAACCCATTGGCTTCAACCATCATCGCCACTAAGTTCTTTCCGATTTCATGAATATCGCCCTCCACTGTGCCGATGACCACCTTGGCCAAAGGAGGAACGTCTGATTTTTGGAAGAAGGGCTGAATAAGTTCGATTCCTGCCTTCATCGCCTGGGCAGACCATAGGACATCTGGAACATAAAATTCGGATTTTTTGAATTTCTCCCCCACGATGTTGATCGCCTTGATCAACCCGTCATTGAGAATTTCTTTTACCGGGATATGGTCGCTCAGGGCTTGCTGGACACATTCCCTGACCGAACCCTCCTCTCCCTGTATCACGCTTTCGATGAGCTTTTCAAAAAGAGGCATCTGCTTTTCTCCTCCTGTCTCGATTGAGGTGGACATGACGACAAAATTAGCTTTCCCCATTGTAAATGTCAAGACCATCCGTTTGAAAAGAAAGAAAATTTGCATGCATGGAATAACTATTGAGATCATGGTATAATCACTTGCACAAGGAGAGATCATGGAGACGAGAACCGCCATTTTTGAATTTCAATATTCTGAGAAGATGAAGTCGGGATTGATCATCGGAACCAATCTTCTCGATCAGCTGGCTTCTCTACGAAATGAAGAGGAGCTGTCCGGAGGGAAAAAGGTATTGGTATGGTACTTGGAAGGGTTGCTTCGAGAAATTCGAATCGGAGGAAATGTTTTGGGGTCTGGCCACTCTTCAGATTTAGAGAGAAAAGTGATGGAGGTGATCGGAAGGATTCATATGTCTCAATTTCAGGAGGCCCAGCGGTCTTTTTCTGAAGCGCTCTCTCTTGCCACCACCTCTTGCCAAGGAGCGATGAGTTTCTTGATGGAAAAAAAACTGATTTAAAGGGAGAAAATAGGGAGAAGGGTCGCATCATCCTGTTACGTGGTATAGGGCGAACGGATGAGGTTTTAGGTGATGACCTCAAACCTCTCCAGGGACCCGTGGAAAGTGAACCTCTTTATAAAAGATGGGGACGATGTGGTTATTGCAGTCTATGATATTCGGCTCAAACCTGGTGATAATAAGTGGGAAAAGCTAAGGTGAGAAAGCTGGTTTAAACCATTTGAGGAAATCCGAAATCAAAGAGTGGAGGTACCCGATGCCAGAAAGAAACGTAGAAAGTTTTGAATTCAAAGGCCCGAAACCTCGAACGATTGGAATCTTGATCCTCCTCTTTCTCCTTTTCATCATTCTCTGGGGTTCCTTTGTCATTGTTCCAGCAGGCCACCGAGGGGTGGTGCTCTGGTGGGGAAGTGTTGAAAAAAGGATCATGGGAGAAGGGCTCAATTTCAAAGTCCCCCTTGCCGAAAGGGTGATCCGGGTGGATGTCAGGGTTCAACCCCATCCCTTTAAGGAGATCGATGCGGCATCCAAAGAATATCAGATGGTCAAGCTGACTGGAATGATGAACTTCCATATTGACCCTTCCTATGTGAATGATCTCTATCAAAAGGTAGGTCTGGACTTTGCCAACAAAGTCATCGACCCAGCCTTCAATGACTTCGTCAAAGAGGTCGTCCCGATCTATCCGATTACAGAAATCCTCCCTAAACGCGAGGAGATCCGGAAGAGGGCCATGGTGAAATTAGGGGATAACTTAGCTCGATATCATATTATCGTGGATGATATCTACTTCGCCAACATTCGATTTTCACCTGAATACGAAAAAGCCGTTGAAGCCAAACAGGTTGCTCAGCAGCAGGTTGAAACCCAAAGACAGATTTTAGCTCAGCGAGAAATCGAGGCTCAGCAAAAGGTGGCCTCTGCAAAGGGAGAGGCGGAATCCATTTTAGTGGTGGCACAGGGACAGGCGAAAGCGAACGAAGCCCTTTCCCGCTCCATCAGCCCCATCTTGGTCGAATATAAAGGAATTGAGAAATGGAATGGGATCTTACCTCAGGTTTCGGGGGGAGCGGTTCCCTTCATCAATTTAGATAAGTTAGGAGGAGGGGCAAAAAAATAAGATAAATCCCAAAATCGAAACACCACATTCCAAATAATTTCCAATGACCCCATCACCCGTTATTTTGAGATTGGAATTGGGTGATGGGCCTTTATGGAATGGGACGTTTGGGGAGCCTTACAACGAAGGTAGTTCCTTTCCCTAATTCGCTTTCGATCTCAATCTCGCCACGATGAAGTTGAACAATTTCTTGAACCAATGAGAGACCAATTCCCAACCCCTTGGTGCTTCCAAGGGGTTTTGCTTTTTCTTGGAAGTGGCGCTTGAATACTTCTTTTAAAGATTGATGAGAGATCCCAATACCTGTGTCAGCGATACGAGCGAAGGCAAATTCAGAATCCTGATCAAGGCCTACAAAAATTTTCCCTCCCTGGCGGTTATATTTGATGGCATTTGTCAGAAGATTATTAAAAGCCTGATTGAGCCTCTCTTCGGCTCCTAAGATTTTGATGGGTTCCGAAGGGAATTGTACCTCCAGTTGGATTTGATGCTCTTTGGCCAAAGGCTCAACCGTGGCACATGAGAATTCCATCACCTTGACGAGGTCAATGGGTTCAAGACTCCACGACTGTTTTTGAATTCCAAGCTCGGCAAGGTCCAAGAGGTTGTCAATATTTTTCTCCAGTTTCAAGAGGTTACGATAGGATATCTCTAAAAATTTTCTCTGTTGATCGTTCACCGGACCAACCTTTTCTTTCAGTATCATCCCGAGATAGCCCATCACGGAGATCATCGGAGTTTTTAATTCATGGCTGACGTTGGAAAGAAAGTCATCTTTCATCTGATCCAGCCGCCTTAATTCGTCATTAGCTCTCTCTAATTTTTTCAATGCCTCTTTCAGTTCATCCTCTGCCTGTTTTCTCTTGGTCACCTCTTGGCTGACCACGACGACCCCTAAGTAGGTGTTGTTCGGCCCCCACACGGCCGAGTAGGTGTTGTCGTAAAATTTCCCTCCCAACATCTGAATATTCATCCGATGATGTCCCTTTACTTGAGCGGACCTTAACTCTTCTATAATTTTAAGAACTTTTGGATGACTTTTTGGAGGATGGCAATCTAAGATGGATCGGCCCAATATTTGATCGATCTTGACATCGCGAATTTTTTCTAAAGCTGGATTGCAGTAGGCAATCCGATTTTGATCGTCGATAAACGCAACCCCTTGCTCCATGGAGTTAAAGATGGCTTTGAGGATGGATAAGGTGATGGGTTTCATCGGTCTGATCATCCCTGCTCGGACGAGGAAGTTTTTTGAAGAAGATTTTCGAAGGTCAAGGCCCTCATCGGATCAGCGAGAATCAAGATAAATTCTAAGAGGTCTAAGACTCGAAACTTCTTTTTCATCTTCTTGGCATTCAGAGCGATCGTTCGTTTGCATTGTTGGCAGGCAGAAAGGACCACTTCGGCTCTGGTCTCCTCGATTTCTTTCACTTTAAGGTTGACAATATCCTTTGTGATTTTTGGGAAAAACATTTCCAGATCGCCTCCCCCTCCGCAGCACGTGGCATGCTGTTTGTGGTGACGCATCTCGACAAAATTAATTCCGGAGACCATTCGAATGATTTCCCGAGGGGGCTCGTATATGCCCGATGCCCTCCCTAAGTCACAGGGATCATGATAGGTGACTGTCGCTTCTAAGGCGTGGAGGGGGATCCTTTCTTCCTTCAATAGTTCCAGAAAATAGTCTGCGCTGTGGATGATTTCAAAGGGGAACTCCTTCTCTGAGGAAAACCGAGGGTACAAGTTTTTCCATACATGATAACAAGAGGGACAACCGCAGATGAGCGTGGTGGCCCCCATCGCTTTGACGGCTTCGATATTGTGCTTTGCAAATTCATCGACCTTCTCCTCCATTCCCATTCCAATAAGGGGCCACCCACAGCACCATTCCTCCGGGCCTAAAATCCCGTAATCCACCTTTGCTTTTTCAAGCAGGATGAGCATCGCTTGAGGAATAGAGTAGGTGGCGGGAAAGAAGGATGCCACACACCCTACAAAATAGACCACCTCGGCATGAGTTTTATGGGTACAGTGTCGAAAGATTTTGGGCATATTTTGCAACCAGAGCAAGCGGTCATGATTGGTGGGGTAGGTAACATTTCGCCCCTGCTGGAGATTCTCGAGGATGGGACCTTGTAGAGCAGGTTGTAAGTCCCCCTTGACCATGTTTTCCCGGAGGGCGATACGAATTTCTTTGGAATGAATATTGACGGGACAGACGACTTCACAATGACCACAGAGCGTGCATTGGTAGACCTCCTGAGAAAAGTTTTTTAACCGCTCCTGGTCCAT
>JACAEV010000062.1 GCA_013388645.1 Syntrophaceae bacterium | reverse complement strand
CTAACGGGTGAGTCGATCCGATAATATTCGACCGGCAGATCGATATTAAATCTCGGATACTTCCGCTTTTCAAACGAGACAACTCCGATATGAGGTGGGGGACCTTTCTCTTCTTTTCCGTTTTGGCTCATGTGTCGAACTTCCAAAACAACTTTACTAATTTTTTCTATAACGGTCAATAAAATTTTTCGGGCCTCGGTCATCCCTCCCTGATGGATCTCAGCCTTCTCCCCCTTTGAGAGAAGACCTTGAAAAATAGATTCGGAACCAGGATAATGGGATCTGTGAAACATCAACCAAAAATCACGGTCGGTCTCATGGATCGAAGGTCTGAAGTCTCCGGTCGTATGAATGGACATTACTACGGCGATGGCTTCGGACCCCTATCACACCGATTTCTGGCAAGGGCCACCGAAAAGACGATTGTGCTCTTCGACGAAGCTGACCGTGAGATTTGCCGCTCCCAGGTCATTCAGCTAAGGTCCAGTAAAAATTCGACCTTCACGCTTTTCGGCACCACCCTTGGAAATGGCTTCCATTGGGAGAAGAGAGAGGATCAGACCTTTCAGGGAGATCTGACTCTCCGATTGCATAAAGACGGAACGATCACCGTCATCAATAAAACTTCGATTGAAGATTATTTAAAAAGTGTTATTTCATCGGAGATGAATCCTGCTTCGCCGATGGAATTCTTAAAAAGCCACGCCATTCTATCCCGGAGCTGGGTCCTGTCTGGTCTCGGTCAAAGGAAGAGAACAGAAAAAACACTCAACCTAACTGAAAAAACCAAAGGGAGAAAGGTGTTACGCTGGTATGGTCGAGAGGATCATGATCTCTTCGATGTCTGCGCCGGTGATCACTGCCAGCGTTACTATGGGATCGGCAAGAAGATTTCCCGGCAGGCTGAGGAAGCTGTCCAGAAAACCCAAGGGATGGTCATCACTTTTCAGAACAAGATCTGTGATGCCCGGTATTCTAAAGCTTGTGGAGGATTCACAGAAGAGTATGATACCGCCTGGGAGGATCGACGGGTCCCCTATCTCAAAGGGATTCCGGACGCCTCATCCCCTTATCAGCCAATCAAGACAGAAGAAGAAGCCCGACGCTGGATCGTTTCTGAGCCCAATGCTTACTGCAATACAAAGGAATTAGGTCTTCTCAAAAAAATACTTCCCGGCCTTGACCGTAAAACAAAAAACTTTTTTCGCTGGACCGTTCAATATTCCCGAAAGGAATTGGAAAAAATCCTTCAGGAAAAATCCGGTTTTGATTTCGGGGCGCTGCAGGAAATTGTCCCTCTTCAGCGCGGCCCTTCCGGACGTATCTCCCACCTGAAAATCGTCGGTTCGAAGAGAAGCTTGATCGTAGGAAAGGAACTCGAAATAAGACGCTGGCTCTCTCCGACCCACCTTTACAGCAGCGCATTTATTGTGAAGGTGGAAGCGAATCAATTTATTTTTCAGGGTGCCGGTTGGGGACACGGCGTAGGGCTTTGCCAGATTGGGGCCGCCGTCATGGCAACTCAAGGGTTTTCCACAGAACAAATCCTTAAACATTATTTTAGGGGAATAGAGATCAAGAAAATTTATTGATAAAGAGGAAAATTGGAATAATGGAATGGTGGTGGTCTCGTAAAAAGTCTGGAAAGGCCATTTTCTGTCATTCCTGCGCATGCAGGAATCCAGTATTTTCATGTAGTTAGAATTCCCTGGATTCCCGTTTTCACGGAAATGACGACTTTTTACGATTCCATCAATGGTGGATTAATGGAAGATAAAAAACGTTGGAATAGTAGAACACTATAATATCGGGGTAAGAAAAAATGATTTCCCCATTGTTCCAATATTCCATTCTTCGAGTCTTCCAGTAGTAAGAGGTATGACAACACAAAAACCCACTTCGCGAAATCCCTGGGCCTGGGTCCCTTCTCTTTACATTGCTGAGGGAATCCCATACACCATGGTGATGACCGTCTCCGTCATCCTCTATAAGCGCCTTGGCATTTCAAACACCGACATTGCTCTTTATACGAGCTGGCTTTATCTTCCTTGGGTCATCAAGCCTTTTTGGAGTCCTTTCGTCGACCTCTTGAAAACCAAACGCACCTGGATCCTTCTCATGCAATGCCTCACCGGAGCATCGCTCGCCTGCGTTGCTTTCTCCATCCCTGCTGGTCGATTCTTTCAATCGACCCTTGCCTTCTTCTGGTTGATGGCTTTCTGCTCGGCAACCCACGATACAGCTGCTGA
Organism: Syntrophaceae bacterium; assembly: GCA_013388645.1. Lineage (GTDB taxonomy): Bacteria > Desulfobacterota > BSN033 > BSN033 > UBA1163 > UBA1163. Next base: position 7,581 of record JACAEV010000062.1, on the reverse strand, counting down.
TGGTTTTTATATGCTTGGGCTTTCGGAAGAGTTCCAAGCTGCTTATGTCGGGGTGCGAGCAACCTTCTATCGCGTTGCGATGATCATGACTCAGGGTGGACTCGTCATCTTCGCAGGCTCTCTCGAAGGAAGCGGCCATGATATTCCCACAGCCTGGTCCATCGCGTTCTTTTTGGCGGCTGGCATCTTTACGGTTTTTTTTCTTTACCACTATTTGATTCTCCCCTATCCACCGGCAGACCTTTCGGCAGACCGAACAGCTTCCACCTCTCTGGCTCGAGAGTTCTTCCATACCTTCGTTCTTTTCTTCAAAAAAAAGGGAGTTCTGAGTATTCTCGCATTCTTTCTCTTCTACCGTTTTGCGGAAACTCAGATTGTCAAGATCGTCGCACCCTTTTTGCTGGACCCAAGGCCAAAGGGAGGATTAGGGCTCACGACATCCGACGTGGGTATCACTTATGGAACAGTAGGAGTCATTTCACTCTTGGTAGGAGGACTTTTGGGTGGATATGCCATTTACAGAAAAGGACTTCGGTTCTGGATCTGGGTGATGGTCTGTGCTGTGCATCTTCCAGATCTTGTCTATGTTTACCTATCGCAGACCTTGACAGAGAATGTTTATTTAATCAACCTTTGTGTCGCCGTGGAACAATTTGGCTACGGTTTTGGCTTTACTGCATATACGATGTTCATGATCATGGTCTCAGAGGGAAAATATAAAACGGTCCACTATGCCATCTCCACGGGAATTATGGCATTGGGCATGATGGTGCCTGCCATGGTGAGCGGTTGGCTTCAGGAACAGCTGGGCTATCAGAACTTTTTCCTTTGGGTCATGGCGGCTACAATTCCAGGTTTCATTGTGACGGGTTTGGTCAAAATTGATCCAGAATTCGGGAAAAAGAAAACCTGAGAATTTGGAATGGTGGAAGAATGGAGTAATGGGAGAGAATGCCCTATGATTGACTCATATTTAATTGAGGCATAGATTGAAGAAACGACGATTTAAGACCGCATTCATTCTGGGAGCCGGGCTTGGAACCCGACTTCGGCCCCTGACAGAAAAATGCCCAAAACCGCTGCTGGCAATCAGAGGGCGCCCCATTGTCACTTACGTGATGGATCATCTTCTGAAAGTTGGCGTGGACCGATTGATCATAAACACTCATCATTGCCCTGAAGTCTACTTGGAAAAATTTCCCAACAGATGTTGGAATGGTGTGCCCATCCTCTTTCGGCACGAAACAGTCCTTCTGGATACGGCAGGCGGGCTGAAAAATATAGAAGATCTCTTGGCGGAGGATGAGGCCATCTTCTGCTACAACGGGGATGTGGTGACAGATCTACCCTTACAAAGGCTTCTGAAGTTCCATGAGCAGAAGCGACCAGAAGTAACCCTTGCCTTAAGAAGCAACGGACCTCTTCTTAATGTGAATATCACGGAGGACGGTGAGATCTGTGATCTTCGTCATACGCTGGGGAATCCCGGCATTCAAAGCTGTCAATTTACCGGGATCTATGCTTTAGAGATATCCGTTCTTCAGTTTCTTGAAGCTGGAAAAACAGAATCCATCATTCCTGTTCTTATCAGAAGGATCGTAGAAAAACCAGGGTCGATCAAGGGAATCATCATCGACGAAGGTGAGTGGCATGACATCGGTTCCATCGAAGCCTACCAAAAAATGAAAGACAACGGGTAATTGGAATGTTGGAATACTGGAATATCGGGAGATTGAGTCGAAAAAATAACTTAAGTTGGAGATCAAATAATTTAGACATCATAGAGTGTCTTTAAGCCCATTATTCCATTGTTCCACCATTCCATTATTCCAACTGGAAACTAAATTGATGATATCGAAAGAGAACATGATCAGTTTTTCGAGAGAGGCTTTAGGGCTTTCAGAATCCGTCTCGATAGAGCTTTCTCCCTTGGAGGGAAGAGGCTCGGATCGGACCTTTTCACGTCTGAAATGGAATCAAAAAGATTCGGCCATCTTGATCCATTACGAATCAAATCGTGTAGAAAATAGATATTACGCCGACATCGCTGTATTTCTCCATGAGATTGATGTCGCTGTGCCTCTTTTGATTCAGCATGATCCAATCCAGTGTCTCATCCTACTGGAGGACCTTGGAGATACAGATCTCTGGTCTTTTCGAGAAGCCCCGTGGGAAATTCAGCGATCCCTTTATCAAAAAACACTGGTCACGGCGCACCGACTCCATTCCTTTCCCGAGAGGGACTTCCCTGTCAACCGTGTGAAACTCATGGAAGGCTTTGGCCCAGACTTATATCGCTGGGAACAGGACTACTTCAAAAATCATTTGGTGAGGGATGTCTGTGGGATTGAGCTCCCACCCTCTTGGGAAATTAAATTTGAAAAAGAACTTCTTAACCTATCCATGCGGCTTTCAGGAACGATGCGTTCTCTCATTCACCGGGATCTGCAATCCCAGAACGTGATGATCCGTAACGGAGAACCTTTCCTCGTCGATTTCCAGGGAATGCGCTTCGGAAGCCCATTCTATGACCTTGGGTCACTTCTATGCGACCCTTATGTCAATTTTTCAATCGGTGAACGCGATGAACTCTTAACCTTTTATTACGGGCTTTCGAAATGGGACCTTGAATGGCCCGCTTTCCAGAAAAATTTTTGGGAGGCTTCAGCACAGCGACTCATGCAGGCCCTTGGTGCCTATGGATTCCTGGGTCAGAAAAAAGGACTTAAGGTTTATCTTGGACACATCCCTGCTGGGCTCCATAATCTCCACCTCGCGGCTTCACAGGTATCCTCCTTACCCCACCTCCTGGAGCTCTCCGAGAGATGTCAAAACAAATTACCGTCTGCCTGCCACAAATAAACATTCTCACTGACTTCCAAAAAGTTTAAGCGTTGTGTATAATGCAAACCATAAGCCTCGGACCTTTAATAGCAACCCCCAACTTAATTGTTAATGTACGGATAAGAAGTAAACGAGAATGAAGCCTCTCACTATCGTCACTCCCTATAGCTCAAAACCTTTTTTTGAAAAGACATTGTTTTCTCTGACCCAATCAGACCTGGTTGAACGTATCATCATCGTAAGCCAAAAGCCAGTTCAAATGAAGGCCCCCCTGTGTCACGTTCTTTTTGGCGAATCGCTATCGTCATACGAAACGCTCCATTTAATTTTGGATGAGATTCAAACACATTACCTCCTTCTCCTATTAGAGACCGAACGAATTTCCATCGAACCTAAAACTTTGAATAGATTTCTTCAAAAAGCTGAAGCCACGAAAGCCGGTTTGGTCTATTCAGATTTCTACGACGAAAGCAAGCAGGCAAAGACCTATCATCCCCTCAATGATTATCAATTGGGGAGTGTCCGAGATGATTTTGATTTCGGCCCTATGATCCTCATTTCGATTTCCGCTGTCAGGAAGACACTAAAAAAATATAGCGTCATACCCAGTGTGAAATTTGCTGGACTCTACGATCTTCGTCTGAAGATTTCGATCGACCATTCGATACTCCATCTCCCGGAGCCACTCTATTCTGTGGTGAAAACAACGGAGGTTTCCGGCAGAGAAAAATTATTTTCATATGTCGATCCCCAAAATTGGGTTGCTCAGAAGGAAATGGAGATGGTCTTTACGGATTATCTGAAAAAGATGGGGGCATATCTTCCTTCCCATTACTTGAAAAAGTTTGAACAAACAACAGAATTCTTCCCTGTGGAGGCCTCAGTCGTCATCCCCGTGCGAAATCGAAAACAGACAATTGCCCAGGCTGTGAAAAGCGTCCAATCGCAAGAAACGGATTTCCCCTTCAACATCATCGTAGTGGACAACCACTCCACAGACGGAACTACAGCCATACTCTCTGAGCTTGCCAGGCAATCTTCTCGTCTAAAACACATCATCCCGAAGAGAACCGACCTTGGAATCGGTGGCTGCTGGAATGAAGCATTAGCCTCGGAAAGTTGCGGGCGATATGTCGTTCAGCTTGATTCAGACGACCTTTACATCAACCCCCATACCCTGAAGAAGATGGTAGATAGGCTCCGCCAGGAAAACGAGGCGATGGTGGTTGGCTCTTATACCCTCGTCGATTCCACCTTGAAGGAGATCCCACCAGGCCTCATTGATCACAGGGAATGGAGCGATGAAAACGGTCATAACAATGCCTTGCGCATCAATGGCCTGGGTGCCCCTCGGGCTTTTCATACCCAGCTCGTACGAAAAATCGGTTTCCCAAATGTGAGTTACGGAGAGGATTATGCAGTGGCACTTCGAATCTGTCGGGAATACCGAATCGGTAGAATCTATGAAAGTCTCTACCTCTGCAGACGATGGTCAGGCAATACCGATGCAGGCCTCGGTATCGAAGAGATGAATCGAAATAATGCCTTTAAGGATGAGATCCGAACCAAAGAAATACTCGCAAGGCAGAAAATCGCAAAGGAAAGGGAGTCGGAATAGTTGTTATGGGACTGACAATCCGATCCTGGCAGAAAAGTGACCTCGCCCCGATACGCAGAATCATCTGGCAATCCTGGATGTCAACTTACTCCAGCTTTATTTCCAAGACGGATCTCAAAACCCATTTCGATACCTATTATTCAGAAGCATCCCTCCTCCGTATGTTTGACAACTCGGCCATACAGGGTTTCGTTGCGGCGACGGAAGATAACATCGCCGGTTTTGCGCGGCTTTTCTACAACCGGGACGAAAATCGTCTTTACATCACGTCAATGTATTTTCTTCCAGAGTGTCAGGGTCAGGGCATGGGTCGGAAACTGCTTGAGGCAGCAGAAAAATATGCTGTGAAAAAAAGTTTCGACGAACTCTGGCTCGGCGTGATGGTGAAAAACAGAGTGGCACTCAATTTTTACAGGAAGGCGGGCTTTCTATTTGTCAGGGAAGAACCTTTCACCATGGGGGATACAACGGTAAGCCATCTCATCGGTTACAAGAAATTAGGGGGACTCTCACTGCTTAGCCTGAAGTCTTTCGCCACCTTTAATGGAGGGAAGAATCTCTCAAAACTTTGTCTCAAACTATTATCCGAGCAGAAAAAGACCTGGCAGAATTTGCGAGAAGGCTATGAATTGTTGAAGGAGGTTAGAGAGCGGGATCTATCCTGTGGTAAATTTAACGTCCGCCTCCAGTACAATCCAGGAAGAATCAAAAGCAGTACGGCTTTGGTAAAGAAAAAAAATCAAAAGGGGCCGCCATGTTTTCTTTGCTTAGACCACCTTCCCAAGGATCAGAAAGGAATCTCCTATCGAAAGGATTATCTAATCCTGTGCAATCCCATGCCTGTTTTCTCCACCCACTTCACCATCTCCCATTTAGACCATCGCCTTCAAGCTATTGCTGAACATATCGATGCCTTTCTTCAACTCATGGCTGATTTCGGTTCTGGCTGGATAGTCTTATACAACGGTCCAAAATGCGGCGCCTCCGCACCCAATCACCTCCATTTTCAGGCAGCCCCATCAGGACGGATGCCAATCGAGAAAGAACTTCGCGAGAAGAAAAGACTGGCCCTCACCACAGAGATTGAGGGTGTCCTTATTTATCAAATAAGAGATCTGGGCCGGGAAGTGATCGTCCTGGAGGGAGGTGACTCAAAGGCTGTGGGTTGTGTTTTCAGCGATTTTCTAAGCGCACTAAAAAAGGCCCGAGCTTATCATGAAGAGCCCATGGTCAATATTGCTGGACTCCATGAAAAAAGGAAATGGCGTCTTATGATCTTTCCACGTCAGAAACATCGTCCAAATGCCTTTTTCAGAGAGGGAGATGCCCGGATGGTAGTCAGTCCAGGAGTGATTGATATGGGAGGTCTCCTCATCACGCCAAGAAAAAAAGATTTCAAAAGGATGAACCAAACTATCATCAAAGGTATTTTTAAGGAAGTATCCCTTCAAAGGAAGATTGTGGAAAGAGCAATGGAGGTGATGAAATAAACAAAAGGGCCCACGCGGGTTAATGACTTTTGTTTGACCCCCTGGACCCTTAGATCCTAAACCCCGGATTCTTATATAGCTCCTCTGTTAGAAGGGGTGGGCTTATTTTCCTTTATATTTTGTAATGAGTTTGGCTAAAGCCTCCCCATTACGATCCATGGCATAATCGACCGTATCATTAGAACCGGAAGACGTCGTCCTCAGGTCGGTCTCATAAATCACCTTTCCTGTTTCCTTATCGATGAAGGTGTAATGAGCAGCAAAGGTCGCTGTTCCAGTGAATTCACCTCCAGGAATAAAGGAACGCCCTATCCTTCTCCCGACAGTCGGCACCCCATATTCTCTGACCTCCCCTTTTATAATGAGGATCTTCTTCCCAGAAGGGATCTCTTTGCTTGCCTTTCCTCCTTCTTTAGCGATCGCTTCAAAGAGATTATATTTCTGAGAATACCTCTGAATTTGGTAAACTGCCTTTTCAGCCATCTGCAAACCCGACGATTCAGGAGCAGGAGACCCTTTGGGAACCTCGAGCTCCTGGACAATGCAGACATTATAGTCTTTAAAAAGACCCTCTGCGCTGAGCACCCAATGGTTCATTCCTAATACAAATCCGAGCACTAAAAGGATGACGAACAATTTTTTATTTCCCATAAATCTACCTCCCTTCTCTCTTGTGTTATTTCACTCAATCCTTTTCTTTTAAACCTGACAAAAATTTATGGTTTATATATAATATCTCACGGATGGATTTTCAACTTCTCCTTTCTTTTAAAAAAGGATATAGAAACTTTCTTGTTTTTCTCTCAAAGATGGAGTAATTTAGTTATGGGTTAGGTGAGTTATGAATTGAGAATTAAAAAATGGAGGTTCATGGTATGGGCAAAGATCTTGTAGCGGTCCTTGGCGGAGGGAACGGGGGCCATGCCGTTGCAGCAAATCTCTCTCTGGCTGGATTTAAAGTGAATTTCTTTGAACTCCCCCAATTTTCGGAATCCTTCGAAAAGGTCTTGCGCACAAAGGAGATTCGGATCGAAGGGGTTTCAATCGATGGCACTGCCAAACTGAATATCGCTACCACCGATATCCAGCAGGCGATTAAAGACGTCGGGGTGATCTTTGTGATTACCCCTGCCTTTGGCCACAAGCCCATGGCTGAAGTCTGTGCCCCCTTTGTTCAAGATGGACAGATCTTGGTCCTCATGCCTGGCTCAGGAGGGAGCCTTGAGTTTGTGAACATCTTTAGACAGAAAAAAGTCAAACGAGAGATCCTTGTTGCTGAAAGTTGCACCCTTCCCTATGGTGCTCGACTTAAAGGTTCAGGTCATGTCTCAGTGCTCATCCATGCGGTCATTCTTCCCACGGGCGTCTTTCCATCCAAAAAGACTGCAGAAGTCATCTCAAAATTGAAGCAATTTTATCCGACGATTACCCCTGCCAGGGATGTTCTCGAAGCAGCCATCAACAATCCAAATCCCATCGTTCATCCCGTGGCGACCCTGCTCAGTGCCACACGAATTGAACATTCAAAAGGGGAATTCTACCTTTACGCCGAGGGGATGACTCCTGCTGTGGCGAGAACCTTTGAATCCCTTAATGAGGAGAGGCTTGCCATATGCAAGGCCATGGGAT
>JACAEV010000074.1 GCA_013388645.1 Syntrophaceae bacterium | reverse complement strand
TTTCATGCGAGCATAATTTACAGCTCTTGTATATTCTTCAGAGGTTCTTGCAAGACGGAGTCCCCCAGAAAAGAGTTCGATGATGAGGGTGAGTCCAATCCCCAAGATGAGCACAGCCAACAACACTTCGATGAGGGTAAATCCCTTGGCCTTCATTATTTTAAACTTTCAACCCCCATGATCTTTACCATTCCTGTCAGAAAATGGACTTCTATCTTAAAACTGCTTTGGCTCTGACCCTCCAGGAGAAGCGACCCCCCACTGGATCCCCCATTCGGATAGAATTCAATGATCGGAAGCTCTGATCCGTTCTGGATTGAAGCGACGTCCACTTTTCTCATTTGAATCCCGTCCGGAAGGGTGTATATCTTTTTAGAAGGGTCTCCTTCTTTTTTAACTTCTTCCTCTTTTTTCGTCTCAGAGGGTTCTTTCGATTGAACGCTGATTCGTCTTAAATCAGAGTCAAAAAGAACCTGGTAAATGAATCCTTTATTCACTGCCTCACTTCGGCAATAACGGAGGATTCCCGAAACCTTTTTCGCAGCCCCTTTTAACTCCACCATCCTGAGGAACCGGGACAGAGAAGGAGTGATGAGCGTTAGGGAGAGGCTAATGATCACCAGCACCACCATTAATTCTACGAATGAAAAACCCTTCGGTCTCATTTGCCAACATCCTTCCAACTGACGACGTCCTGATTCTCTCCTTCGCCTCCTTCCACACCATCGAGACCATAAGTAAGAAGATCGAAATCTCCATGCTCGCCTGGAGATTTATAAATATAGGGCTTTCCCCAAGGGTCAACGGGGATCTCCTTCGGAAGATAGGGGCCATTCCAATTTTCTATTCCAGAGGGTTTTTCTCGAAGGGCCTTCAATCCCTCTTCGGTGGTCGGGTACCTTCCGGTATCAAGCCGGAAGGCATCGAGAGCCATACCAAAGAGTTCGATCTGAGCCTTAGCGGATTTCTGTTTCGCCATCGTGAGCTTTCCAAATAATCTTGGGGCGACCAGGGCGGCCAACAATCCAATAATGATCACGACGATCATGATCTCAATGAGGGTAAACCCTCTCTCCCCGACTCGGACCCTGAGTTTCATTTTTCCTCCTAAGGGGTTAAAAAGGAATTTCGTTGATGCTAAAGATGGCCAACAGCATCGAGATGACGATGAAGCCAACCACCAATCCCATGATCAAAATGATCAGGGGCTCCAGCAATGAGACGAACCGTTTCACGGTCGTCCGAACATTCTCCTCGTAAGTCTCGGCTATCTTAATCAGCATCTCATCGAGCCTGCCTGTCTCCTCTCCCACTGCGATCATATGAACCGCTAAGGGTGGAAACACCCCTACTTCTTCTAAGGATCTGGAAATGGCTTTCCCTTCTCTCAATCGGTCATGGACGTGAGTGATGGATCGCGAGACGACGAGGTTCTGGGAAATTTCTTTCACCAGAGTCAATGCCGATAAAATGGCCACCCCACTCTGGAGCAACGTTCCCAGCGTTCTCGAAAAACGAGCGACCTCTATCTTCTGAAAGATGTCTCCCAATCCGACCCATTTTAATTTAAACCGATCCCATTTCAGGCGCCTTTCCTCATTCTGGAGATAGATCTTTAGCCCAAGGTAAATGACGATCATGATCCCGATGCCCACCCACCAATAACTCTTGATTGAATGACTCACGGACAACATGATCTGGGTGGCCAGGGGAATGGTCTGCCCCATATCAGAAAAGATTCTTGCAAATCTCGGGATCACAAAGGTCACCAAGATAGCGATGGAGGCCCCGCTGACCAGCGTCAGTATCAGAGGGTAGATCATCACGGAAATCAGATAGTCTCTGATCTCTTTAGAATGTTGAAGATAGAGGGCTAACCGCGATAAGATCACTTCCAAAAACCCACCTGACTCTCCTGCTTTGACCATATTCACATAAAGTTTTGGGAAGATACGGGGATGATTCCCCAATGCCTCAGCCAATGAGTTTCCTCCTTCAATCCGCTTTAGGACATCTTTCACCACTTCGCTTAACCGTTCATTTTCCGTCAGGCTCCCTAAAATACGGAGACTTCGGTCCAGAGGCAAACCAGCAGCGATGAGCGTGGAGAGTTCTTGAGTAAAGGTCAATAAGTTTTTTAGCCCAACCCGTCGAGAAATGAAGGAAGGAAACCGGAGCCCACCCCTTTTCTCCTGAGCGGAAACGATCCGAATGGGAATATAACCCAACTGATGAAGGCTCTGGACAATGGTCTCCTCACTGCTTCCATCCATTATCCCCTCGACCGTATTCCCGTCGAGTGTGGCCGCTTTGTAAAGATATTGCGCCATGAATTCTAAATCGTCTCTTCTTCCTGAGTTACCCTCAACACCTCAGAAATGGTACTCACCCCTTGCCTGGCCTTTAACCAACCATCCTCTCTCAGCGTCCTCATCCCATTTTTCCGGGCCACCTCTTTAATGATATTAGCGTCTCGTTTCTCCAGGATCAATCTTCGAATACCATCGGTGATCTCAAGAAATTCAAAGATGCCTGTCCGACCCCAATACCCCGTCTGGGAACATCTCTCGCATCCTTTGACACGAAAGAGATTCCAATCCGATCGGGGTTGGCCCTCTAATTTCATCTCTTTAAGGATCGCTGGTTCAGGAGTATAGGACTCCCGGCAATAAGGGCACGCTACCCTCACCAGACGTTGGGCTAAGATTCCAATAATGGTTGAAGAGAGAAGGTAGTCCTCCATTCCCATGTCGATGAGTCGGGTGATCGCGCTGGGGGAATCATTGGTGTGTAAAGTGCTCAACACCAGGTGGCCGGTCAGGGCCGAATGAATGGCAATCTCGGCCGTCTCTGAATCTCGAATCTCGCCGATGAGAATCACATCAGGGTCCTGTCGCACGATGGATCGCAAGGCGTTTGCAAAGGTGAGCCCGATGGAGGGCTTGACCTGAATCTGGTTAATCCCCTTTAACTGGTACTCAACAGGGTCTTCGACTGTAATGATTTTCTTCTCAGGGGAGTTGATTTTTTCGAGAGCGCAATACAGGGTGGTGGTCTTTCCACTTCCTGTGGGCCCGGTCACCAGGATGATGCCGTGGGGTCTTTCAATCAGGCGATGGAAACCGATCAAGGTATCTTCAGGAAAGCCTAACTTTTCAATATCGAGGACAATACTGCTTTTATCCAGGATTCTTAAAACAATGCTCTCCCCATAGATCGTGGGGACGCAGGAGACCCTGAAATCGATCTCCTTCCCTTTCACCCGAAGAATAATCCTTCCGTCTTGTGGGAGACGTCTCTCTGCGATATTCAATTTGGCCATGATTTTGACACGGGAAACAATGGCCGCCTGAAGCCTTTTGGGAGGCGATTCAACATCATGAAGCACCCCATCAATCCGATACCGAACCCGGAATTGATCCTCAAAGGGCTCAAAATGGATATCACTGGCTCTCAATTCAATGGCCCGTGTGATGATCAGATTGACCAGACGAATCACTGGTCCCTCCGATGCCATATCCCGGAGATGCTCAATGTTTTCTTCGCCCTCTGTCTGATATTCGGGGATGCTCTCCATATCCTCAATAATCTTCTCCATGGAGGTCGTGCCAGACCCATAGTACTGATCAATCGCCCAATTGATATTCTCTTCTTTTCCGAAAAGAACCCGAACATCGTAACCCGTCGCCAGCCGTATGGCATCGATGGTATAAAAATCCAATGGATTATTCATGATCACAGTCAATTCATTTTTGTTGAGACGAGCCGGAATAAATCTTGACTCTTTCATAAATGGAATGGATAGAGAATTGATCAACACGGGTTCTTTGGGGAAATCATCTGGGGTGGCCAGGGGAACTCCATAAAAATCTTGAAGATAAGATTGAAACTGATTTTCTGAAAGAAGCCCTGAATTAACAAAGAGTTCTTCGTTGGAGACCTTTTGTGATTCTCCCTCTGAGGAAGAAATCTTTTCCAAATCTTCCTGGCGGAGGACTCCTTTTTCAATCAAGAATGAAACGAAGGGTGTCTCCATCCAATTCATTTTTAAATCCCTCACATAACAGATTCAAAGACCCTATGAGACTTAATCGCCTAAAAGGTCCAAAACTGAAAGTATACTACCACAAATCACTAATCAATGCAAAAGTTGTGACAAGTAATCGATCTCAAAAGACTTCATCATTTTTAGAAATAAAATTGAATGGATAGATAAACAAAGAGTGATTTCCTGACGATGAATATGCTTTTAAAAAATAAAGGGCTGGCAAATATTTTGCCAGCCCTTTAATGGAATTTAATGTAACCCTCAACTCTCTTTTATTCTTTAAATGGTCCTGTATCGATCCACTCCTTTTTAAGAATGGACCAGAAATCCTCTGCGAGCCCCCGGAGAAGATATTCATAAGGAAGCCAGCCATACCCCTTCTCCCCCCACTCTTTTCCCCATGAATTCCGGATGAGCAATGCCCCGGTCGTCTCAACCTTTCCATATTGATTTTTAATCTTCATCTTGTCATCGTAACCTATAGCCACCACAGCATGACCGCCTTCTATCCTTTCTTTGGGAGATGGAAAGGGAATTTTCCCGGTCTTCTCCGCTTGCTCGATCGAGTTATAAACAGTAAACCCAAACATGGCAGGATGACCTTTTGAAAGGTAGGTCTTCACATTGTTTAAAACCCCTTCTGCCTTTGTGCCCGGTGGGTCATGCCTGAAATATTTAATCGTTTGATAATTCTGGGCAAAGGCATAGCAAAAGGCTGGAGGCTCCTGATCGAACTTCTTTTCTTCATCTACATAAGGCCAGAAATCCTCTGGTGGGACTCCAAAGAGAATCATGGCTCCCATCGTCGTTCGCAGATAGGCGCCTGTGTCCCCTTTCATCTTCATAAGGTTTCTTGTGACCTTATAAAGAAAAAGACGAGAGGCTTCGATATGCCTCCCAAACGAAACCCTCTCATAATATTCAATGATCCCTACCCCTGCATGGGCAGTGCAGGAGCCGAGCGCTCCCTGATCTTCGATGGGTGAACATCCCTCCCGCAGGTCAACCGAAGTCGGAAGACCCTTAGATTTCTTCAAGCCCCTTACACCAAGGATCGAGCTCACCTCCTCGGTTTTCTCCGTATAATCCCTGAAATCAGGGTAATCCGGAATCCACCCCATCCCGCGTTTCTTCTGTTCAGTGGTCATATTCTCTCCCCTCCTCATGATAATTTTAAGATAGGTATATGTCGTGGGGCTCAAAATTCCAATTAATTAAAAGAAATATTAGACTAAGTCTCAGCCCAATTCAAGCAAAAAAAACGCCCACCAGCC
>JACAEV010000165.1 GCA_013388645.1 Syntrophaceae bacterium | reverse complement strand
TGTTACTGCCTCAATGGCGGCAATCATCCCAGCACAATCGGGAATTTCTCCCCCCTCCACCGGACAGGTCCGGTCGGGATTGGTGGCAACAAGATGGGCCCCGAGCTTAATGGCCTGGTAGGCGATGTTCAGTTTTCGATAATCAAATGTCCGATCAAATGCGACTACGACATAATCGATTTCTTTAGGTTCCTCGGAGACGGTAAAAGCAGCCCTTTTCAGTTCCTCTATAAAAGGGGTCTCCCCTACCACAAAAAGCCTAGCCCCTGGGGCAATCTTTTTCAGATAATTGATCATCACGAACGTGGAATTGATCACTTCATCAGGTTGAGTTGGAATGCCGAGCCGGGTCAGTTTCGAGGCGTAATCCTCCCGAGTCTGGATGGGTTTATTGGAAAGGAAAACGACCTTTCTTCCTTTCTCTCTTAGAAGACGAATCACCCTATCTGCTCCTGGAATGAGGGAATCGCTGAGATAAACGGTTCCATCCAAATCGAAAATAAATCCCTTGAACATTGAATAGTATTCCTTCCTTTTTATTCTAAAAAAGCAACTTTCTCTGGATTCCCTTTTCCACGGGAATGACGACTTTTTACAATTACATCAAAAAATACGCTATTACCTCAGAAACCATAAGCCTCTTTCATCATCAAGAACACATCTGTATTGTGTCTCCAACCTTTTATCTTTTCAGAGGCAGGACCGATCCCCCAAAGAAACAGAGGCGTGGCAGAATGAGTATCGGTTGCCCAACCGATCCTATGATAAAGCCTGAGGACAAATGCAATGATTCCATTTCGGCCATAATGGAAATGCCTGGGGTCCAGCTGTTTGAGAGGATTCTCCCGAATGGCTTTGATCTGCTCCTCTGTCAAATCAATATCATAATATTTTTTCATCACCTCCTTAATTTTCTCGGGAGATGGATCTTCACCCAATTCCTTATTTCTTTTTTCGGATGAGCCTTTGATCTTTGAAATCGCCTCAAGATTGATCCCCTCGTATTCTTTACCGGTAAGACTATAAGGAAGCACAGCAAGCCCTCCGGTTTCATGGTCTGCTGTAATGATCAGCAGGGTGTCTGGATTGGTTTTTTGGAATTCATAAGCAACCTCAATCGCCTCATCAAAAGCGAGGGTGTCCCAGATCACAGCACCAATGTCATGAACATGGGCAGCGTGATCGATTCTCCCCGCCTCGACCATAAGAAAGAATCCTTCTTTTTCCTGACTAAGAATTTCTAATGCCTTCTGGGTCATTTCAGCGAGGCTTGGTTCTGTGCTTCCCTTCCGATCGATCTCATAGACCATGTTACCCATATTGAATAATCCAAGGATTTTCTGCCCCTGGGTTTTGTTCATTTCTTCAGCTGTTTCCACCACCACGTATCCTTTTTCTCTTGCTTCATTTAAGAGATTTTTCCCGTCTTTTCTCTTGCCCTTTTCGTCCTCAGGAAGAAAAAAATTCTTTCTCCCTCCAAATAAGATATTGACATCCGATTTAACCAGTTGCTCTGCAATTTTCTCTTCCTCTGATCGTTGTGCGACATGAGCGATAAACCCTGCTGGAGTTGCATCGGTGATCCCAGAAGTGGTCACCAAACCCGTTGCCTTTCCTTTTTCTTTAGCCATCTCAAGAATGGTCTTCAATGCTTTGCCATCCGGCCCAATACCAATCGATTTTGCAAGGACTTTTACCCCGGTTGCCATCTGGGTGGCTGCTGCTGCGGATTCTGTTACGGTGCTGTCCGCTGTATCATTGATCATATAGGCCGTTCGCCCCTTGTCCATCACTTCGGTCATCACAAGATTCTTCCCCAACTGCCTTGTGGCATAAAGCCATGTAATGTGGATGTGGGCAGGTCCCATCCCATCGCCAATCATCAGGATAATATTCTTGGCTTGTGCTGCAAAGGAAAGGACGGAACAGGAGAGAATAAAAGTGAAAACGATGAGATGAAAGAGAATTATTTTTTTAACCTTATCCATCTTCTTGCACCCCTTTTAATTAAAAATTTTCAAGACCCTTTCCATCTGTTCCTACCCTCTTTAGAAATAAATAAGAATCTTTTGAATCAAATAAAAACTGATTCCAGCCATCACTGCCGAGGCTGGGATGGTGATAAACCAAGCCAAGATGATATTCTTGGCCACCCCCCATCGAACAGCTTTGATCCTCTGACCCACCCCTACACCCATGATACTCGAAGAAACGACATGAGTCGTAGAGACAGGTCCTCCAGCTAATGCCGCTCCTAAGATGACGGCTGCCGAGGATGTTTGGGCACAGAAGGCATGAACGGACCTTAGGCGATAAATTTTTGAACCCATGGTCTTGATGATTTTCCACCCTCCGCTGGCTGTTCCAAGAGCAATCGCTGTTGCACAGCTGGCCACCACCCACCACGGGACATGAAAGCTGGCCGAGAACCCAAGGATGACGAGAGAGAGCGCGATCAAACCCATCGATTTCTGGGCATCATTTGCACCGTGACTCAAAGCAAGGGCTATCGAGGCAGGAATCTGCATTCGGTTGAAGAAATAATTTATTTTGGGAGTGGCATCCCGAGTGAGACGGAAAGTTATTCGGAGAAAAAGCCAACCTACCAATAAACCCAATAGAGGAGAAATGACTAACGAGCCAATCACAAAAATAAGACCTTTCCACAGAATTTTATCCGGTCCGTAAGCAACCAGCACAGCCCCTACCATGCCTCCAATCAACGCATGGGAAGAACTCGAAGGTAAACCAAAAAACCAAGTGATCAGGTTCCACAGGATTGCCCCGATAAGAGCCGCGATGATGAGGAGTACTGAAATATCCAATGCCCCCGGATCAAAAGCGGAGAGGTCGATGATATTCTCCCCGATCATGTGAGCCACAGCCGTTCCGAAAAGAAAGGGGCCGATAAATTCACAAATTGAGGCTAATATCAGAGCTTTCCTCGGAGAGAGAGCCCGGGTGATAATAATTGTTGCTACGACGTTTGCAGCATCATGAAAACCATTTGAAAAATCGAAGAAAAGAGCGAGGGAGATAATGACAACGGCAAACCACATTACCCAAATACTCCTCCCATTTTGGTCCCGGCAATCTTGCTGATGGCAAACAGACAAACTGCCCCAAGAATAATTAAGATTAAACCCAGGGCAGCTGCCTCATTCACAGAGCCTCCGATATAGAAGTTAAAAATTCCTACAGTCATCATCTCATGTCCTGGGACCACCAAAAGGAGCGTTGCCGAAGCTTCCTGAAGAGCAAGGATGAAAGAATAGAGGGACCCCACCAGAACCCCTTTCCAGATCAAGGGAAGGGTGACATCTTTAAAGGTCGTCATTTTTGTAGCCCCTACACTTTCGGCAGCCTCTTCAAAAGATTTATGGACGATCAAAAGAGAAGCAAAGGTTCCACGAACAGTATAGGGTAGGCGTCTCACTCCGAGGACAAGTGGAATGACGATCCATATCCCAATGAGGGCGGTGTTAAGGAATGGTAGGGGTTCCCTGAAAGCACGAAGGTATGCAATACCAATTCCCGTCCCGGGAAGAGCTAAGATCAGTGTCGTCAGTGAATCCAAAAGATCTCGCCCTGGCACCTTGGTCCTCGCCATGATCCACCCCACTGGAACTCCAACGGCGATACAGATGAATACTGTAAGACCCGAGTAGAGCAAACTATTAATGATAAATTTGGGTGTCTCGATAGAAACCCGTTCAAAATAGCGCAAGGTATATTTGACTGGAATGGGCGTAAGCGCCCAACCTTTCCCAAAAGAATCCAGGGCAATACCGAAATAAGGAATAAACGCGAAGACAAGAACTACGACCAGGAAAACAAGTACCCCTGTTCTGCTCCAGGGTGAAAGTTTTTTTCTTTCAATCTTTGAATAAGAGAGGGAGCTATAATCCTTAATGGCCACATATTGTTTTGCAATGATTAAAAATACAATGGCCAAGATGACCATAATCGCAGAGATGACGATTCCCATCTTGAAGAGCCTTCGATCCACAAACTGGACGATATTCAGATAGGCCTGGGAGGCAAGGAGATTATCAACTCCCACTACCAGTGGAGTGGCGAAGTCGGCAAAGGTCCAAATAAAAACCAAAAGTGCGCCAGAGACATAACCAGGAGTGGTGAGCGGAAAAGTAATATCCCAAAACTTCCTCAGACCTCGAGACCCAATGCTTTCCGCCGCCTCATCCAGTGAAGGGTCAATTTTCCCAAGGGCATCCACAATGCTCAGGGTCATGAGGGGAAAGAGGTGAAGGGTCTCGACAAGCAGTACTCCATGAATCCCATACATAAAATTGATGGGTTTCGAAAATCCAAGGTAGTCCATCAGGATGACATTGACTGTCCCGGCCCTACCCATAATGAACACGAATCCCATGACTCCGACAAGGGGAGGCATGATCATGGGAATAATGGTGAGATACGAAAAAAGATTTCTCCCCGGAAATTCATAACGCAGAAGAAGAAAGGCAATGGCAATGCCAAGAACGGAAGTGGTGATGACGGTCCCCACGCCAAGGAGAAGTGAGTTCATGAGTGATTTCAGATAATAGGAATCCGTAAAAAAATCGTAAAAGTTCACCAGGGTAAAGACACCTTGGTCGGTTGTGAAGGCATCGTAAAAGAGGCGGATCAGGGGATAGATCAAAAAGATGGCAAAGAAAGCCCAGATCGCAGCATAACCAAGCAACCCGCCAATATTGGCTCGAGCCCAAACCCGAGGTTGACTTAAAGCCATCGTTGATTCATTGGGAGTGGCCATCTCTTATGTCACCGGAATACCTAATGTGGTTTTCACAGGGAAACTAACATAAACCTTCTCTCCTATGGAGAAGGGTTTGTGCTCTATTGGGTTTTGAATATCTACTTTAAACAAGAGCCCGCTATTCACCTCCACATCGTAGCGAATCGTATTCCCAATGTAATAAGCAAAGCTGACATTCCCAGCAATACAATTGAATCCTTCTTGCACTTCTCCTGACTGACTGATCGAGGCCGTCTCTGGCCGAACCGTGATCATACATCGGTCTCCGGGTTTAAAGATCTCTTCTGGGGTACAAATCAATGACCCAATTTCGGTCTGTATTTTCATCCATTTTTTTGAGGGATGGACCTCTTTCACATTCCCCGGAATCAAATTATTGATTCCAATAAAATCTGCAACAAAGGGATTATGAGGTCGATCGTAGAGATCCCGTGGAGTTCCGATCTGCATTAATTTGCCGTGATTGATGACGGCGATACGATCTGACAGGGTGAGGGCCTCTTCTTGGTCATGGGTCACATAGATGGTGGTGATAGCGAGTTCTTTCTGGAGTTTACGAATCTCAGCACGAACCTGAATGCGAATCTTCGCATCCAAGTTGCTCAATGGCTCATCCAAAAGAAGAACGTCTGGATTCAATACAAGCGCTCTCGCAAGAGCCACACGCTGCTGTTGTCCTCCCGACAATTGTCCCGGGTATCGATTTTCAAGGCCCGTTAGATTTACCAACTTCAATACATGGGTAACTTTTTTTACAATCTCATCTTTTGAAATTTTCTTCAATTTGAGCCCATAGGTAATGTTATTGGAAATCGTCATGTGTGGCCAGAGAGCATAGTTTTGGAAAACCATCCCGATATTTCGTTCATAGGGCGGGATCGAAGTCACGGGCTTTCCATCAAAGTAGATCTCTCCCACATCAGGCTTGTGAAATCCTCCGATGAGGCGAAGGATCGTCGTTTTCCCACAACCTGAAGGCCCAAGAAGTGTAAAAAGCTCACCATCTTGGATTTCGAGGGAAACATGGCTCACGGCTTCCAGAGTGCCAAAGCGTTTTACAATGTCCTTTAATTGAATCTCCATAAGTCTGACCCGGTCATGGAACGGGGTAGGGGCGACTTGAGTCGCCCTTAAAAAGGGGAGGCTAAGGCCTCCCCTACCCTCTCTTAAATTTTGAAAAATAACAGGATGTTCGTATCCCCATCACCCCATCATTCCAAACTGTTTTACTTCTCTTTAATGATCTCCTTATGCTTTTCCGCAATCTCTTTTCGGAAGTAGGAGTTGACTTCCTCGATTCTCTTTTTCGGTCCTGCTATCTTATCGTCATATACATTTCCCACCTGAATGTCATAAAAAGACCTGATACCTGCTGTAAATTGAACTGTTTTCTCCAGATTCGACCCTGGAGGACCCTGAACCTTAAATTTCGGGGTAATAGGGTAAAGTCCCAACCCTGCGAAGAGCTTTTGTCCCTCTTCCGTTAAAAGAAATTCAATAAAGGCATGGGCTGCCTTAGGATGAGGCGCACCCTTCAATACCGCCATCGGTTCAGGGGTAACATATGCATTACTTGGATAGACAAACATCACATCATACCCCGCCAAGACCTCTGCAAACGCCATATAGCTCGGAACAGCAAAACCGA
Organism: Syntrophaceae bacterium; assembly: GCA_013388645.1. Classification (GTDB taxonomy): domain Bacteria; phylum Desulfobacterota; class BSN033; order BSN033; family UBA1163; genus UBA1163. Next base: position 52,329 of record JACAEV010000165.1, on the reverse strand, counting down.
CGGCAAATTCCCCCTTTGCCACTACATTGGGAACGTCACGTGAGCGGGCTGTAAAAATTCCGGTATTGGCTGCCAATTTTTTCAGCCACTCCCAACCTTTCTCCCATCCATACATGGCGAGTATCACTTCATAGCTTGCATGGCTGGAGCTCGATCGATCGGGTGTGCATTGGGCAATCTGGCCTTTCAGTTTTGGATTGAGCAGGTCATCCCAGTCTTTGATGGTAACCCCTAAGCGCTGAAGTAATTTCGGCTGGTAAATGAGTCCATAGGGCTCCAACGTAGTCCCAACCCAGAACTTCTTTGGATCTTTCAGGGGTAAGCCTACGGGTTTCCCTATCGTGGCTGGAATCTCATCCCACATCTTCTGGGGAATTTTTACTTGCTCAAGAAGACCTTCTGCCGCCAAATTATCAAAAAGTGTCCCTTCACCTCCCCAAAAGACATCGGCTTGAGGTCTGCCCTTCCATTCCAAAATCTGTCCATAGGCCACTGGCGTTCCTTTCGGAATAGCGCTCGTCTTAACATCGATGTTCCACTTTTTCTTTGCATATTCGGCAAACGCCTTTAATGCAGGGTCATGGACATCTTTGGAAACAGGGGTAATGAGATAAAGTTCATTCTCAATGGCCTGCCCAAAGGATATCCCTCCAAAACATAAGAACCCCATTAATAAAACTGTCAATAAAACTATGATTCGTTTCATCTCAAATCCTCCTCTCTGTTGAAAAAATTATTTAAAGGTCAAATCACCTTTCATGGTCCAATTGCTCTCATAGAACTCTAAATATTTTTTGTCTCCTTCAGGAGTTTCTAAGTGGTCAGGCCCCCTCCACCACTTATTGGCAAGGAAGTTTTTTCTTGCTAAATCCCATACTTCTTGGGATGCGGGTACGTCTTTCACCTCCCATTTTAAGCTTTTTGGGGTCATTTCATAAACGACATATCTCATGGGATAGGTAGAAATGGGAGGGGTAATAAAATGATAGATATCATCCACTTTCTGATAACGAGTGGAGATGTGCCGATGGCCTGAAAAAACAAGTTTGACACCATATTTCTTGAGGAGTGCCCTGACCTCTTCAGCATTATCGATCCAGAACCACCGCCAATAATTATGATTGGTCCTATCTCCCTCATGCCAGGGGACGAGACTATGGTGGGTCAGAATGATGACGGTCTTATTCTGATTTTTCTTCAGGACTGACTCCAACCATCTCATCTGACCTGCATCAATTCTGCCTCCAAAATCATTTAATCCAGCCTCAGGAACAAAAACTTGGGCCCTTGAGGTATCAAATCCAACCAGGACAAGATCCTTTGCTACCTCGTGAGCATAATAGGTCATCCCCGGAACCATTCCTCCCGACCTACCGATAAAAGCCCCTGCCACTGAATATTTTGAAAGGCTGATCGGTTGATCTTTCTTTTCGTGGGGAACCAGACTGATGTCATGATTTCCCAAAACGACAAAGTATGGAACCTTGAGTCCATCGAGTATTTTCCTTAATTCATCAATGTTCCATGGCTCTGCATCCTGGGTTAAATCTCCAGCTACAAGAACAAAATTAAGATCAGGAATCTTGTTAATTTCCGCAATCGCATTCTCTGTCAGCATGACTGTCTTCAGGCCAAGCTTATAACCGTCTGAAACACCTTTTTGCTGAGGAATGGAAATGTGTGGATCGGAAATCACTGCAAACTTAACCTTATCAAATGCAAAAGCCAAACTAAAGGTGAAAAGGATCAATGAAATAATTACTGCCATACTTAAAATTTTTGAACCCTTCATTAGAAAACCCTCCCTTCTATTTCATTTTTAACTATTTTTATTTTTAGCCTATTCATACTACCTCAAAACTTTTTTATCACCCCCTTCGATAAAATTGAAGTAAGCGATTTAAATAATATATAGAGTCACATAAGATGTCAAGGTCATTTGAATCAAAAATCCACTTATTGACTTTCACTGAAAATTCAATTATACAAGTGATATATATCTCCGAGCCCTTTTCCTAAATCTTGCCCCTCACTCTACCCCTCTCCCCCAAGGGGAGAGGACATAAGAAGCGGGAAATGGAAATGGGCCGTTAGGGTATGGCTGGAAACGGACATACCTCCCGTGTTTGGAAAGGAGATGGAAGAAATTAAAGGGCCGCTTCCTCAACACGGGAATCGGCTTTTTTAGTTTGAGATTGTAGATTTTAGATTTCAGATTATTAAAATCTCAAATCTAAAATCTTAAGGGAACCTCTAATAATTCCTAATTCGTCACTCCCGCCCCATATCAAGTACGGGGTAAACTCCAGCGGGAGTCCAGTAATTTCAAAAGTTTATGGATTCATGCTTCCGCAGGAATGACATTTTTAGAGGTTGCCTTAAATCTGAAATAGATGATGTTACTCGACCCTTTTAAGCGAAAAATCAATTACCTTCGAATTTCAATTACAGACCGATGCAACCTCCGATGCCGCTATTGCATGCCAGAGGAGGGGCTTCAAATTATTCCTCATGAAGAAATTCTATCTTACGAAGAGATATTAAGGTTGGTCCGCGTTTTTGCCGCTGAAGGAATTTCTAAGGTGAGATTGACAGGAGGAGAACCCTTGGTGAGAAAAGGGATCGTCCATTTTATCTCCAGTTTGTCGCAAATCAAGGAAATTAAAGATTTAACGCTGACCACCAATGGGGTCCTCTTAAAAGAGTTTGCCCATGACCTCAAAAAGGCTGGCTTAAAGAGAATCAACATCAGTCTGGATTCTTTAAAAAAAGAAAGATTTTCCCAAATTACTCGAAAGGACGATTTTGAGAGGGTATGGGAAGGAATCGAAGAGGCCTTAAGAGTGGGGTTCTCTCCTATCAAAATTAATATGGTTGCCATGAAAGGGCTCAATGATGATGAAATCGAATCCTTTGCTGAATTAACCCTCCGCCTTCCCCTCGTCGTTCGATATATTGAATACATGCCTTCTGGTAATGGAGAGGAATGGAGGGGAAGCGACCTCCTCACTGTTCCACAAATAATGAATCGGATTGAAAAATTGGGCAAGTTGACCCCTGTTCCTCAGGGTCCATGGGACGGCCCGGCGAAGAGATTCCGGATCGAAAGAGCCATCGGAGAAATTGGATTGATCGGAGCGATCAGCAACCATTTCTGTGATGATTGTAATCGTCTTCGGCTGACCCCTGATGGTAAAATTAGGACCTGCCTCTTTTCTGACGAGGAGATTGATGTAAAAGAGCTCCTCAGAAATGGGGGGGCTGACCATGATTTAAAAGAAAAGCTTCTGATCGCTATCAAAAAAAAGCCAGAAAGACATCCCATCAACACGCATCAATTTAAAAAATGCCAGAGGAATATGTCAGCCATTGGAGGATAACTAAATCCGTAAGGTGCAAGGCGCAAGGGGTTAGGAGTAAACACCTTGCTCTTTACGCCTCACGCCTGACGAAGAATAGGTCATTGTCTAAGGAGGTGCTATGGCAAGGCTTACTCATTTCGATAAAAAAGGGCTGGCAAAGATGGTGGATGTCAGCCAAAAAAAAGAGACCTTGAGAGAAGCTGTGGTTCGAGGGTCTGTCTTGATGAATCCGAAGACCTTCAGGAGGATAATGTCAGGCCAGATTGCAAAGGGTGATGTGCTGGCGGTCGCCAAAGTGGCTGGAATCATGGCAGCCAAAAGGACATCAGAAATCATTCCCATGTGTCACCCACTCAATCTTTCCCATGTGGAGGTCAATTTTTATCCTTTTAAAAAAGAGAGCAGGATTGATATTGAGGCAAAAGTCAGGATTAAGGCACAAACAGGTGTGGAGATGGAAGGATTCGTTGCTGTGGCCACCGCTGGCTTGACCATCTATGACATGTGCAAAGCGATTGATCGGGGGATGGTGCTTTCCAATATTCATCTCGTCAAAAAAGCAGGGGGAAAAAGTGGAACGTACCAACTTCGCAGAGGGCATAGAGCATAACGCATAGCGTGGTACTCAGCCCTTTAGGGCTGATGAATCAGGGCTAAAGCCCTGAGCTACAAACCACCCAGTCCATCCTGTAGGGAGATTATAATGAAATCGATGCAGAAAGGTAAAGTACTTGCGGTTAATATCAGCGAAGACAAGGGGACGAAGAAGACCAATATTCGATCCTGCGCTCTCCTGAAAGACGTTGGCTTAAAGGGTGATGCCCATGGAGGTCCCTGGCATCGCCAGGTCAGTCTTTTGGCAAACGAATCCATTGAGAAAATGAGAAGGAAGGGGTTAAGTGTTGGGTATGGCGATTTTGCAGAAAATCTTACAACAGAAGGCATTGATCTCGTTCATCTTCCCATCGGGGCAGAAATCCATATTGGAAATTCTGTCATTCTGCGCGTGACTCAAATCGGAAAAGAGTGTCATGAACGGTGTGCCATCTATTACCAGGCAGGGGATTGTGTGATGCCCAAAGAAGGGATCTTTGCTGAAGTAATAAATGAAGGCATGGTAAAAGTGGGAGATGAAATAATCATTGACCAGTAACCAATGGTCACTTGTCAATGATCAATGACCAATAACCAAGCACCAAATAATAACCAAAATTTCAATGACCCAGTTTTGTAAATTTTCAATTTGTTTTGGTTATTGGATATTGAGTAATTGGAACTTATTGGGAGCTTGGAATTTGGTTATTGGATTTTATAACTGAGGTATATATGTTCAAAGTTGTCATCTTAACCATCAGTGATCGAGGTTCCAAGGGTGAGCGAGAAGATTCGAGTGGCCCGCTCATTCGAGAGATGGTGAAGGGATTGCCTGCGGAAGTAATTCACTATGAAATCATTCCGGATGAGAAAGAGAAAATCATGGAGGCTTTGAAAAAGAGTTCTGACCAGTTAAAGGCGGACCTCATCCTCACCACAGGAGGAACGGGTTTGAGCCCGCGAGACGTGACACCGGATGCAACACTCGAGGTCATTCAAAAAGAAGTCCCTGGATTTTCTGAAGCGATGAGGGCTGAGAGTTTAAAAAAGACCCCTCATGCCATGATCTCCAGGGCTATCACAGGAATTCGGGGTTCGAGCTTGATTGTGAATTTGCCTGGAAGCCCAAAAGGTGTAAAAGAAAATCTCAGTGTCATCCTGCCCGCCCTTCCTCATGCTTTATCCAAACTGATGGGCGATCCTTCAGAATGCGGCCAGGGATGAACGGATCCCTCTCCAAAATACCCTCTTTTTCATTCTACCCAAATTTTATAGCAAAAAATTCATGATTTTAGCAATATTGCCATAGACAAAAAAAATGGCTTTGTATACAGATACTAAAAAATGACAAGGAGGTAGTTCAAATGAAAAAAAATGCTTTAGTGATAATACTGATGTTCGGATTTTTGTTTGTCTTCTTCTACTCAGTCACTTCCCTCCAGGCCCAAACAAAAGAAGAAGATCCCTTCATGAAACTTCATAAAAAGGAAATGACCCCATTCCTTGAAAAATGTATTAAATGTCACTCCATCAAGGTGAACCTCAGCGACAAGAAAATGAAAAAGACCTTTGTGGAGAAATGCTCCAAGTGCCACAGCCTCGATCGCCTCTTTTCCAAGAAGAGATCCGCTGAAGAATGGAACCAGGTCCTCAAAGTAATGGAAGGAAAGCCCCATGCCAACCTCAGTAAGGACGACTTGAAAAAGATTGAAAAATGGATCGACTTTATGCAAGCAGTCATGACCCCATAAATCCTCAATCTATCTGGCCTACAAAAAACCAGTTGATCACTATAAGGGGGGAATATGGAAATCTTAAAAAGCATTGAAGACGCATTGGTCAAGAGGAGCCTCAATGAGGTGAAGGAATTAACCCAAAAGGCTCTTGATCAGAAGATTTCTCCTGAGGATATCCTAAACAAAGCTCTCATCAAAGGGTTGGACACTATCGGTAAACTTTATGAATCTCAGGAAATTTTTGTGCCGGAACTCATGTTAGCGGGCATGGCCATGAAAGAAGCCCTGACTCTGCTAAAACCTCACCTCGAAAAGAGCGATGTTCCTCCGGTAGGGAAGATGGTCATCGGGACCGTCGCCGGGGATGTTCACGATGTGGGGAAAAATATTGTCTCAATGGTATTTACAGGATCCGGCTTTCAGGTCACAGATCTGGGACTCGATGTGGCTGCGGAGAGATTTGTGGATGCCGTTGAAAAGGAAAAACCCGACGTCCTTGCCCTCTCTTGCCTCTATACTCCAACCCGTCTTGCTATGAAGGATGTCATCCAGATGCTCAAACAGAAGAAACTGCGCAACAAGGTAAAGATCATCATCGGCGGGGCACCAATCGACCAGAATTTTGCGGACTTAATTGGTGCAGACGGTTACGCTCCCGATCCACCCTCTGGCGTCAAAAAGGTGATGGGCTGGTTGGGCAAATGAATGGCAACCTAAAGCGAAAGGAGAGAGGGATCTATGAAAGACGATAAGATATTTCAGGAAAGAAGATCTCGAATCAATGAACTTCGAGCCAAAAACGAGAGGATGACCTGTCGGGACAGGGCGTTGATGGCAGTGAAACACCAGGAACCCGACCGGATTCCTATTGATAATTGGATGGTGCCGGAGATCAAAAGCAAGACCATGGAATATTTCGGATGCGACGACTATGACGAACTCCTCGACTTTTTAGGGGTTGATTTCCGAAATAACTACGGGCCGAGCTATGTGGGCCAAACCTTCAAAAAACATCCTGATGGAACCGTCGAGGATCTCTGGGGAGTTAAGCGAAAAACCGTGGTATATGGAAAAGGCACTCCTCATCAGGGCAGTTTTTCAGAAGTGGCTGAATCCCCCCTCGAAAAGCTAAAAACAATCGAAGAGATTGAGAAGTACGATCATTGGGCCAGCGCAGATTGGTGGGATTATTCCAAGCTCAAGGCTGAATGTAAGGTCTATCATCCCCATTACTGTGTCATCAATGTTGGAGACCGTCTGGATCGGACTGCTCAGTTAAAACCGATCATGTATCTCAGGGGAATCCAGCAAACGTTCATCGATTTGGCCCTAAATCCCAAAATCATTGAAGCGATCCGGGATCATATTATCCAATATTTCATCGAATATAATCATCGTGTTTTTAAAGCAGCCGATGGGGAGATCGACATCTTCATGATGGGAGATGATATGGGCGGTCAGACTGGACCTTTACTCAGCCTGGACGCTTGGAGGCGATTTTTTAAAAAGGGATTTAAGACCTATATCGACATCGCCCACCAGTACGGAATCCCAGTCATGTATCACACCTGCGGTGATGTTTATAAGCTCATCCCAGACTTCATTGAATGTGGTCTCGACATCCTCCAGTCTCTCCAACCCAAAGCAACCAACATGGATATCAAGCGATTAAAACAGGAATTCGGTAAACACCTTGCCTTCCAGGGAGGGATGGACATCCAGCACATCTTACCCCTCGGGAAGCCCGAGGATGTTCGTTCAATGGTCAAATATGCCATTGATTCGGCAAAGAAAGGAGGGGGATACATCATCTGCACGGCTCATAATATCCAGGTGGATACTCCTATTGAAAACGTGGTGGCCCTTTTTGAAGCCTATCATGAGTACGGAAAATATTAAATTGGATAAAAAGAATACGCCATGCTCATTATCGGAGAAAAGATTAATACCTCGATCAAAGATGTCAAGGAGGCAGTTCTCGTACGAAATGAATCCTTAATCGAGAATCTTGCCCAAAACCAAAAACTCGGCGGAGCCGATTATTTGGAGGTGAATTCAGGCCTTCGAGTCTCGCCGGAAGAGGAAGCAGCGGACTTGGAATGGATGGTCCCCTTGATACAGAGGGCCACCGGGCTTCCCCTCTGCATCGATACAGCCCATGGACTCGTTCTGGAAAGGGCTTTAAGGTTACATCATGGAAAAGCGATTATCAATTCGATCAGTGGAGATATAGATCGATGGAAGGAGATTCTCCCCGTGGCCAAACAGTTCGGATGTGACCTCATTGCCTTACCATCAGATCGAAAGGGAATTCCTTCGACCGTTACCGAAAGGATCAAGGTCGCGGAGCGAATCATCGAAGGCGTTGCCAAGGAGGGAATTGTTGCCAGCCGACTTTATTTCGACCCTTTGGTCCTTCCCATCTCATCAAATACCCAAAATGGTCTCCTCTTCATCAACACCCTCAAAGAGATCAAACGACTATTTCCAGAAGTCAGGACGGTCTCCGGACTTAGTAATATCTCCTTCGGACTTCCGAAAAGGACCTTGATTAATCAGTCTTTTCTCGTCCTGTCTCTTGAAGCCGGGCTGGATGCAGCTATCCTCAACCCAATGGATAAGAATCTGATGGCGCTGGTTCATAGTACCGAGGCCTTTTTGAACAAGGATCCCTTTTGTCTAAGATACATCGAGGCCTTTAGAAATGGAAAATTGGGATAGATCAATCGAATCAAAATTAAAAATGAAGGAGGGGAATTATGGAGCGGGATTATTCAGGATTGAAGAAAGAGGAAAGAGCTCAGTGGGAGTTTTGGGACAAAGACTATAACCGTTGGCGTAACCAGGTCTTCATTATCCTCTGGATCACTTACGGAGCGTTTTACCTCTGTCGGGTCAATTTTTCCATCGCCATTCCGGGGATCATGAAGGAATTCGGCTGGTCAAAAACCCAACTGGGAGCGATCGGAACAGCTCTCTTTTGGGCATATGCGGCGGGGCAGTTCATCCACGGTCAATTTGCGGAACGATTCTCATCGAAACACTATCTCTTCACCGTGATCATTCTCTCCGCCCTGATGAACTTTCTGATGGGGCCTATTGCGGCAGTAGGAATCTTCCTGATGGGTGTTGTCTGGACCCTAAACGGGTTCTTCCAGGCAGGCGGCTGGTCCAACTGTATCAAGACCCTTTCCCAATGGTTTCCTCCCAAAGCCCGTGGAAAACGGATGGGATACTATGGGGCCTGTTATCAAGTGGGGAACACCTTGTCCTGGCTTCTGGCAGGAAGCGTCATCGCCAGCTACGGTTGGCGGGCAGGGTTTTGGATCCCCGCCTTAATTTTTGCAGTGATCGGTTTCCTCCCGCTCCTCTTCCTTAAGAACAGGCCGGAAGAGGTTAATCTCCCACCCATCGAGGTTTATGAGCGGTATGGTGAGTTTTCGGGGATGACCATAGAACAGATCAAAGCTACGATCAAGCCGAAAACGGAGAAGGAGGAACACGCCGGATTCGCTTTCACACTGAAGCAAACTGTAGGAAACCCGAGGGTCTGGGCTGTTTCATGGGCCTTCTTCTTTGTCGACATCATCCGGTATGGATTTCTCCTCTGGGCCCCCACCTACCTCTTCGAAGTTCAGAAAGCGGCCATTGACAAAACGGCCTATAAAGTTGTCGCCATCCCTCTTTTCGGGATTGCCGGAGCCATCTTTTCGGGTTGGGCAAGCGACAAGTTCTTCCAATCTCGAAGAGCCCCAATCTCGGCGCTACTTATGGGTGCCTTGGGATTTCTGGCTATTTTTTTCTACTATGGCGTCCCGAAAGATGCGTGGCTGTTGGGCTTTATCGTTTTGGGATTGATCGGCTTCTGTGTTCTGGGTACTCAGGTCATCCTCATCGGAGCGGTGCCCATGGATTTCGGAACCCGTAAAGCTGCAGGCTCAGCAGCCGGTTTCATCGATTTCTTCGGTTACATCGGTGCCGGCATGGCAGGGGTTTTCAGCGGCGTGCTGACCGATGCCTGGGGATGGGGGGCAGCCTTCTGGTTTTGGATCATTGCTGCCTTTCTTTCCTCTGCCATCTGCTTCGGCCTCTGGTCGTATAAACCACCTCCAGGAAAATATCTCTAAAATCATTAGAAAGGATAGCACCTTATCTTCACTTTAATTTGAGGGGGGGATGAAATACTCCCCCCTTTTCATATTTGGGAACTTCTGCTATATTAATTTTCAAAATTTTGTCTTTTGCAAATGATCATTTAAAACTCACCCATGAGATTGAGGATTCAATCTTTTGAAAAGGACCTGAACGTCCCCAAGGGAACAAATCTCTTATCCGCTCTTGCTTCCGCAGGAATTCATCTTAGGAATGAATGCGGAGGGGTCGGCCGATGTGGAAAGTGCAGGGTTCTTTGCGCTGATGGTCTCACACCTCCGAATGAATCTGAAATGAAAATCATTGGTGCTAAGAACATTCAGAAAGGAGTTCGATTAGCCTGCCAGTCCAAAGTTTTAAAATCAACTGAGGTACATATACCCCAAACTTCCATGGAGCGTCGGATCAAAATATTAGTGGAGGGCTCTTTAAAGGAGTTAAAACTTAATCCATCGGTTAAAAAGAAAGAAATCCGGATTTCTTCTCAAAGTTTAAAAAGGGATCTGAGTTGGGAAGCAATTCGATCCCAAATGGGATCCAAAAATAGATTGGAATCATATCCTACCCTACACTTTCTCAAACAGCTTTCGGAAAATGGGAACATCAAGGAAGGTCGCCTGTCCTGTATTTTAATGAGTCAACGATGCCTTGATATGGAGAAAGGTGCAGGCACCGGTTATCACCTCTATGGTATGGCTTTCGACATTGGGACAACGACGATCGTTGGATATCTCCACGACCTCACATCGGGAAACCAGTTGTCTCTCTCAGCCATAATGAATCCTCAGACAAAGTTCGGTGGCGATGTGGTGTCACGAATTCTTCACGCCACTTCAGCACCTAATGGGCTGAGGGAACTTCAGGACGCAGTGATAGGTGCCTTGAATGAAATCATCCAAGAAGTTTCTAAAAAAACAGGAATTTTGAACAAACAGATTTATGAGATTTGTGCAGTTGGAAATACTACCATGCACCATCTTTTATTGGGTCTTTGCCCTTCGAACCTTACCCATTTCCCTTATACCCCCACCATTCGAGAAGCTTTTTCATTCCCCGCGAAAGAGATTGGGGTCTCCATTCATCCGGATGGACAATTCTATCTCCTTCCTCTCATCTCAGGGTTTATGGGAAGTGATACCGTGGGGGTCGTCCTCTCCACCGGACTCCACAAGAGCAAGCATGTCAACCTCGCAATCGATATCGGTACCAATGGTGAGATCGTGCTGGGGAATTGTGATCGAATGGTCGCTGCCTCTTGCGCTGCAGGACCAGCCTTCGAAGGGGGACAAATTCAATATGGAATGCCTGGCACAAGTGGTGCCATTGATGGGATGGCCATCGACAGTAGGGGGCAAATTCGTATTCATACCATCGATGGCTTGCCCCCATTAGGTATTTGCGGATCAGGCCTGGTGGACGCCATCTCTGAGATGATAAGAGAAAGAATGATTAATCAGGATGGTCGGTTGCTCAATAAAGAGGAAATTGGCAATAGGAACCTTGCCAGCCGTATGATCAGGACAGATAGCCAAGAAGCGTTTCTTCTCTATCAAGAAAAGGGCAACCGTAATCAGGGTCAGAATATCCTGATCACCCAAAAAGATGTCCGGCAACTTCAATTAGCAAAAAGTGCAATATGGGCAGGGATCCAAATTTTGGCGGGAACAATAGGAATCCCACTGATGGAGATAAATGAAGTCTTTTTAGCAGGAGCCTTTGGAAACTATGTAAAACCTGAAAGCGCGATTCACATCGGATTGCTCCCCTATTTTAAAAAAACAAAGATTACACCCGTTGGAAATGCAGCAGGGTCAGGAGCAAAGATGGCGTTGCTTTCATTAAAAAAGCGTGAAGAGGCAAACCGGATCGCTCAAAAAATTGAATATATTGAGCTGGCCAAACATTCCGACTTCCAAAACGAGTATATCAAAGGGATGGCCTTTCCTTTACTAAAAAGAGACGGATCTCATTCCCTATGAATCCGATTCGCCAGTTAGAATCTGCTATTATTAAAGGGGATATTAAAAATATCAATGCCATCATGAATAGATGCCTAAAGGATGGGTTTCTTCCTTCTGAGATTATCGAAAAAGGAGTTTTAAAAGCTATGGAGGAGGTAGAGAAAAAGTGGAAGGAATACGAATATTTTATACCTAATGTTCTTGTCTCTGCAATGGCCACTAAACTATGCTTAAACTGGATCTACCCTTTGCTGAAAACTCATGGCCGTCAATATATTGGGAAGGCGGTAGCGGGAACGGTCGAAGGAGATATTCACGATATTGGTAAGAATATTGTTGTCATGTTTATGGAAGCAGGGGGATTTGAAGTGATTGATTTGGGGGTCGATGTCACTCCCGAAACTTTCGTCAGGACGGTTAAGAAGGAGAAGCCTCATCTCCTTCTTCTTTCATGTCTATATACATTAACCATGCACGCCATGGAGGACACCCTTATTGCATTGAAAAAAGCAGGATTGAGGGGGAAGGTGAAAACCATTATCGGTGGTGCCCCAATTACCCAGGAGTTTGCAGACAGTATTGGTGCCGATGGATTTGGAATGGATGCCATGGAGGGGGTTAGAAAGGCCAAGGAACTGCTTGATGTCGGAAAAAGGTAAAAACATCATCACCTCTTTTGGTGAACAAAGGATTCCTCGCCAAATTTTCCAGAAACCACCCGAGAATAATCTACTCTGCCGAATCATCGATTCTTTCCAAGAGGCAACGAAACTTCGAGTCCGCTTCGTTCAAATGAAGGGGAAGGAGTTCCCTCACCTGACTAACGGAGAGGGCCCTGCATTCTGTAGAATAGTTCAGAGCTGCTCTGCGGGGAGGAAGCGTTGTCTCAAAGAAATCATCCGGGCAACCAAAATGTCCATTAAAACTGGGGAACCTTACATTTTCCAGTGCCATGCAGATATGATTGAATGTGCCGCAGCCATTCTCGATGGAGGCCATCTTAATTATGCCTTAGTCTGTGGACCCGTTTTGTTGAGACCCTACGACACTTCCTTAGAAAAGAACATCCTCAGAAGAATTCATGATCTTCCCCTTGACAAATCGTTACTCTTGAAGTCCCTCTCCGAAGTGCTTGTGTTCTCTGAAAGGAGGGTTCAAGCTGCCTCCGATCTCTTGTTTGCAATGGCAAATTATTTCTCAAAGGTCGATTGGATCTTTCAGAAACAGCAACGTGAAATCTCCATGGAACAAGCTCGATTGGCTGAAGAACTTTATATGAGGAAAGAATCGGAAAATAGTTTGAAAAAATTTCAGGTAACTTCTACTCACCCAAGGGAGGATTTTTTTAAAGAGAATGAACTGATTGAGTTGATTAAAAGGGGAGACAAGAAAAAAGCGAGAGTTCTGTTAGATGAGCTCCTCGGGACAGTGCTATTTAGAAGCCATGAACATATCGGGATTTTAAAAGCCAGAATGCTCGAGATCATCGTCATCATTGCGAGAGCCGCAGTCGAAGCCGGGGCAAATCTCGAAGAAATCTTAGGATACAAATACCATTTCTTTCAAGACCTCTCCAAAGATGACTCCCAAGAAAACCTTTATTACTGCCTTCTGAATGCCTTCGATCAGCTATGTAAATGTATTTATCAAAATCGGAATATCCTGCACCCCCGAATCTTTATTAAGGCAAAGGATTTTATCTGGGCCAACTACAACCAGGAGATATCTTTAAAGAAGGCAGCGAAGGCTGTAGGAATTAGTCCTTATTATCTCAGCCATCTCTTCCGGAAGGAGATGGGCATTACTTTTTTGGAGTATCTCACTTCGGTCAGGCTTTCCATTGCCAAGCGCCTTCTGAAAGAAACTTCTATGACCGCCTTGGAGGTCTGTCTTGAAATCGGTTATCAGGATCCAAGTCACTTTGCCAAGGTTTTTAAGAAAAGGGAAGGAGTTCATCCCTCTGAGTATAGAAAAAAATTATTAGATTTTGAACCGATTGAGCCCTCCCCTCCCTCAGAAACTATGTCATAATCATTAGAAATAGGCAGGATATGATCTATCTGGCCGATGATGAAAGGAGATTAAGATGAGTCTTTTTTCTGAAGTGTCATGGAATCAACTTAAAGAAGTCCTTGGATTAAAGGAATCACCTTTGGGAATCTATTATACAAATGAAAAACCCGAAGGGATCACCCCAAAAGAAGGAATCCAGGGCTGCATGATCGGACTTCTTCAGAATGCGAGGAAGAAAGGAAAGACTGTTTATTTCGATAAGGCTCACTTCGGATGCCCCGGAGGGGCTTACTACATGGGTTTTTTTGAATCCCCAAGGCCCGATATCGAATATTTTCTCTCCTGTGGGATTCCCGGTGAAATGGAGGGAGAACGTTATATCAAAACACCGGAACGGGCCAGGGAATACTTCGCCAAGATGATACCAAGACGAGCCCCTGCCACTTATTGTGTCTTTAAGCCCCTTGAGCAATTTCAGAATGGCTTGGAGCCAGAGGTAGTTGCTTTCTTCGCTCCACCGGATATCCTTTCAGGCCTCTTCACGTTGACGAACTACGCCCTGGAACGCACGGATGCTGTTTATGCACCCTTTGGCTCCGGATGTGGAACGATTCTCACCTATCCTTTGAAGGAGGCTGTAAAAGAACAGTCTCACGCCATTCTTGGAATGTTTGATGTCTCTGCAAGGCCCATAGTTGAAAAAGAAGTCCTCACCCTTGCCATGCCATACTCCGTATTTCTAAAATTATTAGAAAATGTGTCAGGAAGTTTCCTCCAAACGGAGAGTTGGAAGAAAGTTCTTCAGAGGATTCAGAAACAATAAGGTTAAGGTTAAGGTTAAGGTGTTAACGGTGAGGGTGAGGACGCCCGTTTAGTCTAAAGGCAACCTCTAAAGCAGGAATCCATAAACTTTTGAAATTACTGGACTGCCGCTGGAGTTTACCCCGTACTTGATACGGGGCGGAAGTGACAAATTAGGAATTATTAGAGGTTCCCTAAAGTTAAAGGGTTATGGATAAAGATTTAAAGACTAATGACATCGCCTTAAGACAGAACTGGCATCTTTGCCCTAACCTGTCGGCTGTAGACATTGGTCTTTTAAACAAATTCGTTTCATGGTCGATGGAGGAGGTAAATGAGGATCTTTTCGGAAACCATTTCCTTAAGTACAAAAGGGTTTAGCGATATCCTGGATATCACCCCTCACGTGAAAGCGGTCATCGGCCGATCTGGAATAAAAAATGGTTTGGTCACAGTATTTTGCCCTGGGTCAACAGGAGCAGTAACGACGATCGAGTACGAATCAGGGGTGCTTAGGGACTTGCAAAGAACGATTGAAAAGATCGCTCCGTCAAATATCCCTTACGAGCATGATCAACGCTGGGGTGATGGCAATGGCTTCTCCCATGTGAGGGCTGCACTGATGAAACCTTCTCTCACCATTCCCCTCATTGGTGCAAGGCTGACCTTGGGGACATGGCAACAGATTGTTTTCATCGATTTTGATAACCGAAAAAGAGAACGGGGTATTTTGATCCATATCCTCGGCGAATAAAAATATGGTAAATGATGAAATCTCCCAACGCGGAGAACATGAAAAACGATCTGTTGCATTGACCTCTGTCCTCGCAGCCGTCGGCCTCACTGTATTGAAAATGATCGTCGGTGTGACGACGGGCAGTTTGGGAATCTTAGCTGAAGCAGCACATTCCGGTCTGGACCTCGTCGCTACTTTAATGACTTTCTTAGCGGTGCGAATTTCTGGAAGGCCTGCGGATCATACCCATCATTATGGACATGGCAAGGTAGAAAATCTCTCAGCTCTCTTTGAAACGCTTCTTTTATTAGTGACCTGCGCCTGGATCGTTTACGAGGCGATTCACCGACTTGTCTTTCATCAAATTCATTTGGAAATCAATGTTTGGGCATTCCTGGTGATGGGGATATCCATTGTGGTTGATATTTCCCGTTCCCGTGCCTTATACCGGGTTGCTCGTCAATTCCAGAGCCAAGCCCTTGAGGCCGATGCGCTTCATTTTAGCACCGATATATGGAGTTCCTCGGTCGTCATTTTAGGGTTAATTTGTGTGTTGGTGGGCAAACGAATTCCCACCCTTTCCTTTCTACACCATGCTGATGCAGTTGCAGCGATTGGGGTGGCTTTGATTGTCGTCTATATCAGTGGACAACTCATTTTGCGCACCATTCAGGCCTTACTCGATGTTGCCCCGATCGGCCTGAGGAAAAAAATCACCATGGCCGTTGAAGCCTTGCCAGGCGTAAACAATTGCCATGATGTCCGCATACGTTATTCAGGACCACAGCTCTTTGTAGATATTCATGTACTGATCGACGGGAACCAAACTTTAAAGGATGCTCATACTCTCACGGAACAGATTGAGCAAACGATCCAGAAATTAGTCCCTAAGGCGGATGTGGTTGTCCATCCTGAACCCTATCCAGAGACCGATTGACCCATTCATCGAAGAAAGGGGGATTAAAAGGAGATCAAAGGATATCCTTTAAGAGCATCCGGGCGATTTCTGACATTTCCGGTTCTAACTCTTTCACGGTAATGGCTTCCTCTGTACAAACTTCCACGCAGCTCCGACAGCCAAGACACTCTTTAACATTCACAGGGACCGATTTACCCTCTTGCATCTTAAACACATTCACGGTGCAGACTTCCAGACACTCCTCACAACCTTTACATTTTTCTGAGTGAACGATTACCTCAAAAGCCATTTTCAAAAATCTCCTCCCTCGTGAACGGATTCCCCGTAAAAAAGCCTATCTTCTCATAATGGTTTGGATTCATCTGGTCAAGCCCGATCATCTAATAATTGTATCCAATTTTTTAATTTATCCGCCACGGGAAATGAGCCGGCTCGCTTCCCATCCTCCTGATCCTTCAAACGGAAAATAGATATAATCTATTGAAATATCAAAAATATTTTAACTCAATTTTTCTCTTGACAATATCATAACAATATTATAAAAAATTTTTTAAGTTAATTCAAAATAAAAATTGTATACAATTTATAAAAGCAGGGCGTGAAGTAGGAGGTTTTATGAAGGCGGATCAGGATAAATGTATTGCCTGTAAGAGATGTTTCCCTTATTGTCCCATGGGAAGAATTCAGACGGTCAAACGGCATGAAAAGATCCCTGGAAGATTTTTCATCGAAATAGACCAGGAGAAGTGCACGGACTGCGGTGTTTGCCTGCGTGCCAATATCTGTCCTGTTAAAGCCCTTTATCAACCTGAAATGCTCTGGCCACGTGAAGTCCGGGGCATCCTGAGCAATCCCCTTATTGAATTTAAAGGGTCACAGGTCCCAGGCCGAGGAACGGAGGAGATGAAAACGAATGACGTTTCAGGCCGATTCCGTCCTGGGGAAGTCGGAGTGGGCATTGAATTGGGAAGACCCGGGGTAGGAGCCTATTTTAAGGATGTTGAGATCGTTGCGATGGAACTTGCTCCCTTAGGATATGAGTTTGCCGAGGAAAATCCGATTACCCATTTTATGAAAGACAAAAAGACCGGGAAACTCAGGGATGATATTCTTAATGAAAAGGCGACCTCTGCCATCGTCGAGGGGAAATGCAAATTGGAGAACCTCCCTGTTATTCTGGAAGCAGTGAAGCGGGCTGCCCAAAAGGTTAGCTCTGTTTTTACAGTCGAGGTGATTACCAAGGTCCCTCCGGTGGGAGAAATTCCCATCAAACCCATCCTTGAAAGATTGGGATATTGGTATTCCATCAATACTAAAAACAACATGGGACTGGGAGAACCGGCCTTCAGGTTTTACGAAGAGAAATAGAGGAGGAACATCATGACCCATAGTCTTCATCGAAGAGGAAACCTTGAGGACCTAAAAGATGATTTTGTCGTTTTAGGATGTCCGGCTACGGGAATTAATAAAGCAGGGTCAGCACCCAAGACCCAGAAGTTTTTAAGCATTTGTTATAAAAACGGCCCCATCAATCTCGGCGATATGAAGACAGGAAATATTTACAATACCACCATGGATGATATCCTGAGCCATGTCACGGATGGGACGATCGTTCAGTGTACATTTGACAACCGAGAGAAAATCGTTTCCCTCTTAAAAGACCTGAAGGAAAAAAGACCCGGCATCTCGGTCATCATATCAGGGGTCAGCGACATCGTCCAGCAATGTATGGAAGAAGCCGGGCTGGGGCGCATCCATACCATTGAATATTCCCTGGGCACGTGGGGGAAAACGGAATTGCTGCCCGAGTTTGAGATTCTGAAGACCCATACCATGTGCGGCCATGCCATGATTGGAGCGGATCTGATCCGGAAATTGGTGCGGGATGTCAAGCGGGGGCGGAGAACCGTTGAGGAGGCATGTCTGGAAATGGCCAAGTGCTGTACTTGTGGCAATTATAATTTGACTCGTGGAATTAGGCTCTTTAAAGAATTGTTGCCGTTATATATGGTTCATAGTCTATACTAATTCGCAGAGAGCAAAGAGCATGGAGCATAGAATTTTTCTATCGCAACAATAATCACTCTATACCCTATGCTCCATGCTTACTGACAAGGAGAAAACCATGCGATACGTCATCATCGGAGGGAGTGCGGCAGCCATCAGTGCCATAGAAGCGATTCGCTCCATTGATCGTGAATCCCAGATTGAACTTTTTAGTGATGAAGCTACCCCACTCTTTTCAAGGGTTCTCCTGCCCTACTATATTGCAGAGGAGCTTTCGAAACCCCTCCTGAACTTCCGATCTTCGGACTTCTTTGAACAGAACAAAATAACCTCCCACCTCGGGGTGAGAATTAAAGAGATCTCTTCGGAATCTAACACTGTGACAGCCGAGAACGGGGAAGCCTACCCTTTTGACAAACTTCTCTTGGCCACCGGAGGAAATCCTATCATCCCTCCCATTCAAGGGATTCAGAAAGAAGGAATTTCCACTCTGAAAACGATGGCAGATGCAGAAAAAATCTACCAATGGAAAGGCAAAAGAGCAGTCGTGATCGGAGCGGGAAGCGTGGGGGTCGAATCCTGTATCAGCTTGAGAAAAAGAGGGATGGAAGTGACCCTGCTTGAACAATTAGGACATGTTCTGCCAACCGTTTTTGATGAAGAGGCGGCCTCGATGATTCAGAAACGAATCGAGGATCTCGGGATTAAAACGGTAACTGGAGAAAAGGCGATTCAATTTTCTGGAAATGGACACGTAGAAAGTGTGGTAACCGAGTCGAGGGAAATCAAATGTGAAATGGTCGTCTTGGCCGTCGGCGTAAAGCCCGCTATTGAACTGGCTAAAAAGGTTGGCATAGAAATTGGTTCATTGGAAGGCATCAAGGTCAATGCCGAGATGATGACAAATGTTCAGGATATCTATTCTGCTGGAGATGTCGCTGAAACGTTTGATATCACCCGAGAGTCCAGCTGGATTAATGCGATCTGGCCCTGTGCCGTTGAACAGGGCCGTGTGGCTGGACTCAACATGGCAGGAAAAAAGACGCTTTATATCGGCTCTTTTCGAAGAAACTCCATTGGAAATTTTATTGGTGTCCCTGCCATCTCCATGGGGCTGACCCGTGCTGAAACCTGTTCGACCTGCGAAGCAGGGGAATCCTTTCAGGAAATCAAGAGGAGAACCAAAGATGCCTATAAGAAACTGATCATTAAAAAGGGTCGGCTGGCAGGAGTCATCCTCGTGGGCCAAACTCAGAAGGCTGGCCTGTATCAAATTCTCTTGAAGAAACAGATCGATGTCTCGGAGTATATTCCCGTTTTGATGAGCAGGAACCTTAATTTCATGGATATCCTGCCACTGATCAGACGAAACGCGGATCGATTTACAGAGACGGAATATAAAGAGATCATGGATACGGGGTTGTAATAAAAGTTTCAAGTTGCAAGTTATAAGGATAAACGAAAAAAATTTGTAGCCGCAGCCTTCAGGCTGTGCTAAACCAGGAGGGAAAATTGAAAATCTTAGTGGTTGATAAAAATAAGTGTACGGGATGCCATCAATGTGAACTCTGGTGCGGCACCGAAATCGCCTCGGTCTCCAAAGAACTCTATCAGGCCATCCGTGAAGAGCCCCACCCGATTCCAAGAGTCTATGTCGAGGGGAAAGATTTTGCCCTCCAATGTCGCCATTGCGAGGAAGCCCCGTGCATCGAAGCCTGTCCCAATGGAACAATGCGAAGGGATCCAGAGACCGGATTGGTTTATGTGAATGAACCCACCTGTATCGCCTGCTGGATGTGTGTGATGGTTTGCCCTTTTGGAATCATTAATCCCTCTGCTTCCATGAAAGTCGCTATCAAATGCGATCGATGCCGGCATATGGGTTATCCCATCTGTGCAGAGGTCTGCCCGACTCAAGCCATCAAATTGGAGGAGAGAAAGGATTACCGAACAAAAGCATTCTGATGAAAAAAACGGTTGGAATACTGGAAGGATGGAATGTTGAATTTTATCAATTGAGAGAAGGTAGAAAGGAGTAGGAAATGGAATTTATTCAGAAGAAAACGATCGACAGAGCGGTAGAATTTTTTTTGCCAAAAGCCGCAGAAGGCGAACTGTCTTTGGTATGGGATCGTTATGAAGGGCAGCTTCCTGAATGCGGTTTCTGTGAAACGGGATTAAGTTGTCGGGACTGCTTGCAAGGCCCTTGTATCAGCCATCCCTTTCGAGACTCAAGTAAACAGGGCGTGTGTGGAAAAGATAAAAATATCCTTGCGGCTCAATCGTTACTGAGACTTGTCCTAAAAGGGACCATGGTGTACCTCGATCAATTGAATGACTTTGCCTATGGGATAGAATCGAAGGGAGTCAAACCCAAAAATAAGGAAAAGACAGATCAAATTCTAAAAGCAATTCAAAGCCTCATTCACCACGGAGGAGATCAGCTTAAAAAAGAATTTCCAAAATCTTTGATGCGCCGATGGGAAGAAGCGGGCATTGCTCCGGAAGGGATTGCAAGAGATCTCTTCAAAGCTTCTCAAAATCTCGAGGGTGGAATGGGAGGAGTTGAAGAAACACTCCTGTGGTCATTCAAAGCCTCTCTCCTGGGAGGGTTGGCCAAACGGCTGTACGGAAATTTAAAAAAATCAGTCTTTGGAGATTTTATTCCAACCAGGGTAGAAGTCAGTTTGGGTGTCCTAAAAGAAGATGCCCCCAACCTCCTTATTTATGGATACGTCTCCCCCATTCTGAAACGAAAAATCGCCGAAGAAGCAAAAAAGAAAGGGGCTCATGTTGCAGGCGTTTGTACCGACCCTTTGATACCACCATTCTGCTTTCCTCAAGTCACCAATTACGGATCCCAAGAAATTCCCATCATGACAGGAGCTGTTGATCTCATCGTGGTGGGAAACGAATGGGTCAATCCCTCACTGACCAGGATTGCCAAAGAATGGGAGGTACCCATCCTTCTATCTGAGGGATTGAAAAGAGGGAAAGACCCCAACCAATGGGCGAGGCAGATTGTTGAAAAGGCTAAAAAATCCTTCGATTTCCGCCGAAATATCGCAAGAGATATCCCGGAACCAACAGAGGTAGCCGTCATGGGATTTTCCCGAGAGCAGGTGGATCCCAAAAAAGTGATGGCAGCCTTAAATAAAGGCCAGGTGAACGGGATCGTCATCCTTTCAGGAAGTAACAACGTCAAGTACACCCAGGACCACGAGTTGCTTACAATGGCACAGGAATTCTTAAAAAATGATCTTCTATGTATCTCGAATGGTCAGGCAAGCGTTGCCTTAGCTAAATATGGACTCCTTAATCCCGCCCAAAGAGAAAAACATTGCAATAAAATATTTTCAGAGATTCTTTCATCCTTAGGAAAAGATATCCCTTCGATCCTCGATTTTGGAAGTGGGGATACGGTTGATTTCCTCTTTGAGATTGCCAAAGCGGGAAAAAAAGAAATGAGGAGTCTACCCATGGTCGCTGTCTTTCCAGAAGCGCATCGAAGTTCAGAGGTGACAGAGGCGATGTGGACGGTGGCGATGGGAATTTCAACTTACTTCTGGCCTGCATTACCTGTTACCGGAAGTCAACAAACGATGGAGGCGCTCACGACGTTTTGTTTTGAGAAGTTTGGATCAAAGCTGAATATCACTACCGATAAAAAGATAGATGCTCGGACAAAGGCAAGTCTGGTGCTAAAGGCGCTTAAGGGTGAAGAAGGGTTTGGTTTAAGCGGGAAGCCGTGGAAATAGAAAAAAGGTTGAGGCTGAGGTTAAGGTTAAGAAAATCGCTCATATAAAGTGAAGAGAAATGAGTTTAAATCGGAGAAAAGCTTCTTTATGATCTATCAAAGTGGAAGGCATTTTCTACAAATTCCTGGACCCACGAACGTCCCTGACCGTGTTTTAAGGGCCATGTCCCAACCAACAATTGACCACCGTGGACCGGAATTTGCGAAACTTACCAAAGACATCATGGATGGGATGAAAAAGATTTTCAAAACCTCCGGGACGGTGGTCATTTACCCTTCTTCTGGAACCGGAGCATGGGAAGCAGCTCTGGTTAACACTCTTTCACCCGAAGATAAGATATTGATGTTTGAAACAGGGTATTTCGCAACCCTCTGGCGAAATATGGCGATCAAGTTAGGGCTCCATGTCGATTTTATTCCCGGAGACTGGCGCCATGGGGTGGATCCTCTTTTGGTCGAGAAAAGGCTTTCTGAAGACAAAAAACAGCTCATCAAAGCGATTGCAATCGTCCATAATGAAACGTCCACAGGGGTGACCAGCCGTGTTCCCGAAGTTCGAAACGCCATTGACCGAGTTGGACATCCAGCCTTATTGATGGTCGATACCATCTCTTCCCTCGCTTCGATGGATTATCGGCACGATGAGTGGGGGGTGGATGTCACGATCGGTTGCTCTCAAAAAGGTTTAATGCTACCGCCCGGCCTTGGATTTAATGCCATTAGCGATAAGGCGCTGGCTGCATCGAACTCCGCTCGACTCCCTAAATCTTACTGGGGTTGGGAGGTCATAATCCACGATAATCAGTCTGGTTTTTTCCCTTATACGCCTGCGACCAATCTTCTTTACGGTCTCCGTGAGTCTATTAGCATGTTATTCGAAGAGGGGTTGGAAAATGTCTTTACCCGCCATTATCGTTTTGGGGAAGCAACACGTCGAGCCGTCAGGACATGGGGTCTTGAACTTCTTTGCTCAAATCCGAATGAATATAGTCAATCCCTCACCGCTGTGTTGATGCCCAACGGATTCAATGCGGATGAATTTCGTGAATTGATTCTAAAGAAGTTTAATATGTCTCTCGGCACTGGCCTCGGCAAATGGAAGGGTAAATTATTTCGTATTGGACACCTGGGTGATTTCAATGGGTTGATGCTCGCTGGCACATTGAGTGGCATTGAAATGGGTCTTTCCCTCGCCAACGTGCCCTTTTCGAAAGGAGGTGTCACAGAAGCCCTTGATTATCTTTCAAGCCAGTGATAAAAAAGAGGTTCATTTTATGAATAAGAAAGGAGAAAGCTTATGAAGAGGAATTTGATCACCCCATTTTTCGTTTTAACATTGGTCACTTTGTGTTTCATGAGTTTCGCATGGAGTCAAGCCCCTAAACCCAAAGATTACCCAACCCGGGCAATTGAAGTGGTGGTTCAATATGGAGCAGGCGGCGGAAGCGATATCTTTGTGAGAAGTTTGATGATGCCTGCCAGATCGCAACTGAAAGTCCCTATCAATGTCACGAACCTGACCGGAGGAGCAGGGGTGAAAGCTTCCACTTATGTGCTTTCTCAACCTGCAGACGGTTATACGATTTATAATTTCAGTCCGGAGCAGCTCATCAATACGATTTTCGGTCGGGAGAATTATAAGGAATTTGCCCCCCTCTGTATGGTTCAGCAGGATCAGAGCATCTTTTATGTAAGAGCAGAGAGCCCTTTTAAAACAATCCAGGATGTCATCAAGTATGCTAAGGAAAACCCCGGAAAACTTCAGTTCACAGGGACCACCGCAGCCAGTCCGGATGAGGTCATCATCATGCTCTTCGCCAAGAAAGCCGGGATTAAAGTGAAATACATTCCCTTCGATGCCGCTCCTGAAACCCATGCGGCTGTCTTAGGGGGTCATATTGATATCCTCCATGAAGAGCCAGGGGTGATCATGTCTCTCATTGAGGCGAAGAAGCTCCGCCCCCTGATTGCCTTTACTGAGAAGAGGCTGGATAAATTTCCGGATGTCCCGACAGGCAGAGAATTGGGATATGACATCACGATGGGCCGTTGGAGGGGACTCTGTGTAAAAAAGGGAACTCCCCAGGAGGTTATCAACTACCTTGCGGATGTCTTTAAAAAGTGTTCTCAAGATCCTTCCTACAAGGCTATAGAAAAAGCCAACCTCCTGGATCTTCGCCCTGGCTGGAAGGGGCCGGAAGAATACGGGAAATTCTGGGAAGAGGAATATGTCCGGTATAAAGAGATCTTTGATGAACTCGGCTATCTTAAAAAGAAATGAAATAGGGAGAGCGAGGAGATGCTGAAAGGGGAAATCCTGATCAGTGTTGTTGTTTTTTTTGGTTCCCTATACCTCTATTTCGAATCCATGAAATTTGAGGGACATGAAGTTTATGGGAAACTTGGGCCTGCTTACTGGCCCAAGTTTCTTCTTATTTGTCTGATGATTCTTAGCTTTCTGGTGGCAGTGGACGCCATCCGCGGAAGAAAAAAGAGGGAAGCTGAAAAAGAGGGAACGCAAAAATCTGAAAGCGGAAAGGTGAGACTCTTCCTGGCCATTGGCTTTATTGTACTCTATTTCATATTAATGCAGGTCTTGGGTTTCATCCTCCTCACCCCTTTTTTTCTAATCGCCTTTATGTATCTCTTGGGTGAGAGAAAAAAGAAATGGATATTTGGTGTCTCAATCGGGTTAACCATTTTAATCGTCTGGGTCTTTACAAAAGCCATGTATGTCCCTCTCCCCCGAGGCCAATGGATCTTTCTCGATTTTAGCCACATTTTCTATTAACTACTCGCATTAACTAAGTCATTCCTGCGAAAGCAGGAATCCATTTGTTATCCTTGTCTGGATTCCCGTTTTCACGGGAATGACCTCCTTTTGGTTTTGTCGTGAGGTCGATTATGCTGGATATCTGGTTAGGGGCAATACAAAATATATTCAATCTCACCACTCTCCTTATCATTTGGGGTGGAGTCCTTCTTGGGGTAATATTGGGTTCTGTTCCGGGCCTCAATTCCACCATGGGAACAGCACTTCTCATTCCATTCACTTTTGCGATGAGCCCGGTGAATGGCCTGGCATTGTTATCAGCCGTCTATTGTGGAGGAACATACGGTGGCTCTATTTCAGCTATCCTATTTAATGTTCCTGGTGCTCCCGAAGCTTCAGCAACGGTCTTCGACGGTTATGAAATGGCTAAAAAAGGGAAGGCGGCCCACGCCCTGGGCTATGCCGTCATCTGCTCCTGTATCGGTGGATTGTTCAGCGTTGTGATCATGACATTGATCTCTCCCCTTTTGGCAGGAGTTGCCTTGACTTTCTCCCAGCCTGAATATTTCGCTTTGGCTATTACAGCACTTACTCTAATTGCCTCACTGGGTGGAAAGGGGTTAAAGAAAGCTGCCATTGCAGGCGTCTTTGGTCTTCTGATGGCCACGGTAGGAATTGATCCGATGACCAGTGATCCCCGTTTCACCTTCGGGGGAAAGGCCCTCATTGGAGGAATTAATTTTATCCCTGCGATTATCGGAGCCTTTGCCGTGGGAGAAATCCTTGCAAGATCAGAGAGTAAAACCGAGAAAAAAGAGGTCTTTC
Organism: Syntrophaceae bacterium; assembly: GCA_013388645.1. Lineage (GTDB taxonomy): Bacteria > Desulfobacterota > BSN033 > BSN033 > UBA1163 > UBA1163. Next base: position 26,693 of record JACAEV010000165.1, on the reverse strand, counting down.
TTTCAAAAATCTCAACCAAATTACCCCGGATAAAGGAAATTCTTAAGATGAAGTGGCTCGTTCTCCGCTCTGCCATCATTGGGACATGGATTGGAATTTTGCCAGGGGTAGGAGCCACAACCGCTGCGTTTGTGGGTTATGCAGAGGCTGTTCGCTGGTCAAAGCATCCTGAAAAATTTGGAACCGGAATTCCGGAAGGAATCGCGGGACCTGAGACAGCAAATAACGCCGCCACCGGAGGGGCCATGGTTCCACTTCTCACTCTTGGAATTCCAGGGAGTGCCACGACCGCAGTCATCATCGGAGGATTTCTTGTCCACGGTCTTCAACCAGGTCCCATGCTCTTCATGAATCAGCCTAAATTAATGTATTCCATTTTCATCGCCATGTTCCTCGCCAATGTCCTGATGCTTTTCGCAGGATTGGGCGTGGCAAAACTCTTCTCCAACTTTAGAAGAATCCGTTACTCCATTCTCGGTCCCTGTATCTTTATCTTCGCGTCCATCGGTTCTTACGGGATTCGGAATGATGTGACGGATCTCTGGATTATGTTCTTCTTCGGTGTGGTGGGCTACTTCATGAAGAAATATAATTACCCCATTGCGCCGATGATCATCGGTTTGGTATTAGGAAACCTGACAGAGATCTCCCTGCGACGGGGAATGAGGATGGCGGATTATAATCTTTCTGCCTTTTTATTCCGTCCCATCGCCGGAGTGATTCTTTTGATCGCAATCGTTTCAATCCTTTATAGTGTGATTAGAAAAAAGCCTAAGGTGATAGAAGAGGACTGATATCGATGAACGTCGCCCCGACAAACGCCATGGCCATTTAGAAACCGAGTTTCTGGAATGAAAAATATTCCTCTTCCAACAATCAAAACTAAACATTCCATCCCCGCCAGAGAAAAAGTCTATGAATACATTAAGTCATCCATTCTCTCCGGTCATTTGAACCCTGGTGAAAAACTAACCGAAGAACATCTCGCCAAAACATTGGGAGTCAGTCGTACCCCTGTGAGAGAAGCTCTCCACAAACTGGAATCAGAGGGTCTCATAAAAACCCGCAGGAAAAGAGGATTTATTGTCTCCAGGGATTCAAGGGAGGAGGTAGAAGAACTTTTTGAGCTTCGCTCTATCCTCGAAGGCTATACGTTAAGAGCCATTTCTGAGAGTATCTCAGAAGAAATCCTTCATCAACTCGAAAAATCTATTGAACATGCTGAAGAGGCACTAAGAAGAAAAAAAATTGAAGATGTTTTCAAATGGAACACCCGATTTCATGATACCCTTCATGAATTGGTAGCGAATAAGACCCGTCTCCACCGCTTGATCGTCAACATGAGAAAATATGTATTGAGACATCGTCAGCATACCCTTCGATATCCCGACGGGGGAAGAAGGGCGGTCGAAGGACATCGAAAGATTCTCATGGCTTTACGACTGAGAGATCCAGATCTCTGTGAACGGGTCATGCGGGAACATATCCGAGAAGCCAAGGACGACGCCCTACAATCTCTTTTCGGGGAAGCGTCCTAACGGAGCCCCAGGGGGAAAACCCGCGGTCCCCTTGGTTCGGGAGGGGTAATTGGACAAGCCCTTTACTTGAGAAGGATATAGAGTGAGATGAGGATGACAAAAAGGGCAAAGAGTTTTTTCAGACGAAAGGGATGGGTCTTGAAAGAAACATAAGCCCCTACCCTTGCTAAAAAGACAGATCCAATAGCAAGAGCCACTCCACGCTGAAGATCAACAAATCCAACACCCCATTCTGGGAGACCCAACCGGCCGATCCCACTTACAATGTAACCGATCACTGCAAAAAAAGCGGTGATCACGATGGCGGCGCTGGATGTCCCAATGGACAATTTCAGCGGCATTTTAAGAAAGTTGTACATGAGGGGGATGGTGAAGAGGCCTCCCCCAATCCCAGCTAATGCTGAAACCACGCCGGCAGCCACCCCGACCCCCACCAGACCGCTTGTGCTCGGCATCGATGACAACTCAAGTTTCTTCTCAGCTTGAGTCTCGCTTTCGGTCAACATTCTTATGGCGGCAGCAATCACGATGATAGCAAAGGCTATTTGTAAATGCCTTCCACTCAATTCCGCCGCGAGCCGAGCCGTTGCGAAAGCGGTCAAGGCACTTGAAAATCCTATCAAAAAAACCGAACGCCAATGGATGGTCTTCTGTTTTCGATGCTGATAGGCGCTGGTCATTGAGGCAAAAACGACCACGAAAAGACTGGTTCCGATGGCAAGATGAGTTAGAACAGTCGGGGAAACGCCAGAATGTTCATAACTGAATATCAGAATCGGGACCATCACGAACCCACCGCCCACACCGAACAGACCTGCGAGAAAACCGACAACGCATCCAGTCAAAACGAAAAATAGAAAATCGATCAGCGTCATATCATATAGGCCAAGGTCCAGGCTCAGGTTGAGATTTCTTAACCTCAACCTCAACCTTAAACTAATTTACTCTATGCCCTATGCCCTCTCCGCTCTGCTATTCATACCGTAGGGCTTCAATCGGGTTAAGCATCGATGCTTTACGGGCTGGGTAGAATCCAAAGAAAACACCAACGGACCCGGAAAAGAGAAAAGCCAACAGGATCGCCTGAATGGAGAAAAGGATGGGCCATTCCGTAAATTCAGATAAGACCAGGGTTCCTAAAATCCCTATCCCGATTCCCATGGTTCCACCGATCAGACTGAGGACCAACGACTCGATCAAAAACTGGAAGAGGATATCTCGCCCTTTTGCTCCCACAGCGATTCGGATGCCGATCTCCCTAGTCCGTTCCGTGACCGAAACGAGCATGATGTTCATAATCCCAATTCCGCCCACAATGAGGGAAATGGAGGCGATGGCGCCCAGGAGAAGGGACATCACTTGGGCTGACTGCTCAGCGCTGGATGCAATCTCCGTGAGGTTTCGAACTGAAAAATCATTATCCTGGCCGGGTGGAATACGATGTCTCTGTCGAAGGAGTTCGGTAATTTGATTTTCTGCCTCACTCATGACTTCAAGACTTCTTGCCTGCACGGCAATGACCCTGACCATTCCTGGAAATTGCATCCCGAAGAGTCTTTTTTGAGCGGTTGTCAAAGGGACCATAATGGTATCGTCTTGATCCTGTCCATAGGTGGATTGTCCTTTGGAAGCCAAGACCCCGACGACGGTAAAGGGAACTTTTTTGATACGTATAATCTGGCCAATTGGATCAATCCCACCAAACAGATTTTCCACTACTGTTTTTCCTAAGAGGCATACCTTTGTCGCTCCATCCACGTCCTGCTGTGTAAAAGGTCGTCCTGAAGCAAGGGGCCAATCCCTAATTTCAAGAATTTCAGGGGTCGTCCCATTGACAATGGTGGACCAGTTTTGATTTCCAAAAACGATTTGGGCGACACCGCCAATGCTTGGGGCGACATACTTGACTGACGGGATTTCTGCTAAGATAGCCTTTGCATCGTCTACTTTCAGCGTTGGAACCGTTCCTGTCCCAAACCGGAGCCCGCCGCTGGTGGAGCTCCCTGATAAAACAATCAGCATATTTGAACCCATACTTGCGATCTGATCTGCGATCCTTTGCTTCGCTCCTGAACCCACTGCGACCATGGCAATCACCGCTCCCACCCCAATGATGATGCCTAACATCGTCAGGGCAGAACGCATTTTGTTAACCATGAGTGCCCTTAAGGCAATTCGAAAACTTGCGAGGAGTCTGGTCATGCATTTTCCCCTGGCTTCATAAAAACCGTAGTTGTTAAATTCATCCGATCATGAAGTACCTGTCCATCCCGAAATAGGATCACCCTCTTCCCAAAGCTGGCAATGTCCGATTCATGGGTGATCATAATGATGGTAATGCTCATCTCTTGATTCAGGCGTTGAAAGATCTTCATGATCTCTTCACTCGTTTTGGTATCCAGATTACCTGTGGGTTCATCCGCTAAGAGAATGGAAGGTTCGTTCACCAAGGCTCTGGCGATGGCCACCCGTTGCTGTTCACCCCCTGAGAGCTGATTGGGTTGATGATATTCTCGCCCTTTCAAGCCGACTGCAGCAAGAGCTTTCTGTGCCCTTTCCCTTCGTTTTGAAGCGGAAGCTCCTGCATAAATGAGAGGAAGTTCAACATTTTCTATGGCGGCCGTTCTGGACAGGAGATTAAACCCTTGAAAAACAAAACCGATCTTCCGGTTTCGAATTTCCGCCAATTCATCCCTCGAAAGATTCTCACCGTTGATGCCTTCTAATAGATATTGACCGCTTGTGGGTTGATCCAGGAATCCCAAGATATTCATGAAAGTAGATTTTCCAGAGCCTGAAGCGCCCATGATGGCAACGAATTCACCGCGATCGATGGATAAAGAAACCCCTCTCAGAGCGTGAACCTCTACTTCCCCTAAACTGTAAATTTTCACCAAATCATGAACCTGAATCAAAGGATCCATTTTGTTAACTCTCATCATCCCTCTCAGATCTATGGTCTTTCACCTTCTGGGAGTTCCCATAAAAGATGGACTACCGCTCTTGGTCGGTCCTTTCTTGTTTGAGATCTCCTCAATAATGACTTCCATCCCTTCTTTAAGTTCCCCTGATTTTACCTCACTGAAACTACCATCCGTGATTCCAAGGACAATAGAAATTGGAACCGGTTTTTTTTCCGAAGAAAGGACCCACACCCTGCCTGGGCTCCCCTGTTCTTCTTGCGAAGAGGATGTTACCATTTCAATATACTTACGTCTTTGCTCTTCTGTTAGCACACCCATGATTTTCTGCCGTAACAGGCTCTGTATCTTTTTGGTCGCCTCCTCTGGTTTTAATTTTTCCCTTATCTCTTGAATCTCTTGCCGGGAAGACTTCAATATCATCTCCACCTTTGATTTCTGCTCCGGTGTGAGACTTAATCCCTCAGTCAATCGCTCCACCAATATCCTCCCCTGCTGTCCGCTTGTCCCCCTCTCAGCAGTAGCTTCTCTCTTTTGAAATCCTTCATTCTTCTTTACAATTCCATTGCTTGCGGCTGCCTTTGCAAACTCCGGCCGGAACCTTAAGGCGGCGTTAGGAATCCTCAGGACCCCTTCCTTATGTTCAATTTGAACAGAGACATTCGCTGTCATCCCGGGTTTCAATTTTAAATCCTTATTGTCTACTTGGATGACGACATCATAGGTCACCACATTTTGAACCGTAATCGGTGCATTGCGAATTTCTGAAACCTTTCCATGAAAGGTTTTCTCCGGATAGGCATCTACTGTAAAAATTGCTCCCTGTCCAACTTCGATGCGACCCACATCGGCTTCGCTTACATTGGTATCCACCTGCATCTGAGTAAGATCTTTCGCGATGGTAAAAAGAGTGGGGGCCTGCAGGCTCGCAGCGACGGTTTGACCGACATCGACATTTCTCGAAATCACCGTCCCATTGACCGGGGACCGGATGGTCGTATATCTCAAATTAGTTTCTGCCACCTTCAACGATGCCTTTGCCTGGGCGATCTGAGCCTTCGAAGATTCTACCTGAGATTTTGCAGATTCGACCTGCGCTCTGGCCACGTCTCTCTGGGCGACGGCTGTATCATAATTTACCTGAGCCGTATCCAGGGTCGCCTGGGCAATGACGTTTCTTTCCAAAAGTGGTTTGTTGCGATCAAGGGTCCTCTTCGTATCCGAGACAGTGACTTCCGCCTTGATAAGATTGGCTTTGGCATTTTCAAGATTGGATTGGGCATTTAATAGATTGGCTTGAGCGCTTAGCACACTTGCCCTTCCCTGCTCAACCTGAGCTTCGAAGATGGCAGGGTCGATCTGAGCAATGACCTGTCCCTCTTTGACACGAGAATTATAATCGGCGTAAAGCGCTTTGATGGTGCCTGAGACTTGACTTCCGACTAAGACGGTGATGACAGGATTGATCGTTCCGGTAGCTGTCACGACAAATGCGATATCTCCTCGTTCGACCTTTGCCAAACGAAACTTCTGATCCGTCCCCTTCGGGCTTATTGCTGAGTAGATCAAATATCCCGCGACCAAAATGATGATGATCACCAGAATCGCTATCAGAATTTTATTTCTTTTATTGACCATCTTATTTTTCCTTCCCTTTCTTTCTAAACCGAAAACGAATGGGAACCCCCTCAAAGCGGAAAGCCTCCCTGATCTGGTTTTGTAAATAACGCTCGTATGAAAAATGAATTCCCTCTGGGATATTGGTATAGATCACAAAGGTTGGAGGAGCGACGGAGACCTGGGTGATATAGTTTAGCTTCACACTACGGCCTTTATAAAGTGGAGGAGGAGATTTTTCAACCCATTTCCCAAAATATTTATTTAATTGAGAAGTAGAAATCCTCTTCTTCGCTTCCTCTGAGACATGGTCAACGACCTTTAGAACTTTTTTAATCCTTTGACCCGTCAGAGCTGAAATAAAAAGGATGGGGGCATAAGAGAGATACTTGAGATGATCTCTCATCTCTCTTTCATAATGAATCATTGTCTGAGAATCCTTTTCAATAAGATCCCATTTGTTCACGACAAGAATGCACCCCTTCCCTTTCTCGTGGATGAACCCACCGATTCGTGCATCCTGGTCCGTCACCCCCTCTTTTGAATCCAACAAGAGAAGGGCGACATCCGATCGATCAATGGTACGAAGTGCTTCCACAATACTGTACTTCTCAAGTCGTAAACTGATCCGGCTCTTCCTCCGGATCCCTGCTGTATCAATGAGAACATATCTTTTCCCATCTCTCTCGAAAAGAGTATCAATCGCATCTCGAGTTGTTCCAGGAACTTCATCCACCAGCACCCTCTTATATCCTAATAATCGGTTAATCAAGGAGGATTTCCCCACATTCGGCCTTCCGACTACCGCTACCTTAGTGATTTCTCGATCCCACTTTTTCTCAGTCACACTTGGAAGGGCTTTCAGCACTTCCTCCATCAATCCATTGACACCATATCCGTGTTCTGCCGAGATAGAATAGATGGGTTCAATGCCCAATCCATAAAATTCAAAGGCTTTCTCCTCATGTTTTGGTCCATCGATCTTATTGACGACGTAAAACACAGGTTTATTCAATTTTCTAAGAATATCAGTAATTTCTTTATCCGAAGGGGTTAATCCTTCCCTCCCATCCATCATAAAGAGGATCACATCCGCCTCGTCCATCGCCAATTGGCATTGCTCTCGCATCTGGATAAAGATTCGATCCTTCGAAACAGGTTCAAATCCACCTGTATCAATCAAGGCAAAACAACTTTCCTCCCACTCCACATCCGCATAATTCCGATCCCGGGTCACCCCGGGCTCATCCCAGACAATGGCTTTCTTCCCCCTTGCAATGCGATTAAAGAGGGTAGATTTCCCCACGTTCGGTCTTCCAACAATGGCAACAATAGGTCTCATAAACCAAAAAAGAGGATCATTAATTCATAAACATTTTTATTATAAAATAGCTCTGAAATCCTTACAATAAAATCAAATACTTTTCTCAAAAGGGGATAGATCAGATTTATTCATTCACTTGTTTATATATTTGCTTCCCTGTTTTTAAAAATGGACAAATTTTACTCACATTGGACCAAAATTGTCCATCGTTTTATTAAATATAATAAAGAACTGTTAAATAGTGTAAGTCAATTTAGATAATCACTTGAATTCATTTGATATTTTGAATTACTCTTCGATTTTTAATTATTATTTTTTTTGGCATAAAAAATGCTCTTAATTAAATCTAATTCAACTTTGGTTTGTAACTTATTAAATAATAAGAAAAAACTTGACAAAAAAATATGAGTTTGATAAAAAGCTGAAAAATTAAAATCATCTCAATAAAGGAGGCATCTAAATGCGGAGAAATCAGAAGGGTTTTACATTAATTGAGTTAATCATCATAATCGTCATCATTGGTATTCTGGCCGCTGTGGCAATTCCAAAGTATATCGACTTAACACAGGATGCTGCCAATGCTACTGCAAGAGGGGTATTGGCGGCCCTGAGAGGAGCAAATAGTCTTGTCTTTGCTCAACGTCTCATTGCAAATACACCTGGTACGTATACCATGGGCGATATCGTGAGCGGGGCCCAGATTCAGGGGGTGACGGTTGGAGCGGCAGCTTCGAACTCGGTGACCATCGTTGTGCCAGGTGGGTATACTTACACTTTCAGTCTTACCATTGGGACTGTTCCAACTACCATCGGAACGGTTTATGCCTCAACAGCCACTTGGTAAAATAGGTTTCATAAATCTAATGGAGGAGAAAAACGATGTTTAAAAAAAAGGGAGGTTTTACTTTAATTGAATTGATTGTGATCATTGTCATTATTGGAATCCTTGCAGCTGTCGCTATTCCCAGATATCTTGATTTAGCCAGGAGTGCAGCAGATGGTACTGCTCGGGCGGTCTTAGGTTCACTCAGGAGTGCTAATGCCATGCTATTCGGTCAACGCATCCTCGGTAATACGACAGCCACCTATACCATGGGCGACATTGCCGGGACCACAGGGATGGGTGAATTAAGAGGATTTACATGGACCAATGGTGCGACCACTTTTGTGATGACAGCAGGAGGGTATGTTTATACTTTTACGCTGACTCCAACTCCCCAAGCTCCTACTACTTATGGGTCTATTACCGCAGGCGTAGGAACATTTGCCACATGGTAGAAAAAAAAAGGGGACAGGCTACTTTTTTTACAATTCGTTCGTTTATGCCACAATGGTTTTCCAAAGGTTTAATCCCAAACAAAAAAGTAGCCTGTCCCCTTTTTTCTTTCTTTTTTTTGTCTCCTCCCTTTTCTTTGTTGACCTATTTGAGGGAAGATTTCTTCTCACAGAAAGGGATTTAGGTCCTTATTTTATTCCACCACGATTCTTCTGGGTTGAAAGCATCAAGCAAGGCGATTTCCCTCTCTGGAATCCATACCAATTTTGCGGTCACCCATTTTTTGCTAATCCTCAACATGCGATTCTCTACCCCTTCAATGGACTGTTTTTTCTTCTGCCTTTCGATGTGGCGTTCAATGTCATTATCATCTTTCATTTTTTCCTTGGAGGACTTTTTACCTATTTCTTTGTTCGAGACCTAAAGGTTCGCCCTCCTGGGGCTTTGATCTCCGGTCTGATCTTTATGCTCAGTGGATACTTATTATCTGTCCACAGCCTCCTGACGATTCTTTTATCCAGCGTCTGGACACCTTTGATCATGATGTTTTTCAGGAGAGCGATTCTTGGAAGGGGTTTTAAAAACGAAATCTTTACCGCCCTATTGATCACCCTCTCTTTTTTGGGAGGTGGAATTGAAATCGTCTATGGAAATTTTTTAATCCTCTTGATAATGGTGGCCTTCCTGCCTTCCCCATGTATTAAATCCGTCGGGGATAAACCCAGACGCTACAGATTCATTCATAACGTCCCTATTTATTGGGGACGAATAAAAACCCTCTGTATTGTTTCTGCCTTGTTCTTACTTCTCTCTGCCGTTCAATTACTTCCTTTTATCGAGTTGTTCCACTACTCTATTAGGGGGAACGGAATTTCCTATCAGGAAGCCACCATATGGAGTTTTGCGCCTAAAGATTTCCTCTTATTCTTTCTTCCAGATGCCTATGGATATTTCTTGGACATGAAAAAATATTGGATGACCCAATGCTGGCTTAAGACTCTTTATACCGGTGGGCTCCCTTTCATTTTAAGCCTCCTCTTCTTTCTTCCATCTCGTCGCAGCTCTTTTCCCTCAGAAGGGGGGAAGGCAATGAATAGATTGCAAGAAAACCGAATATTCTATTTTATCTTAGTCCTCCTTTCCCTCTTTTTATCTCTCGGACAATATAATCCTCTTTACCTGTTTGTATTTAAATATGTCCCTTTTTTTAATGGGATCCGATATCCAGTCAAATTCCTTTACATCTTTATTCTGGTGACATCGATCACAGCCGGTTTGGGATTCCAGAGATGGATCGAATGGCCAGCGAGGGGATGGGGGAAACGTCAAAAGAATCTGTTCATCATCTTCTCGCTGATATCCGGTCTTCTCCTTCTATGGATGGTGATCGGTCATCACAGTTTCGAACACTTCCTGAAGGGAAAGGGGGTAGATGTTCCAAATTTTAATTACCTTTCTGTTAATCTTCATCATGCCAAAAGATTCTTGTTCTATCTTGCCATTTTCTTTCTCCTGTTAAGAGTAGGGTATGAGTTGAAATGGAAAGTTTGGGTGACAGTTTTACTACTTGTTTTCTTGGTAGCCGACCTTTTTGGAAATTTGGGATTCTATGGAAAAGAAAAGACCGTAGACTACTTTCAGAAGACCAGGATCATTGAGAGAATCTTATCCGATCAAGGGAATTTTAGAATATTCTCAACAGGGAAGACGATTTCGCTCGATACTCCTGTTCTCATTGCAGAGGCCTCTCCTCTCGATGCCTTTAAGGAAAAACATTTACCCTCTATGACGCTGCTATATCAACTGCATAATATCTGGGGTCTGGATGTGATTCGGTTGAGAAGAATCGATGAACTCTATCATGCGATGATCGGAGCCCCATCGATTTCTGCAACTCAACTTATTGACCTATTCGGTATCAAATATATCATTTCGATGACTCCTATTGATGAAATCTCTCGCTTTGAATTGATTTATGCAAGAATCGAAGGACTTCAGGGGGAAAGGGAAGACCTTCTCAAGGAAAATACGATTAAATTATATAAACACCGAAACCCTTTTCCGAGGGCATGGCTTGTAAAAGATTTTAAGATCATGAATTCTAAAGCGATCCTTACCGAGATGGCAAAGATTGAATTTAATCCTGGTCGAGAGGTACTCCTTGAAGAAAAACCCGAGTGGATAAATCCTCCCACTCCCTACCTATTAAATGAAGGAAAAGAGGGAATCCCCAAAGTGGAACCGGAGGAAATCAAAGAACCCCTCTCTGGCCCTCAAAATAAGATAGAGTTTATCTCTGAGACAAATAACCGACTTATTCTTCAGGTGGGGACTGATGAAAAGGTAATGTTGGTATTGAGCGATAGCTATTATCCAGGATGGAAAGCAATGGTCGATGGGAAGGTCCAAAAAATTTATCAGGCGAATTATGCCTTTCGGGCAATCCCCCTTAACACGGGGACGCACCGTATAGAATTTATTTATGATCCTTTAAGTTTTAAATTAGGTGCGGGAGTGAGTCTTCTGGGGATCTTCATTTGTATCGTTTATTTATTGGTTGCTGGGTGCAAGTGTAGGGAAGCCCCTCCCCTGAACTCCCAACATTAATTAGCCACCCGATCCACTTCATCGAGCGTGGTAATCCCTTTTAGAACTTTTTGTAGACCATCTAACCTTAATGGGACTAATCCTGCTGTTTTTCTTGCCACCTCTCGAATCACTTGAGTAGAGGCTTTTTCGGATATGAGTTTTTTGATTTCCTCGTTCACCAAAAGGAGTTCATAGATACCCGTTCGTCCCCAATATCCAGAATGCTTACAATGTTTGCACCCCTTCCCTCGGTAGAGGGTCAAGGGCTCTTTTGATGATCCTCCCTCCCCATTAAGATCATTGAAGGTGGCTGGGTCAGCCTGATAGGGAGTTTTACAATCTGGGCAGATGGTTCGAACCAGCCGCTGTGCAAGAACTCCAACGACACATGAAGCGATGAGGTAAGGTTCCACGCCGATATCGACCAATCGAGAGATGGCTTCTGGCGCATCATTGGTATGAAGTGTGCTTAAAACCAAATGGCCTGTCAGGGCTGCCTGCATGGCAATTTCAGAGGTCTCTAAATCACGAATCTCTCCAATCATGATGATGTCGGGATCCTGACGGAGAATGGACCTCAATCCTGTGGCAAAGTTGATTCCTGCCTTGGGGTTGATCTGGGTTTGTCTGATCAAGGCTAATCGATACTCAACAGGATCTTCAATGGTAATGATATTTTTCTCTTTCGAGTTGATCATATTGAGAAGGGCGTAGAGGGTAGTTGTTTTCCCGCTCCCCGTGGGACCCGTGACCAGGATAATCCCGCTTGTTTTCCGAACGAGTTGTTTGAAATGGCCCAATGTTTCTTCAGAGAAACCCAATTCCTCCAATTGGAAGAGCGGGCTGGTTTGATCGAGGATTCGGAGAACCACATTTTCTCCATAGATCGTAGGGAACGTGGACACCCTGATTTCAAAACCCCTCTTCTCCATTTTGACATTGAAATTCCCATCTTGAGGGAGTCTGGTCTCCGCGATATCCATCTCTGCCAAAATCTTTATTCTCGAGGTAAGAGCTGGATGAATCTGCTTTGGCAAAGTGAGCGACTCATATAAAAAACCATCGATTCTGAACCGAACCCGCAAGGCCTTTTCATCGGGTTCGAAGTGAATATCACTGGCTCGGTCTCGAATCGCCTGCATCACGACCAAATCGAGCATCCGAGCTGCCGGGGCTTCATCGATTGGCCCAGTGGGCATCTCCTTCATGACAAGGTCATAAGTCTTTTTATAGTCGGAAGGTTCTTCAGAAGAAGCTGTAAAATTTCCTTTCATTAAATTCTGAAGGGTTTGTTCAAGACCAGCTGTTGCTGCTCCATAGTGTTGTTCAATCGCCTTTTTAATCTTCTTCTCTGTGCTGATGGCAATCTCTACTTCAGTCTTCACCTTGTTTCTCAACTCATCCAAGGCGAGGAGATTGAGGGGATTGGTCATCGCTATGGTCAAGGTGTTTCCGATTTTGAAAAGAGGAATTAATGTATGGCGCCGTGCCATCTCCTCCGATATCGTTTTGACCACCTTTTCGTCAATGAGATAGGTGTCCAAATCCACATAAGGGAGGTTAAAATAATCGGCCAGACAGTGAAGAACCAATTCTTCTTTGGCAAAGCCCAACCGCACGATCGTCTGTTCCAAACGCTCCCCTTTCTGTCTCTGTTCCTGGGACGCCTTCTTTAATTGTTCGGCAGTGATGACACCCAACCCTATCAAAAAATCACCAAAACTTTTTTTCTCTTCCATGATGACCAAACCCTTTCTCTTAATCCTCCCAACCCCCTTTAACCAAGGGAGAGAGAAGCAATTTTTATTTTCTGTTCCCTTTTATCCTTACCAAAGTATCTAAATGCCTTTGTACTTTCAAAACCAATTCCGGATAAGATTTTGAAGAGAGACGGATAAATTGCTGATAATGGGTGATCGCCATTTCCGGGTTTTCTAATTGTTCGTATAGGAGTGCAATATTGTAATGTGTTTCGCTGTGCAGAGGCTGAATACCCAATGCCTTCTGATATGATTCGATTGCCTTTTCCCATTCCCCTTTTTTCTTAAAAAGGATTCCGAGGTGGAGGTAACTATCCACGTTATTTGGATTGATGGCAAGGCCCTTTTCAAAAACCTCTTGGGCTTGTTCATAACGCCCCTTCAGAAAAAGGAGAATCCCAAGATTGTTATAACCTTTCTCATACTTCGGGTTGATTTCGATGGATTTCTGAAAAGCTTCAAAAGCCCTTTCCATCTCCCCTAATGCTTGATAGATAATTCCCAAATTGTTGTAGGCCTCGACATGGGCCGGATCCAATTGGATGACCTTTTGGTAAGCTTGAATTGCTTTTGAAAATTCCTTCTGGTGATAGAGAGCCACCCCTGAATTGAAATGGTGAAGGATTTCCGTAACCAATGGGCGATCTTTTCCCTGCTTCTCTTCCACCTCGATTGATTTAGAAAGAGAGGCCTCTTTTTGTATGGGAGAAGGGGGAGGATTCTTTTCCTCTAAGACCTTTCCGTAGGGTTCTAATCTTTCCTTTTCTGAGCTTTGTGCGATTGGTAATTCTATATTATTTTTATTCATCGCTCGCTTGCTTACCAAAGAGGTTTGCTCCCTAACTTCCTTTCTTGAGAAAGAGAATCCCTCTTCGCCTACCTTTCCTGAATCAGAATGGTGCGAGGTGTACCTTGAACTCGTATGGTCCAAAGGTTGAGCAGAAGATGTTGATTCCGCCTCTTTTAATGAAATAGAAATCTCCTTGGGAAACTCTGTTGATATTTTATCTATTGCAGGAGCAGAGAATTTATGATCCATAAGAACCTGAGTCTGATTGAATTGAGTGGCCATTGGCGGAGACCCTGGCTTTATGAGAATCAGCAAACCAACGCTGAGAAAAACAAGTCCGGTTCCCACAAAGATCCATTGTTTTTGAGATTGCCTTTCCCTTTTTTTATTTGAATGTGATTGTTTCAAAATAGGGGGGCTTCCGGATTCTTCCGATTGGAGTTGTTGTCCCTTTTTGAGGGCCTCCATGATCAGACTCATTTTGAACTCTCCTGAGATTCCTTTTCAAGGTCTTTTCCAGATATAATGTTCATCATGCGCTGAGCCCTCCCCTCATGGATTTGAATCGTTGAAGCAGAAGGAGAAGGGGTGCCAAAGATTTGGGTATAGGTTTTTGGAATTCCATTCCAGATGAAGTGTTTCGCATTTTGAAGAAGGGAGAAATAATTTCGGTCCAGGATGATTAAGCTCATCATTAAAAATATAAAGAGACTCCAAAGGGCGATACGTAATGGGATAAATTTTTGGGGTTGGGGACGAAAATAAATTGGCAGGGAGGGTCTTTCTTCTCCTTGGAGGCTATTTTTTGCCTTGTGGATGATTGCCTTATCGATATGAAAGGTTTGCTCAACAAAACCGCCCAATAAGGCTCGATCACAAAGGAGATTAATGAGTCTGGGGGTTCCTTTCGATAATTTATAGATCTCTTGGAGAGCCGATTTTGAAAAGGTAATGCTTCCCTGAGATCCAGCCACCATTAAACGCTGAGAGATATAGGACTCCATTTCTCTCTGAGTGAGTGGCATGAGGCAATGTCGAATGGAGATCCGTTGATTGAGTTGTTTCAATTTAGGGGACCGGAGTTTCTGATCCAGTTCTAATTGGCCAAATAGGATGATCTGAAGCATTTTCTCTTTTTCTGTCTCAAGATTGGAGAGCATGCGGATTTGCTCAAGGACAGGGATAGATAGATTCTGCGCCTCGTCAATAATAAGAACAGCCTTTTCACCCCGAGATAACAATTGAAGGAGAAATTCATTCAAAGCATTAATTTGATCATGTTTGGTCCTTCCTTTGGAAGGATATCCAAAGTCTCGGAGAATGGATTCCAATAGCTTTCCTTCGCTAAGAAGGGAATTAAAGATTACTGCTGTCCTCACCTGCTTGTTGAGTCGTCCTAATATGGTCCTACAAATGGTCGTTTTACCTGTCCCGATATCCCCAGTCACGACCATAAATCCTTCTTTCTGTTGAATTCCATAAAGAAGCGATTCAATTGCTGTCCGATGACTCTCACTCAGGTAAAGAAATTGAGGGTCAGGAGTGAGCGAAAATGGCTTTTCTCTTAAACCATAGAAATCTAAGTACATCGTCTTTTCCTAAAGGGTTCGGGGTTCAAGGATTCTTGCCTGCTATAGGGAGGGGTTCGAGTTTCTATATTTTAAACTCTTTTCTGGAACCCTTGCCGCCTTGATCCCTTGAACCCTATCTTTTTGTGAAGTCCTCCACTTTTTTGCCCACTTGAAGAGTAGGCGTAATCATGATCACTAACTCTGAATTTCTTTTCTTATTTGATTTATATCGGAACAACCCTCCTAATAGAGGAACGGAATCCAAAATCGGAACCCCGATGTAGGACTCCTCATTCTTTTCTTGAATCAGGCCGGCGATGATGATCGTTTGGCCATCTCTGACTTTCACGGTCGTGTCCGTCTCCCGAATACTAAGGAGTGGAAAGGTCGACTTCCCATCTGGAGTCGTTTTCTCTCCCGTCTTATCGGTGATACTGGGATGGATATTCATAATGATCGTACCATCTTCAGCGATTTGAGGAGTGACGTCCAGAATGATCCCAATATCAATGGTCATGGGTTGAATAATCTGAGTGACCGTCGTCTGCGTGGCGACAGCACCCGTGATAAAGAAAACGTCCTGATTCCCTACTCGAATGATGGCCTTTTGATTATTGAGGGTGGAGATAGTGGGACTGGAGAGAATCTTCACATCTCCCTGTTCCGAGATGGCCTGCATGATATCTGAAAGCGCAACCTCTGTTCCCCCTGCACCAATGGCAAGAATCCCCCCATAAGGTTTGATTTTAAAGAGTCCTGGAGTGTCAATGGAGGTGGCGGATGTCCCCCCTGTCGTGGAAGCCCCGCCCACATATCCAGTGGTGCTTCCAGGATAACCTGTCGTCCCGGCTTTATTCGTCAGCCCCCAGGCCAGATTGGTTGAACGCGGGAGTCCTTCAATCACCTTCCAATTAATTCCCTCTTTGTGCTCATCGGAAAGGATCACTTCCATGATCTTTGCATGAATGGTTACCTGTCTCTGAGAACTTCCTTCCATGACCTCTAAATAAGAAGCCACTTTATTTAAATTGATAGGGTAATCGGTTACCAGAATCACGCCCGTGGATCGGTTGATCACCAACTTTTTACCCTTTCCATCACTCCTGGTCCAAGTGACTTGTTCTTTCTCCGTTGAAGCCTCTTTTTCTTCAACCGTCCCAAAAATGTAGGCTTCCAATCCTTTTTGGATTTCCTTCCATAGATCCATATCATCTATACTCACGAGGTCGGTGTATCCGCTCCTGGTTCCTCCCGGGCTAAGCGCGGTTTGTTGTCCGGGAAGGGTACTGGTCTGTAGACCACCTCCCGTGCTAGTGCTTGCGTAGACCTCCCTTTTCCCCCCGCGTCGGGTAGCAATGTAGTTGAGTGTAAACATTCGCGTTTCCATTTGAGGTCTTGATATCTTGATAAATTTCCCATCAACGCGATAGGCCCATCCTAAAGGAGTGAGAATGGCTTCCAGGGCCTCTTTTAAAGTCACGCCTTTCAAGTCAATGGTGACCTTCCCACTCAGTTCAGGATCGATAACCATGTTCAACTCACTCTCTTTTGAGAAGGCCAGAAGGACATCTTGAACGTTTGAATCTCTCGCATAAAGAGAGAAAAGTCTATCCGGTATCTTTTTGGCCTCTTCCATCTGAGGGACCAAAATTTCTTTCAATTTCTCTTCAGGAGGGGGTTGGGGTTTGAGGGCCTCCTCCTTTTGAGGTGGTAATTTAGACCGCTCCTTTATAGGGACATTGGCACACCCAAGGCTCCATAATGAAATGAAAAAGAATATAAAGAGGGTTTTCGTTTTCATCGTTGTTCTCCTTTTTTTTCTCCAACGGTTAATAAAATAGGACTTTGAGATAAAAGAAGGGTCCTCGTTTGATCTTTTTTCCCTAAGATGACTCGGTCCTTCGCAATGTCCAACACCTTTTCATCCTGAATGGAATCTCCGACAGTCACGATGTGGCGATCAATTAAGGCTAATCGGATATGATCGCTGATTAAAATCGCCTTGACTTTCAAAGGCAAAGGATTTCCGTCATTAAGGTTGCTCGGTAATTTTGAAGAGATATTCTTTGTCCCTGTCGTGGCTTCTTTATTAGAAAGAAGATGGATCCCCGGAGGAAGCAGGAAGGGATCTCTCCCTCTCTCTTGAGATAGGGCACCTTTCCCTTTGGGTTGCCCATGAGCCTTGATCGGATCGGTGAGTGCGATGCCAATTGAGATAAAAATAACGGTTAAATTTAGAACCATGCATGACGAAATAAATGTCAGCCGGTTTGTCATTCCGGGCTTAACCAAGCCCGCCTTGTGCTTGACACGGGGGAATCCATTGTTTTCCTGGATTCCCGCTTTTGCAGGAATGGCATGCTTTGTTGGAATTAATGACGCTGTGTTTAAAATAATCTTTTTGTATCTCTTCACGAGGTTTCTCCTTAAAAATTTATCGAAAAAGTTTATGCTTTCGACTATCTATATATTTGAATTCCTTTACTGGACCCTTTGATTCCTTGGACCCTCGTACCCTGTTCCTTCCAAAGTAACGTACATACCCAATCCCATCGTGACCTTTAAAAGAGGATGAACCTCTTCGTTCTTTTCCACTTGGAGGCTGTCAACATGGATGAGAAAAGGAAGCTCCTCAATCCCCTTCATATAAGTTCCGAGTTTGGAAAAAGTTGAGTAAAGAACCATCTTAATATTCACTTTTTTGTAATGGGAGCCAGAGATTTCCTTCTTTCCCTCAGAAGAGGGTACTATTTCTTCCTGAGGAATTAGAGAAATAACCTTCATCTGGGGGGGCATACTCTCTCCAGCTAAGTGTTTCAGGAAGGTCCTAAATTCTTCACCCCTCAACATTCGCTGGCTCACCTTTTTAAATTCTTCTTCCCTGCGGAGGATTTCAGATTCTAAGAATTCTACTCCTTGTGCGATTTGTTGATATTCAGTTAATTTTAGATCGGCCTCCTTGATCTCCGCCTTAAGCATCTGGATTTTACGTGCTTGAGGGGTATAATAAAAATGATCGAAGGCCCAAATGGCCATGGCCAGGACAGCCAAACCAGCCAATATTTTTTCTCTACTTTTTAGTTTCATGGTTTATCGTTTTTCCTCTCCTAATCCCCCCAACCCCCCTTTGGTAATCCCCTCCTTTCCCCCCTTTAATAAAGGGAGGGGATTAAAGGGTGGAGATGCGGGATTATTGGGGTTGATGTCACAGATGATCTCAAATCCAGCTCCAGGTCGAGAATATAATTTATTTTCATCTGCTGAAATCAACTTAACATTTTTAAATAAAGGAGATCCCTCTAACCGTTCAAGCATGGAGGCCAAGGCCGTGAGACAATGAACGTCACTACCGAAGGTGAGACCGGATAGGTGAAGTTCCCTTCCCTCATTGGTTGTGGATTCCCCCTTCAATGGTTTCCCTTTCGGTTGGACCGACAGGTGTGTCAAGGTGACATTGTCTGGCAGGATACCACTCACCTCTCTCAGAATATTTCGATAGGGGACAGGGATAACCATTGAAGATGGGAATTGAGAAAGCTTTTCTTTAATCTGAAGATCTTTCTCTTTTAACAGTTTCAGTTTAGCCTGAAGTACTTCGTAGGTTGCTATTTTTGCCATCTTCGTATCCCGTTCTTTTTGGAGGCCGTTGACCTGGCTGCTCATATACCAGATGATCCCTAAAAAGAGGAGAAGTGTGATCAAGGGAATCCATACTGGTAACCATTTTCCTATCTGGATTTCGGATAAGAATGGCTTTTGGTTAGGAAGCAGTTCGATTCGTTTTGGTTCAGGAAGCGCCATTCCTATTGCAATGGCGAAGCTCAATCCCATTTGATTAAGAAACGGAGTGTCTATTTTTTTTGAATCATAAAGAATCTTCTTCATCGGATTAAAATGTTCAACAGGCAATCGAAGTTCCTTGGAAAGATAGGGGACCATATTTTTTAAATTGGCGCTTCCACCGGTTAAAAGGACCTTGTCAATTTTTTCCACATTAAATAAATTTCTAAAATATTCGAAGGAACGCACTATTTCGGCTACCATTTTCTCCATCACAGGGCGAATAAGGAAAATTATTTTGGATAGAGAGGTAGATGGATCGCTTCCCTTCTCCTGATAACCCTCTGACGGAATACCCATTTCTTCCTTTATGCTCTCGGCTCGTTCGTAAAGGAGCTCAGGACTTCCAGAAGATCCAATCCCCTCTATGATTGCGTTCGTGATGTCCGCTCCGGCTGGAGTGACTTCCCGGGTAAATTGCAGGGTTCTGTCTTTGAAAAGGTAAATCCCTGTTTTTTCGGCACCCATATCAATCAATGCAACTGTTTCCTCTTTTTTAATCTGATCTAAAGCCATTAGAGCATTCCAGAGGGCAAAAGGCCCCACGTCGAGATGGACAGGCTGGAGTCCAGCCCCTTTAACGATGGAGACAGTTCGGTGAACAAGTTCTTTAGGACAAGCGACTGTGATCATATCTAATTTCTTAACGTTATCTTCCACATATTCATTCAAGACGTGGAAATCAATTTGGGCTTTCTCAACAGAGAAGGGGATGGAGTCTTTAATTTCCCAGCGAACAGCCTCTTTTAATTCCGCCTTAGGAAGAGAAGGAATTGAAACTCGCTTGATGGTAACTCCCGAGCCTGAAACAGTCAGATTCACCTTTTTGGTCTTAAGGCCAACTTCGCTAACCAAGGACCTAAGGGTTTCAATAACAGTGTTCATATCCTCTTTGTCGGTCCCATGGGGGATTTCCTTCAGCCCCACACAGGTGAGAAAAGGCCCTTTGGAAGTCGTCTTTATACCGACCAACTTAATCGAATGAGAACCAATGTCTAAGCCGATTGTTTCTGCCATAAATAACTCCTTAAAATTTCAACATATATTTCTAACAAGGATGTGGGCAACTACCTAATCCACCACCTCCTGGGTCCAAGTTAAATGTGTAAATAGATCCTCCTGGGGTCTGGAAATTGATAACTATATTATTTCCATTGGTATTGCCGCTCCAATACACTACAATTTCGAGCACCTGGCCCGCAGAAATCGTCTGACTATTGCCACCTCTATTAAAATTTACAAAGGGGCTCCCACTCGAATAGTTCCCCGCATATTTCTGAACCAAGTTCATATCAATTTGCTGAATGGTTTTGGGTTGACCTACGTCATTCCAGGTGGCAGAAAAGGCGTTGATCGTTATATCACTACTTCCAACATTTTGAATGAAGAACCTCGCCCGTCGGGTACCCAAACACCAGCAAGGCGCATCATAACCTGGAGCAAAGGCTAATCCTTGGGGTAAAAAGCTAGTAAAACTTGAAACACTAATTCTCCTTCTTTCACCGGCGTTGGGGACTTCTCCAATAGAAATGAGTTTATCACCGTAAGTTGCATAGTTGTAAGTGAGGGTAAATCTTCCACTCCCAAGGTTTCTTGTAATACCATTCAAATTATTAAGCAAAGTCGTAGTGGTCCAACCGTTGTCAGTAGCATATCGAACAGCGAATTCCACTCCGGATTGGGCAATGAAGAATGCTTGAGTGGATTGAATAGGAAAGACTACGGATTTCTGTTTGGTAGGGATCAAATAGGAGAAGACATAGCCTATTGTGACCATCAACAGCATGGCAATGACCAAGAAGAGGACGGATATTCCTTTTGAATTCATAACCTTAAGCTTTTTCAACTGCTTATTTCCTCCTTCCAATTTAGGAAGAAGTTCTTATAGGTTGTATCTTTTGTAATGTTCTTTGGATAAACCTTTGTTTGTAACGTCACTTTTAAGGTGACGCCTGCGCTCACCGAAGAGAGTTCCAAGAAAAGCTGAATCTCGTTTCCTGAGTCTCGTGTTACCGTGAATGTAGAAATATTTCCAGCTATCCCATAAGAGGTAGCTGCTTTAACCTTCTCCAAATTGCTTCCGGTCTTCTGATACGTAATGGTTTCATTGGCAGTATCCTGGCTTGGACCGGTATTATTGGTTCTTCTGAAAGTGATCAGATTACCTGAATTCCCTGCAGTCGGCGATGTGATGAGATTTGCATCCCGAATATCTCTACACATCCTCTCCAGTGCCAATTTCCCTTCATCAAAAAGAGTCTTTTGATTGGAGACCATCGTATAGACCATCAAGTTACTCACCAAAAAGTAGATCGTGATTGCCGAAACAATCGACAAAATGGCGATTACGATAACTACCTCGATTAACGTGAAACCCCTTTTCCCCAAAGTGTCGAGATCGGCGTTCGTAGTTCGGAGCCTTTCAGCATCATTTCTTAAAGATTTAATTCTTTTCATCATTTTCTCCGAACCCCTAACTCATAACTCCGAACTATTATGGAAAATTTGTTACGACTGAATAAATTTCGTACGCATCATTCTCAGGATCTTTCACACGGACCAGAATTCTTTTGTATCCGACATCTGACCCTGACGTATTAAAATTATTATCCACATAAATAATTTCCCACTGCCATTGATAGGTTGGGATGCCCGAATTGACATATGCAGTAAGACCAGTGGGGTTAAGAGCTGCATTGCTATAATTGAACTTCATGAATTCTTCCATCTTTTGATGAGCAAGATACATGGCCGTCGTTACCATTTCCGGCTTTCCACTTCCTTTTATACCTGTTGCAAAAGGCACAATGATTGCTGGCAAAAGAATACCAGCCATGACGATCAATATGATAATCTCGATAAGGGTAAAGCCCCTGCTATTTAAAGTTTTGAGTTCGTAGTTCGTAGTTCGTAGCATCAAAACATTACCTCTTTAAAGATTTGATTAATCCCGTTATCATTTTTGACAGTTCAGAGCGGGAGCTTCGTGATTGTTCTTTCAAATCATTACCAATAAATTCTTGTCTATGAGAGATTTCGGTAATTGCAACACATTCTCTTATCGATCTCCGTGCTATTTTAAGAAATCGATTGAACTCCACCTTGCTTCCTCCACTCCCTTCAGCAATATTAAGGCAAATAGATATTGAAGCTCGCTTGAATTGATCTGTTAACGAGAAGAGTTCTGCTTTCGGAAATTTTTTTGTCATCTTGTACACAAGATCTAAATATTCCAATGCTTTCTGATAAACTTTTGAATTTTCGAAATCAAAATGTTGATTATTCATTTTCAATCCTCCAAACTCACTACTCCGAACTGTTATGATATATTCACCTTCCCCGTATAATTCACCACACTGATGGTCTTCGTCTGTCCCCCTCCAGTAATCGTTACCGAACCACCCCCACCGGTCGTCGGTTCTCCCAGAGAATTGAAGGTAATCGTGAAATTATTGCTAATCGTCACTCCAGACGGAAGTCGACCTGAGGGGTCGAAGTTATTCGTCGGGTTAAATGTATAGACCGATGACCCTGATGTGAAAATGACACTTTTCGAAAGTCTATTTGCCATTGCAAATTCCTGTGCGTACCGAATATCCGACGCAATCATATTTGCCGCTCCCCCCACCGATGCACTTGAGGAGGTTCCCCCGAAATCAATTCTGGGTAACGCAATCGCTGCCAAGATTCCAATGATGATCAGGACGACGATAACTTCAATTAAAGTAAGACCTTTTGAGTTCGGAGTTCGAAGTTCAGAGTTCGGAGTTTTCACTCTGAAATCTGCATTCCGCACTCTGCAATTGTTCATCGTCCATCGTTCAAGGTTCATCGTTCATCGTCCATCGCAAATTATTTAAACAACGAGGCCATATTCCACCACGGCAAGAATACGGCCAATGCCAAGAAAAGAACCACCACTCCCAGAAAGAGCGTCAAGACCGGTTCGATATAGGTCGACATTTTCTTAACGGCATTTTCCAGCTCCAGGTCATAATACTCAGTAATTCTGACTAACATCTCGTCTAATGTTCCTGAAGATTCTCCTACGGCTACCATTTGAAGGACGAGGGGTGTAAATTTTCCACTTTCCTTCATGGCCTCCGTTAAACTTCTTCCCTCTCTAACCTTCCGGCTGATTTCTTCAATGGCCTGAGCAAGCATTACATTGTTGATGGTGCCAGAAGTCACCTCCAGGATTTGAAGGATGGGAATTCCACTCCGATTTAGCATGACGAAAGTATGCGTAAATCGGGACAGGGCAGCGATTAAGAAAAGCCGACCAAATACAGGGACTCTTGTCTTTAGCCTATCCCAGGAGATTCTTCCTTTTTCCGTCTGGATATATCGCTTGAACAGAATGGGTAGGAGCACCAGTATTCCCAGCACAAGATACCAATAGGATTGAAAAATATTATTGGTCCAGATCATTATTTTGGTCGGCAACGGAAGAGGAGTATTGAATTGAGCAAAAATCTGGGCAAACCTTGGAATCACAAAGGTGAGCAATACGACGAATGCGATGATCACTGAGAAGATGACAATTTTGGGATAACGGGTTGCCTCTTTGACTCTCTGCCGAGTTCTCAATTCCCGATCCGCCAGGGTGACATAGCGATCAAGTGATTCTCCAAGTTTTCCTGAGGTCTCACCTGCCCGGATCATATTAATATAAACCACAGGAAAGACATCCGGATACTTGGACATGGCTCCGAAAAGTGTATTTCCTCCTTCGATCTGGAGGCCGATCTCTTCCAGTACCTCTTTAAACCTCGGGTTGGAGGCTTGCTCTTTCAAACTTCTCAAACCTGGAAGCAACGGCAATCCTGCTTTATAGAGAGTAGAAAACTGTTGACTAAAGACAATCAATTCTTCAGGCGTCACTTTTCTAAATCGTTTCCAAAGGTCGGATAGGTCAAGGGATAGGGAAGTCCTTTCCTCCTCGATCGCGATGGGGAAATACCCTGTCTGATAAAGATGATTTCCCGCCACCTCAATCGTCGGAGCCTCGATCGTCCCCACCATTGCCTTTCCTGATCTGTCCCTTACCCTGTATCTAAAAGTAGGCATAACTTCTCTCACTAATAAGAAGTTCGGAGTTCGGAGCTCGGAGTTCGGAGAATTTCCTTTTAAGACTCCGAACTGCGAACTCATTACTCCGAACTAATTTTTAGATATTCTTTCACCTTTCCCAATAAATAATCCATTTCAAAGGGTTTGGTGATATATTCATCCGCACCGGTCTCTTTGCCGAGAATTTTATCCTTTTCCTGGGTCTTGGCTGTCAGCATTAAGATAGGAATATGTTTGTATCTCTCATCAAACTTCAACAGCCGACAGACCTTGTAGCCATCCAGCTTAGGCAACATCAAATCAAGAATGATGAGGTCCGGTTTTTCTTTTCTTGCCTGGTTCAAAGCATCTTCACCATTATAAGAGACGAGGGTATCATACCCCTCGATCTCCAAGGGGAAACGGACCGTTTCGACTAAATCCACCTCATCGTCGACAATTAAAATCTTCTTCGGACTCATTGCTTAACCTCCTAATCTTTCTTTGGCCAATCTGAAAAGTTCTGCTTTTGAAAGGGCCTCCTCAGGGAAGGTAGCCGTCCCCACTTTGAGAGTCACCGGTTTGGCTTGGCCGTTGAATAAATGCTCATGAATCTCCTCTTCAATCCGTTGGCGAATCACCTGAGTTCCCTGAAGGGTTGCCTCGCAAAGGGCAGCCAAAATCTTTTCTTTTTCTCGCCTCAACAAAATGTCAGCCTTCCGACAGAGGCATTGTTTTACCTTTTCTTCTAATTGATCCAAGAGAACTTCTTTTATTTCCCCATCTTCCCCTAATACCTTGATCAGAAAGAGGGTGAGCGGCGCATTATTCTCTTGGGCCCGCTGGAACTCCTTATCCAAGATGTAACGAAAATGAGGTTCCCTTCTCTCCCCTTCTGCCAGAGGCAAGGTGAATGTAAAGGTACTCCCCTTTTCGACCTCACTTTCCACCCAGATCTTACCTTGATGGGCCTCTACCAATCCCTTGGTGATCGCCAATCCTAACCCTGTTCCACTTACGGAACGATGAAGCGAACCCTCCACCTGATGAAATTTTTCGAAAATGGCACCTAAATGTTCCGATGGAATTCCTATGCCTGTATCTTTTACAGAGACAACGACCTGGTCCCCATATCCACTTGTATCTCCTTTCGGAAGTGGTGTAGCGCTGACGATGATTTTTCCCCCCTCGGGTGTAAATTTAATGGCATTTCCTATCAGGTTTGTCAGAATTTGCTCAATTTTTTCTGGATCCCCATAGACCTCTGGAAGTGGTTCCTGGACCCCTACCTCGATTTGAATTGATTTGGCATCAGCTTGGGGTCTCAGAGCAGATGTCGTCAATTCGATGACCTTTCCCAATTCTAAATTCTGAAACTTTAGCTCAACCTTTCCCGACTCAATCCTTGAAAGGTTTAAAAGATCGTTGAGAATGTTGGTAAGGCGGTTGATGTTTCTCTCTGCCATGGAGAGAAACTTTGATTGATGTTCGTTAATCTCGCCGGTCTTTCCGCTCAGCATCAATTGCACCGCATTTTTGATGGCAGCGAGGGGAGTTCTCAATTCATGAGAAGCAACCGAGACAAACTCAGATTTCATCGCATCAATCTTTCTTAACTCCTGATTGGCCTTTTCCAGTTGGTCGGCGAAATCTTTAAGCCTGACAAAACGTTGTCTCTCTTCCAGAACCTTCTGGATACGAACCAATAGCTCGTCCAGGCTGAGGGGCTTCATGAGATAATCACTTGCTCCCCGTTTCATAGCCTCTAAAGCCGAGTCAATCGTCCCATGGCCGGTCATCATCATGGTGAGGATGTCCGCATTTAATTTGGCAATCTCCGTTATGAGTTGAAGTCCATCCATCTTTGGCATTTTCAAATCTGTTAGGACAAGATCGAATGATTCTTTCTTTAACTTTTCAAGAGCTTCATCTCCGGAGCTGGCCACCTCTACCTGAAATTTGCCAATCCGGCTAAGTGCCTTATAGAGGAAATCCCTGATCTCTTTTTCATCATCCACCACTAAAATTCTGTTGTTCATTTCTTATCCTTTTCCGTTGGAGGAGGGATTTACCTTCCAAGAAAGCCATTCATCCAGAGCGTCTTTTTTGAATCTCCAGCTTCCCCCTACCTTACGACCAGGAATCTCCCCTTGTTTTGCCAAGCGGTAGATGGTTCGGACATGGACGCTCAAATATTCTGCCGCCTCACGGGGGGTCAGTATCTCCCTTACTCGGATTTCGGATTTCGGAATTCGTAATTCGGAATATTTATTCATTTTTTACTTCTCCTTGCCGTTCTTTATAGCTATGAGTTCGGAGTTCGTAGTTCGGAGCATTTATCAATTACCTCTTTAAAGATTTGATTAATCCCGTTATCATTTTTGATAGTTCAGAACAAAGGCTTCGTGATTGATC